>NZUK01000017.1 GCA_002701365.1 Flavobacteriales bacterium
CAAAATGATGATCACCCTTTCCTGTTAAAATTGTAAGTGAACTCATTAAAGTCTGAGTGTTCCTGTGAAAAGAAGATGTTCCCGATCCACCCGAAAAAAGTGTAACATCACCATAAGATCCTCTAAAATATAAATGTAATTTATTAGATTTTGAACTGGCAAGATGTCTTTCAACATTGATAAAGACTGAATTGATAACAACAAAAGTTCCACCATCAACATACATATTTAGTTTTCCAATTTTGTCTTGTCCAAGCCCAATCAATGGCAAAACCAATAATATTATATATAGATGTTTCATGTTACAAATCTAATGAATTAAATCGTTATCAATTTTATCAAATTAATCACTGGTTCCGTTACAATTATTTTTTGTTTTGAATATCTATATTGATTCAATTGACTGGATGAAACTGTAATTTTAAATTCAAAAATTTGTTTTGGTAAATCGAATTTTACCCTCTCTGAAAAGATAGTTTAAAGACAGTTAGGCTTGCAAGCCTAACTGTCTTTAAGTAATCTACTTTTTTCTATTTCGCTATTTTTCTAACGGAATATATTTTGAGCTACCATAACCAAGCATTGGCACAAAAATAAAACCTAAAAAGATTATACCAACTGTATAACCTTCACTTTTGCCAAATCTTTTAACAAGTAAATTAATTGACCAAATTGACCAGATTAAACCTACATATGGAATCATCATTAACAATAACCACCACCAAGGCTTCCCAATAATTCTCAACCAAATTATTATATTATAAATCGGTACTAAAACCGCCCATCCAGGCTGACCAGCTTTTTCATATAGTTTCCATATTGGAACTATAAATAACAAAATAATTACAACTAAATAAACAACTAACATTAAACCTAATGCTTCCATAATTTAAAATATTATTGATTAATATATTTTAAATATATAAATATATTAAATAGTTGTTGGAACAATCATTCTAAATAGTTATGAATTTCTTTTGATTAAATTCAATCCTTTAATTTGTAAAAAGTTGAATCTAAAGTTTATGATAACTATTATAGATCTTATATTTCAACCTGAAAATGGAATGCTTGGCAAAAAATATTTGAGCTAAAAGACGGCAGTGCAACATCTAATATTATCTATTCACTAAGTGGTGATTACTAGGTTCAAGACAATTATTTAATATCTTTGCTACTATACATAAGAAAATAAAAAAGTTATGGATACTTTAAGTCACGCATTATGGGGACGAGGTTTTTTTGGATATCGAGGGCACCCTTATTGGAGTTTATTTTTTGGAGCTCTGCCAGATTTATGTTCTTTTGGTATTTTATTTATAATATCATTTATTAAAAACCTGTTTTTATCTGAAAATATTAATTATAGGAATATGGATTTACCAGAATGGCTATATAATGCTTATGATATATCACACAGTCTATTAATTGCGGCAATTACAATTATGTTAGTGTATTTATACGGCAATAAAAAATTTGCGTTCGCAATGTTAGCTTGGCCTGCTCATATTTTATTAGATTTTCCTTT
Organism: Flavobacteriales bacterium; assembly: GCA_002701365.1. Classification (GTDB taxonomy): domain Bacteria; phylum Bacteroidota; class Bacteroidia; order Flavobacteriales; family TMED113; genus SP256. The sequence continues at coordinate 1,529 of NZUK01000017.1, forward strand.
TCATACAGCAGATTTTTTTCCTACTCCTATTCTATGGCCATTAATCGAAGTAAAATTTAACGGCATATCATGGGCAACACCATATGTCTGGTTTTCAAATATTACAGGTTTAATAGTGCTATATATTTTTAGATTTCGTAATCGAAAAAAGATATTAAAATGATCCTAAGTAATAATCATGACAATTAATTTCATCGCCATGCCTATCAAAACATTTTTCGTCTTTCCACCACCAAATACCATCTAAAGATTCTTCGCAATCAATCTCATCACCACTTTCGGTAAAACATGTTTCAGATAATTTCCTTTGCAATATAAAATCAGTTTTTTGCCTTATCTGCCCGTTTTCATAATATGCTTTCCAGATTCCATCTCTTTGATTATATTGAAAATGCCCCTCATAATCTAATTGACCATTTTGCCACCAACCTTTAAAAACCCCATGTTTTTTTCCATAATTATAGTATTCTTCAAATTCTAATTGACCATTTTCATACCACCATCTGTGAGTTCCGTGTTTTTTTCCATAACTATAACTTCCCTCAAATTCTAATTGACCATTTTGGTGCCACGTTTTTTCAATAGCATCTTTGCCTATATCTTCTTTAGACAACAAAGTAACTTGACCCTGACCAAGTAAATGTGAAGATATTATCATAAAGAATAACAAACTTAAATTTCTCATACGCATTTAGCTATATAAATCTTTTAATCAATACTACGGAGTATTTTTACTCGCCTGTTACAATAACTTCATAACCAGTAAAAATATTCAAAAAGTTAGTTTGCTTAAGATCAACCGTTGATATTTTAGTAATACCTCCATTTTTAGCAGCTGTTTGAATACTTGCGTCAGCGTCTAAATAAAGATACCCGAAAAAGCCTGATGCTTTTGCTGTTCCGACTTTCGATCCCACTGGGTTGCTAGTGGCACTAACAGGAAGAGTTAAACTACAACTTGTTATTAATAATAGCACTGTAAACAATACACAGATAGCACGTAAATTTTTCATTTTTTTATATTATTTTTATCCTACTCTTTGGCTTTTCGGAATCGCCCCGTTATTTAATTGATCTCTGGACTTCAACAATTAACAATATTAAATAAAATACATATAAGAAACAAAATTATAAAGCACTATAAATAGACGAGGGGGCTTAGATGCCCCCTCTTTTTATCAGAATAATACCCCCGTATAATTTGATATGTACAGTAGAAACGATTAAAAAAATAATTTATTGCATAATATTATTCTTTATAATATATTTTTGATCCATGACCTGTGTTCAGAATATAAAAATTATTATTTTTTGTTGAATTATATAATCTAACATTGAAAACTGCTTTTTTAAGTTTTGGCAAATACTTAATTAAAGAAGATGTGAATTGAATATTATAATAATTGGCTACCTCTTGCTCTATTGTTTGCATAATAAAACTTCGTGGGGTTTTTAAAAATGGGAATTTAGGGTTAGTAAAGTATTCTACTCCCGAAACTAAAATGTCATCAACAAAAACTAATTCTTCAATTATGGTATTTTGAAGATTGAAAATTTTAGTCACCTTTTTATTATCATCAATAATAAAATCGACTGCTTTAAAGTTTTTGTCATCTAATTGAATTTCAACAATTTGCTTATAATGTGTATTGTATCCAATGTCATAATGTTGAGAAAATACAATTTGAAACAATAATACTATACTACATGTAACGATTCTTATCATGAATTAAATTGTGACATTGTGTTATCTAATCCCAATATACAGAAATTAACAATTGCATCTACAGCCAAATCAATAAAATTATCTAATTGTATTGATTCTTTATCCGTCCAATCACTAAGGACATAATTAGATTGGCTTCCTTTTTGAAACTTATTGCCAATACCAAACCTAAGGCGAGGATAATCAGATGTGCTTAATTTTTCTATAATATCTTTGTGACCATTATGTCCGCCATCGGATCCCTTACTTTTTAATCTAATGTTACCAAATGGTAAATGTAAGTCATCTGTGAAAATCAATAAATTATTTAATTTGATTTTATTATGTAACATATGATATCTTACTGCCTTACCGCTCAAATTCATGAAAGTTGATGGTTTTAGCACATAAATCTGATGTCCTTTTATTTTAAATGCTGCCAGCTCTCCATATTTAACGAGTTTAAAATCACTCTGAAATCGCTTAACAAGCAAATTGGCTATTCTAAAGCCTATGTTATGCTTAGTGTCATGGTATTTTTCACCTGGATTACCTAACCCAACTAAAAGGAATTTATCCATATTAGATTATATTAAAAAAATGCTATGATGAGCTATCTCCACTTTCAGTTGTGTTTTCATCACCTGATGCAGCTGTGTTTTCATCACCTGCTTCAGTAGACGAAATTTCTTCTTCTTCTTCAACCGCTGCTCTGGCTGTTTTTACAGCTACAATTACATCATCAATATTGTTTAAGAATTTTATACTATCCCGTGAAAGTTCATTAACTCTAATAGAAGTTCCTATTTTTAAGCTAGAAATATCTATTTCTATATTTTCTGGCAAGTTGCCAGGTAGAGCTTCGATCAATAAGCGTCTCATATTAATAGCTAATCTACCTCCATTACGCACACCAATAGAATTTCCTATTATATCAACTGGCACATTTATTTTAACAACCTGATCATCAAAAACACGCAAGAAGTCAATGTGCAAAATTTTATCTGTGACAGGATGAAACTGAATGTCCCCCATTATTGTTTTAAATGTTTTTTCACCTACCACAACGTCTACTAGATAAACATTAGGTGTATATACAATTTTTCTGAATTCATTTTCATGCGCATAAAACTGTATAGGCTCTTCATTTCCTCCATAGATAACACATGGAACATTTTGTTCCTTTCTTAATCGCTTAGCAAATTTTTTTCCCAAATCTACTCTCGCTATTCCTTTTATAGATACCGATTTCATATTACTTTTTTTTTTAAATTATAAACTGTGAACTTATTGATTCATTTTTATTAATACTTTGAATAACATCAGCAAATAAATCCGCTATTGTTAATACTTTTATTTTTTCTATTTCTTTAATCATAGGTAATGTATCGCTAACGATTAACTCCTCTATTAAAGAATTTTGAATATTATCATATGCTTTACCCGACAAAACAGGATGGGTAGATATTGCACGTACACTATTTGCTCCTAAATTCTTCATCATATTAGCAGCTTTAACTAAGGTTCCACCTGTGTCAATCATGTCATCAACTAAGACAACATCCTTGCCCTCAACATTACCTATTATTTTCATTTCCGCTACCTCATTAGCAACTTTTCTTTTTTTATAGCAAATAACTATATCACAATTAAAATGCTTAGCATATGCATTTGCTCTTTTTGAACCTCCTACATCAGGAGAAGCAATAAGTAGATTTGGTAATTTTAATGACTGTATATATTTAATAAACACTGTCGATGCAAATAAATGATCAACTGGTACTTCAAAAAATCCCTGAATTTGATCTGCATGTAAATCAATAGTTATCAATCTTGTAGCTCCGGCTGAGCTAATTAAATTTGCAGACAATTTTGCACCAATAGGAACTCTAGGCTTATCTTTTCTATCCTGCCTAGCCATGCCAAAATATGGTACAACGGCAATAATTTCCTTGGCTGATGCTCTTTTTGCAGCATCAATCATCAATAATAATTCTAATAAATTATCAAAAGGAGGTGGCGTAGACTGAACAATAAATACTTTTTGACCTCTTACGGTCTCTTCAAAGGATGGTTGAAATTCTCCATCACTAAAATTATTGAACACAACATTTCCCAAAGATGCTCCATAGGATCGCGCAATTTTCGCTGCAAGTTCGGTAGAGTGCCTTCCCGAAAATATTTTTACATTCTTATCCATAAATCTATAAAATGTAATGTTCTTATTACTATATTTACTATAGCCTGCAAATTTAAGCAATTAATCTAAATTAACTCATTTAATTTGAAGTAATTAATTTAGATTTGCTCTAATTATCGCAGGGAATAATGCCCAGATGGCGGAATTGGTAGACGCGCTGGATTCAAAATCCAGTTCTGGCAACGGAGTGTGGGTTCGATTCCCACTCTGGGTACAAAGCGAAGTAGAATGTATACTAAAAAGAAACAAAACAGATACGATCAAGCATATATGAAGATGGCAATAGAGTGGTCACAACTTTCTCATTGTACTAGAAAAAAAGTAGGAGCCTTAATTGTAAAAGATAATATGATTATTTCTGACGGGTATAATGGCACACCCTCAGGCTTCGAAAATAAATGTGAATTGCCCAATAAAGAAACTAAATGGTATGTATTACATGCTGAAGGAAATGCAATATTAAAATGTGCAAAATACGGGCAATCTTGTCATGGTGCGAGCTTGTATTTAACATTGTCACCATGCAAAGAATGTAGTAAACTTATTCACCAGTCTGGGATTAAAAAAGTTATTTTTCACAAAGAATATAAAGACACTTCTGGAATTGATTTCTTAAAAAAAGCTGGTGTCGAAATATTACATCTAAGTAAACTAAACAACAAGATATGACAAACAATGTTAATTCATCTTTTTCAGGATTACTATGGAGTATAGTTATAATCCTTGTAGTAGTAAACTTTTATAATATAAAACCCTTTGCAGTTAATAATAAACATGAGACTAAAAACACTATTAGCTCTATTCTGAATCAGATAGAAGAAAATTATGTCGATTCTATAAATATTGATTCCTTGATTGAAAATTCAGCACATCAGATACTAACAAACTTAGATCCGCATTCTATTTACATGAACAAAGACGACGTATCATCCTCGATGGAAATGATGCAAGGTAGTTTTGAGGGAATAGGTGTAGAATTTTCAATACACAGAGATACTATCGTAATTGTTAATGTTATTCCAAATGGCCCCTCAGAAAAAAAAGGATTGCAATCCGGTGATCGAATTGTAATGATCGAAGATGAAAACGTTGCAGGAATAGGAATTACAAACCAAGGTGTTATTAGCAAACTAAGAGGCAAAAAAGGATCTAAGGTGCAAATTGGTATTCAAAATCGGCGGGACACAAATATTAGATTTATTAATATCTTAAGAGGAAAAATTCCACTATTCAGTCTAGATGTTGCTTATGAAATAGCTCCCAAAATTGGATATATTAAATTGAATCGATTTTCTGCAACAACATTTAATGAATTTAAAGACAGGTTGAAGGAGCTTCAAGATAATTATAATATAGAAAACCTTATATTAGACTTAAGGGGTAATAGTGGTGGATATTTAGACCAAGCAATCGATATATTAAATGAATTTTTTGAAGGAGGCAAATTACTAGTTTATACAAAAGGTAAAGCTAGAAAAGAGCAAAAATATTATTCTAATTATTTCGGAAATTTTAAAACTGAAGATGTACATGTTTTAATTGACGAAGGTTCTGCTTCTGCTAGTGAAATTGTTGCAGGCGCGATCCAAGACCATGGAAGAGGTTTAATCATAGGGACAAGAAGTTTCGGAAAAGGATTAGTACAAGAACAAATACCTTTGGATAATGGTGGGTTAATAAGATTAACTGTATCTAGATACTACACACCCTCTGGTCGGTGTATTCAAAAGCCTTATGCAGATGGCCATGATGATTACTTTAGTGAAATGTACTTGCGTGAAAATTCACAAAAATCCGACTCTCTGCAAAAATTTACTACACTAGATGGCAGAGTAGTTTTTGGTGGTGGTGGTATAACGCCAGATTATATAGTGCAATCAAAAACAGATTCTTTACCAACAAGCTTAGTCTATTTATATACAAGTGATTTTTTTAATGATTTAGCCTTCGATTACGTAGATAATTATCGATCTAAAATGTCAAACCTACAGTCAATAGAATTTAAGATTTCTAATTTTGAAAAAAATAACATGTTACTGAAAATAAATAATTGGATTATATCTGAATTAGGTAATAGTAACATAACCCAATTAAACAATGAATTTAATAATTATAGATCTCATATTATTGAAAGACTTAGCGCTTTGATTATTCGTCAATACTGGGGCTGGGAAGACATGCAAATATTTTTAAACCAAAATGATGAAATTATTTCAACTTCATTATCTTTGATTAAAAATTAAAATACTACACTATGGCTTTTGAACTACCAAAATTAAATTATGACTACAATGCATTAGCGCCTCACATTGATGAAAAAACAATGGAAATACATCATTCAAAACATCATGCAGGCTATACAAATAATTTAAATAATGCAGTTTTAGGAACTGAATTCGAAAACAAATCAATAGAGCAAATTTTAAAAACCCCTAATTTACCAAATGCAATTAGAAACAATGGTGGAGGCTACTATAATCATTGTCTTTTTTGGGAAATTTTAAGTCCAAATCCACAAAAAGCATCTAACGATTTTATGGATTTGATAAATAAAAATTTTGAAAGCCTTGATACTATGAAAGAAAAATTTAATCAAGCTGCGGCAACGCGCTTTGGTTCTGGATGGGCATGGCTGTGTGCACAAAATGGTACATTAAGTATCTGTTCATCTGCTAACCAAGATAACCCAATTATGAATAATAGCGATTGTAAGGGCACGCCTATTTTAGGATTAGATGTATGGGAACATGCATATTATCTTAATTATCAAAACAGACGACCAGATTACATCTCTGCCTTCTGGAACATAGTTGACTGGAAGCGAGTTGAATCTAAATATCAAGCGTCTCTATAATACATTCTCTTAATTTATCTACAGATACTCGTCTTTGTTCCATTGTATCTCGATCCCGGAATGTAACATTGTTATCATTTAAAGTTTCATGATCAATTGTAATGCAAATTGGTGTTCCGATAGCATCTTGCCGTCTATATCGCTTACCTATTGAATCTTTTTCTTCAAAATGACAAGAAAATTTTAATTTTAAATCATCGTATATCTTGCGGGCCCTATCACTTAATCCATCTTTTTTTATTAGAGGCAGAACAGCAACACTTACGGGAGCTAAATGTGGTGGTATCTTCAAAACTATTCTTGTTTCATTTTGCACATTTTCTTCTATAAAAGAACCACATAAAACAGATAAAAATAACCTATCTAAACCTACTGAAGTTTCAACTACATAAGGGACATAGCTTTTGTTCATATTTGTATCAAAATATGACAATTTTTTCTTACTGAATTTCTGATGTTGTGACAAATCATAGTCTGTTCGCGAATGAATCCCCTCTAATTCTTTAAATCCTATTGGAAATTTAAATTCAATATCACAAGCAGCATTAGCATAATGAGCTAAATTGGCATGATCGTGAAATTTATAGTCAGCGCGATATAAATTTAAACTTTTATGCCATTCCATTCTTTGATCTTTCCAGTAGTTATACCATTTAAGTTCATCTCCTGGGGAAACAAAAAATTGCATTTCCATTTGTTCAAACTCTCGCATTCTAAAAATAAATTGTCTAGCTACAATTTCATTTCTAAAAGCTTTGCCAATTTGAGCGATTCCAAATGGAATTTTTTTTCTTGCACTTTTTTGAACATTTAAAAAATTAACAAATATACCTTGAGCCGTCTCCGGGCGCAAATATAGTTTACTGGCATCATCACTAACAGCACCTATTTTTGTATCAAACATTAAATTAAACTGCCTTACATCTGTCCAATTGGAGGTGCCTGAAACTGGGCATCGAATCTCAAGTTCTTCTATAATTTCTTTAATACTCGACATATTATTATTTACTAATGCCGTGCTTAGTTTTAATTTAACATCATCTATTTTTTTTGTATACTTAACAACTCGAGGGTGAGTAGCCACAAACTGTTCCAAATCAAAATTTGGGCTAAATCTTTTTTGAGCTTTTTTTATTTCTTTGTCAATTTTTTGCTGATACTTTTCCATTTCGTCCTCAACTAAATTGTCAGCTCTATAACGTTTTTTAGAATCTTTATTGTCTACTAGGGGATCATTAAATGCATCTACATGGCCAGAAGCTTTCCATATTAAAGGGTGCATGAAAATTGCTGAATCAATTCCTACAATATTTTCATTCTCCTGAACCATGGACTTCCACCAATACTTTTTAATATTATTTTTTAACTCTACACCGAATGGTCCATAGTCATAAATGGCCGATAATCCATCATATATTTCACTAGATGGAAATATAAATCCATATTCTTTACAATGACTTATAATCTTTTTTAGATCTTGCATATTAACATTAATTTAAATTATCACATTTACATTACTATTGATTAACTTACATAATAATAATTGTTTTGACCTAAAAAACAGAATTTTTTATCGTCAAATATTTATTTGAATTATAAAAATTTCACGTTGCAAGTCTATTATAAAAAAGTTAATAACAATCGTTGTTAAAAACTAAATAAATATATTTTGGGTTCTCTATTGTAAATTTTAATTTAAAATTAAATCTTTGTCGACAGCACATACATAAGAACAGCTTGTGGTCTGCTCGCCCCCAAAAAATATTATATACATAATTGTTAACTATAACTATGCAGAATATACAGATTGAAAATATCTTTAAGAGGAACTTTGCCAAAAAACCATTTGAACTTGAAAAAATAACAGATGCTATTTTAAGAGCTATGATATCTGTAAAAAATGGCGATGTAAAAGACGCCGAAGCCGTTTCAATGGATGTATACAACGAGTTGTTAAGTAGAAAAAAAGAAAGCCCAAACTATGTTCCCAACGTAGAAGAAATTCAAGACTTAGTAGAACATAAGCTAATGCAAAGCAAATACTTAGATGTTGCAAAAGCATACATATTATATAGAAATACTCAAGCCAAAAAGCGCCAAAGAGATATGTTTGAAAAACGTATCAATTTAAAGCCTTATGAATATCCTGAATTATACGAATATGTTCCTGCTATCCGCCATTCATACTGGATTCATTCTGAGTTTAATTTTACTAGTGACATACAAGATTTTAAAACTAGTCTCACTAATCATGAGTGTAGTGCGATCAAAAATACAATGCTTGCCATCTCACAAATTGAAGTTGCAGTAAAAAGTTTTTGGGGTGATATTTTTCAAAAAATACCTAAGCCTGAAATTGGTTCTGTTGGTGCAACTTTTGCAGAAAGCGAAGTTAGACACGCCGACGCATATTCACATTTGTTAGAAATCCTAGGCCTTAATAAGGAATTTGAAGTCCTGAAGAAAAAGCCTGTAATCATGAAGCGTGTAAAATACCTCGAAACTGCTTTGTCAAATTCAAAAAGTGAAAACAATCAAGATTATGCTGAATCTGTTTTACTTTTCTCATTATTTATTGAACACGTTTCATTATTTTCCCAATTTCTAATCATCATGGCTTTCAATAAGCACAAAAATATGCTTAAAGGAATTTCCAACGTTGTAGAAGCAACTTCTAAAGAAGAACAAATTCATGGAGACTTTGGCATAGATTTAATTAAAATACTTAAGACTGAAAATCCTGAATGGTTTGATAAAGATTATGAAAACCGAATCCAAGACATGTGCAAAAAAGCCTTTGAGGCTGAGAGTGCAATTATTGATTGGATCTTTGAAGAAGGGGAGTTAGATTTTTTACCCAAATCGGAAATTAACGAATTTATCAAAGATCGCTTTAATCGATCTCTTGAAAGCATTGGGGTTAATAAAATTTTTAAAACTGATGAAAACTTATTATCTAAAACTGAATGGTTTAATGATGAAATTATAGGAACTAAACATGGTGATTTCTTTGTTAAGCGTTCTATTAACTATAGTAAACGTACACAAAGTATAACCGGTGAAGATCTGTTTGTTAAAGATGAATCTGTCGAAAAATATCTTAAATAATATGAAAAAACCAACGATACATAGAAAAGAGAAAAAAGATCAGTACCAGTTAAATAAAGAAGAGTTATTGAATGCGCGAAAAAAACAATTATTGACTAATAATACCAAAAAAGAAAATAACTTTAATTGGCTAACCAAGCATAGTCGTGATTTTTTAGCTGCAGGATACATAGCTCCTGGAGTAAGCCCAGAGAATAGAATACGGGAAATTGCAGATAGAGCCGAGGAAATTCTAAAAATAGATGGTTATAGTGATAAGTTTTATCATTACATGTCCGAAGGGTTTTTCTCGCTGGCTTCACCAGTTTGGTCTAATTTTGGAAAAAAAAGAGGTCTCCCTATTAGTTGTTTTGGGTCAAATGTTTCTGATGATATGGGAAATATTTTATATACCCAGTCTGAAGTAGGCATGATGTCTAAACTCGGTGGAGGAACATCAGGATACTTTGGGCATCTAAGGCATCGTGGTGCGGCCGTCAAAAATAACGGACAGGCTTCTGGATCCGTCCACATAATGCAACTTTTTGAAAGTATGGTTGATGTTGTAAGCCAGGGCTCTGTAAGGAGAGGACGGTTTTCTCCATATCTTCCAATTGAACATAAAGATATTTCAGAATTTTTAGACATTGGAACAGAGGGAAATCCTATACAAGAACTAACACATGGGGTAACTGTGACGGATAAATGGATGACTGAAATGATTCAGGGTGATATTGAAAAAAGAAATACTTGGGCCAAAGTTATACAAAGAAGAGGAGAAATAGGATACCCATATATATTCTTTAAAGACAATGCTAATAATGGGGCCCCTGATGTTTATAAAAAAGGTAATTACCAAATAAATGCAAGTAACTTATGTACTGAAATCATGTTACCATCAAATGATAATTGGTCCTTTGTATGCGTTCTTTCATCACTAAATGTATTACACTATGAAAAATGGAAGGAAACCGATGCCGTTGAAACAATGGTATATTTTTTAGATGCAGTAATTACAGAATTTACTGAGAAGCTGGAAGCATATAGAGACTCAGAAGATAGAGACGATCAGCAAACATTTCTATTCATGGAACGTGCATATAACTTTGCAAAAGAAAACCGCGCCTTAGGTCTAGGAGTCCTGGGATGGCACTCATTATTACAATCGAAAATGCTTTCTTTTAACAGCCAAGAAGCCTTTAATTTAAACACTGAGATTTTTAAGTTTATCAAAAATCAATCATATAAAGCTTCAAAAGAATTAGCTAATATAATTAGTGAGCCCAAAGTTTTAAAAGGTCTCGGTAGACGTAATGCTACGTTAAATGCAATTGCTCCCACAACATCATCTGCATTTATATTAGGTCAGGTTTCTCAAGGCATTGAACCGATATGGTCTAATATATATGTAAAAGATATTGCAAAAGTAAAAACAACCATTAAAAATCCTTTTTTAGTACAATTGCTAGATAAAAAAGGGGAAAATACAAAAGAAGTCTGGCGAAGTATTAGAGACTATGATGGATCTGTACAACATTTAGATTTCTTAACAGAAGAAGAAAAAAATGTTTTCAAAACATATTCAGAAATTGATCAAATGGACATCATTTATCAAGCAGCAAATAGACAAAACTATATTGACCAGGGACAATCTGTAAATATTATGGTTCATCCAGATACTTCAGCAATGGAAATTAATAAAATTTATATTACTGCTTGGAAACTAGGATTGAAGTCCTTATACTATCAACACAGCATGAACGCTGCACAAAAGTTTAAACAGAAAAAGTCTTGCGAAAGTTGTGAGGCGTAAAAAAATAATTACAAATTATTTAAACGCACTAATACCAGTAATATCATGACCCGTAATCAGTAAATGAATATCGTGTGTCCCCTCATAAGTAATTACTGACTCTAAATTCATCATATGTCTCATAATAGAATAGTCACCTGTAATACCCATTGCTCCCAACACTTGTCTAGATTCACGAGCAATATTTAAAGCCATAGCTACATTATTTCTCTTAGCCATAGAGATCTGAGCGGTGGTAGCCTTGTTCTCATTTTTTAAAACTCCTAATCTCCATGTTAAAAACTGCGCTTTTGTGATCTCTGTGATCATTTCTGCTAATTTTTTTTGCTGAAGCTGAAAAGCGGCAATTGGTTTTCCAAATTGTTCTCTTTGCAAAGAATACCTTAAAGCTGTATCATAACAATCCATGGCTGCACCTATTGCTCCCCAAGCTATTCCATATCTAGCACTGTCTAAACAACCTAAAGGGGCTCCTAAACCGTCTTTGCCTGGTAATAAATTTGATTTTGGAACTCTCACGTTATCAAAGATAAGTTCACCTGTTACAGATCCACGTAGGGACCACTTATTATGTGTTTCTGGTGCTGAAACCCCCTCCAATTGAGTTTCAACAATTAGACCCTGAATTCTATTATTATCATTTTTGGCCCAAACTATAGCAATATCAGCAAATGGAGAGTTAGAAATCCATAACTTCGATCCATTAAGTAAAAAATGATCTCCCATATCCTTGAACTTGCTTTCCATGCCCCCTGGGTTAGAACCATGATTCGGCTCTGTTAAGCCAAAACATCCCATCATTTCTCCTGTAGCCAATTTGTTTAAATACTTTTTTCTTTGATCTTCTGTGCCATATTTAAATATAGGAAACATTACTAAAGAAGATTGAACTGATGCAGTAGATCTGATGCCTGAATCACCTCTTTCTAGTTCCTGCATAATTAAACCATAAGATATTTGATCAAGTTCTGCTCCACCGTATTCAGTTGGTATAAACGGTCCAAAACAACCTAATGATCCTAATTGTGGAAGTATTTTATGAGGAAAAACACATGTTTGACATGCCTCTTCAATTATCGGAGAAATTTCTTTTTTAACAAACTCACGTATTGATTTTCGTATTAAAAGGTGTTCATCTGATAACAACTCATCTAATAAATAATAGTCTGGTGATTTAAAATTATCTTGGTTAGCCATATAGAATTTCTTTTGAAAGCAAAAATAATAATTTAGCTTTATAGAATAATATTAATTATGCACATATTTTATATGAATTTTTATTTACACGATATATATACATTATCTCTTTTTCTGTCAACCATATTTTTCTCAACTATATTTTTTATAGACACAAAACGCATTTTACTATTAATAGAGTTATTCATCAATCAAAGATATAATATAACTTACCATAGGAATACGCCCTTATTGTATCTTTTTTTTACTTTTCTTAACACCCTCTTTATTTGTTCCATTGTATTATCACTATTTATATTTACAAATAATGGGAATAGCATGACATTTTATACTGTGTTTAAAATTAGTTGCTGTTTAACACTACTGTTCTCATTCCGATTAATAATAACCCGAGTTATAGGGAATCTATTTGATATAGACGATTATGCAAAGCGATATTGTGATCAATATGAAACCAGTTTATTTTTGTTAAGTTTAATATTCTTGCCTTTTATCTTATTCACTTCATATTACAATGAAGGGGAATTAATATTAAATGGCTCAATATATATCTTTTATTTATTTGCATTATGCTACCTTTTACTAAAGATTATTTTACTTAAAAGATTAAATCTATTTAAGATTAACTTTATGTTTTATAATATTTTGTACCTTTGTGGACTTGAAGTATTACCATATATAGGTTTTTTTAAACTATTAACGCTACTACATTAAAACACCAAAATTTGATTGTATTGTGAAGAAAAAAATCAAAATTTTAATATCCCAACCAGTTCCTGCGAGTGCAAATTCTCCATTTCATGATTTGGCAAAAAAAAGAAATGTTACCATTGCATTTAATCCATTTTTACAAATAGAGGGAGAAACGGTTAAAAATATCCGAATAAAGAAAATAAGTATACCCAAATATAATTCACTAATTTTAACTAGTCGAAATGCTGTTAATCATTATTTTAGAATTTGTGATGAAATGCGTATTACAGTGCCTAACTCATTAAAGTACTTCTGTATTTCTGAAGCAGTATCTTATTATTTGCAAAAATACATTGCATATAGAAAGAGAAAAATATATTCTGCTAATAATAGTTACGAAGATTTAATTGAATTAATGGAAAAACATGAGAGTGACAACTTCTTGTTAGTTTCATCTGATTTTATTAAACAAGATTTTATTACTGCACTAGATGAAAGTAAAATAAATTATAAAAGAGGTGTTTTTTTTAAAACTGTTCCAAATAATTTGGAAAAAATTAAAATAAATTCTTTTAACATATTGGTTTTTTACAGCCCTAAAGATATTGACTCATTATACCACAATTTTCCAAATTTTCAACAAGAAAATACTAAAATTGCTGTATTTGGAAAATCTACAGAACAAGCGGCCATTGACGCAGGATTGAATGTTGATATATCTGCACCAAATAAAAAGCATCCATCTATGAGCATGGCATTAGATGATTATCTTTCAAAATAATTATACCATCTTAAAATGAAACTTGCTATTTTGAAAGACGAAAAAACTTTGTCAAGAAAATCTATTAATAATATTTATAAAACAGGTCAAAAGCTACGTAGTAAATCTCTAACTATCATTTGGATTAATTCGAAACCTCAATCATCAAAAATAAAATTAGTAATTTCAGTTCCTAAAAAAAATATTAAAAAAGCAGTAGATAGAAATTACCTAAAAAGGATTATTAGAGAATCCTATAAAACAAATAAGCCATTTATTAATGATTTAATCCAGGATCCTATCAAAATTATTATCATATATAATAAAACTACGCTTATAGAGTTTAATAAATTAGAAATAGAATTGTTAACTTTATTTGAAATAATTTATAAAAAACAAGATGCAATTAATCAATAAATTAATTATTTATATAATTAAGTTTTACCAACTGACTATTTCTCCATTCTTAGGGCAAAATTGTCGCCATCAACCTACATGCTCAAATTATTTTATTGGATGCATAAAAAAACATGGTGCTCTTTATGGATCATGTCTAGGATTAAAGCGCATTTTTAGTTGTCATCCTTTTAGTAAGTCAGGGTACGACCCTATACCTTAAAATATTATGATATGAAAAAAATAAAACTAATAATTATTGTAGTCTTGTCCGCGGTTTTATCTACAAGCTTTTTATCTAATTATTTTGAAATAACTAAAAATTTAGAAATTTTCAACAACATATACCGAGAATTAGAAACATCTTATGTGGAAAATATTAACCCTGGTGATTTGATGAAAAAGGCTATTGACCGAATGCTAGAAACCTTAGACCCTTGGACTGTATATATCCCTGAATCGGAAATAGAAGATTTTCGTACACGGCATATTACGGGAGATTATGGTGGTATTGGTTCTGGCATACGAAAACTAGATGATTTTGTAGTTATTACAGAACCTTTTAAAAATTCTCCAGCTGACCTTTCAGGGCTAAAAATAGGTGATAAAATTGTGTCAATAAATGGAGAAGATATGGAGAAGGAAAGCACCGAGAATGTCAGCAACTTGCTTAAAGGAACTCCCGGCACTAGTGTAACAGTTACTATAGAAAGAAATAACGCCGTAAAAAAAATGGAGATAACTCGGGATAAAATTCACAACTCTACAGTGCCTCATTATGAAATGATTGAAGATGAAATTGGATATATTAAATTAAATAAATTTCAAAGAAAATCAGCTCTAGAAATCAAAAACGCACTTAAAGAATTAGATACATCATCCAATAATAATTTAAATGGATTAATCCTAGATCTTAGAGATAATGGAGGAGGTGTCCTTAGTCAATGTCTTGAAATAGTCAATTTATTTATCCCAAAAGGGGACACCATGTTAATTGCCAAAGGTAAAGATGCAACATGGGACAAAGAATACATTTCCTCACAAGATCCCCTTTATGAAAATTTACCTATTGTTGTTCTAATTAATGAACGATCTGCATCTGCATCAGAAATAGTAGCTGGATGTCTACAGGACCTCGATAGAGGAATAGTTTTAGGAAAAACATCTTTTGGTAAAGGTTTAATTCAACAAAACAAGAAAATCGCCTATAACACACAACTCAAGGTTACAGTTGCTAAATACTATACTCCCTCCGGGCGCTGTATACAAAAAATAGATACTGATGAAAAACAGCCTCATAATACTGATAGTTTACAAAGTGTATTTTTTACTAAAAACGGCAGAAAAGTATTCGGAGGAGGAGGCATAGATCCTGACGTTGATATAGAGGAACAGGAAACCTTACCGATGTTAATCTCTTTGTTTCAGAAGAATTGTATTTTTAATTTTGGAAATCAATTTTTTGAAAGTATCAATTTTCCAGATTCCCCCAAAGAATTTGCTCTTTCAGATGATGAATATAATCAGTTTAAAAAATACTTAGAAAATAATAATTTTCCGTTTTCCATGTACTCTGAAGAAGTGTTGAAAGAACTAAAAGAATCGCTAGAAAAAGAATCATATTTTGAAGATATGAAAGATGAATTCAAAATACTTGAAAAAAGTATTTTGAATAATAAAAAACAAGATTTAATCCGCTACGAAGATGAAATTCGCGAAATAATAAGCAAAGACTTAATTCTTCGCCAGTTCTATAGAAGTGGAATGATTGAATATAGCCTAAAAAATGATAACTTTATGGCTAAGGCTCTTGAGCTAATAAAAAACACAGATGAATATAACAACATTTTATCCGTTAAATAATTTCATATAATCATTGTTAGCAAATTATTTTTTAAATATTAAAACCCAAAATATTAATAATTTTTTATTATTAAGTTTCGCTTTTTTTATAAGTGTTTCAATATACATTACCGACTTAATAATTTTATTATTCATAATATCTTGGATCGTCAGTGGTAATTATAAAGTAAAAATTAAAGCAATTATTAAAAGCCCTTTTACATATCCGTCAATAATATTTTTTTTTTACTTTATGTCAAGTTATTTGTGGGCTGAAAATTCAATATTTAATGATACAACTCAAAAACAATTTTTATTAATATTATTACCTATTCTACTAACTTCAAACTTTAACCCTAAATACATTACAAAAGCTAAGTATGCTTTTTTAAGTGGACTTTTAATAAATATTTTTTTATCTATATTCACAATCATTATGCCCCAAAACTCGTTTTTTAAAGACGGACACTATGAAAATACTTTTTTTGCACATGGATTTATAGATCATTTTGACTATTCCATTTTTTTATGTTTTGGTATTTTTATATTAACATCTCTATTAAATAAAAAAAATTGGCTTAAAATTAGTAGTATTATTATAATTTTTTTATGCGTATTATTAAATTCATACGGGCGTGTTGGGATAATTTCTTTTTTTATATTTTTTCCAATAATTGTACTATTTTACACAGAATTTACATTTCAAAAAACTATTATATCCTTTGTATGTTTATTTATTTGCTTTTCATATTATCTTTTTCAACCTTTTCAAAATCGAGTTAATGAAACAATCAATAGTTTAAATTTAATATCTGAGGGAATGTCCTTAGAGGATAAAGTTCTTAAAGATGCAGAATTTATGGCTTTACAATCTGATAGTTTATCTATTGAATATTTTACACATCAAATTAAAAAAGATCGTGAATGGCTAAATAAAATTAACATTAAACATTCCGAATATACAACGAGCTTGGGTAAAAGATATTTATATACAAAAAACTCCATTGACTTAATCTCCAAAAATTTATTTTTTGGCACGGGTGCTGGTGGATTCCAAAAGTTATATCAGTATAATTTTAATAATGTAATCCAAGTAAAACATCCTCACAATAATTTTATATTTATAACAATTGAGCTGGGGTTAATAGGATTATTAATTATGTTAAATATATTTTATAGGAAAATTTTATTATTTGTTCAAAACCCTAAAAACTATTTTTTAGAATTAATTTTTCCTTTGTTTTTTCTATTTATAATGTTATTTGATAATTATTTTTTAAATCACAATACACTAGCTTTTTACTGTTTGTTTTCAACAATTATTTACTGGACTCATCATTCCAAAAAATATCCTACAAATGAATTCTTTTAATTCTTCTAGAGAGGGTAGCCATGATTTCATAAGGTATTGTATTTAATTCTTTTGCCAATTGCCAAATCGGTCTTTTTTCTCCAAAATAATAAATATCATCACCTTCATTAATATCGTTGATTGCAGAAAGATCAACCGTACAACTATCCATAGAAATATCTCCAATTGTTGGAATTAGATTATTATTATAATAAAATTTTAAAATTCCATTTCCCCAACTCCTCTGTAGGCCATCAGCATAGCCAAAAGGAATAATCCCTATTTTGACTTTTCTTTGAGCAATAAAATTTCTTCCATAACCAATAGATTCACCTTTCTGAACATAACGTATTTGAGAAATAGAACACTTTAATTCTGCAATACTTTTTAAGTCTTTATCTAATAGCCCGCCGTACAATGCAAGACCTACACGGATAAAATCAAATTTTTTAATACTGCCTATATTTCTGATCAACCCAAACGAATTATGAATATGTGTATCTATTTTATAATTAAATTGCTTACTGAATTTTATATACTGATTTTGAAAATCATTTATCTGTCTCATTGAAAACTCATCATCCTTAGATTTTTTAGCTGATGGAAAATGCGAATAAATAGATGAAATACTAATGTTTTTTGTGTTTTGTAACATTTGTATAACTCCTGGTATTTCTTGACTATTAAAACCCCAGCGATTCATACCAGTATTCAATTTGATGTGTATGGGAATTTTCTGTTTTTTCTTAGCTATACTACAAATTTTTAATAGAATCGCATGGGAATAAACAACAGGTTCTAATTTATAATTAATAATTACCTCCAAATTTTGAACACCTGGGTTCATGACCATTATTCGACCTGTAATACCTGATTTTCGTAAATTTATGCCTTCTTCAAAGTCTGCAACACCAAAAAAATTTACACCTAAATTTTGAAGCGCTTGGCTGATCTTAATATCACCGTATCCATATGCATTAGCCTTTACCATAGCTATAATATTTTTTCCGGTTATTTGATGTTGAAGATGTTTGATGTTGGACGCTAAATAATTTTGATTAATATATAACCTCGTACCATATAAACCTGTTTTCATAAGCTGTAAGAATCAAAACATTTTTGACAGAGTGCCTCATACTGATCAGAAGCTCCCACTAAAATTTGACTGCTTGAATTATCTGTAATTCGATGGGAATATGATGCTGGACTACTACACTTATTACACACTGCTTCCAGCCTAGTTACAGATTTAGCCATTCCTATAATTTGTTGCATATATCCAAATGGTTGATTTAAATAATCTTTATCAAGTCCAGCGACAACAATTTGAATATTTTTAGAAACTAAGTAATTAATGTCCTCAATAATACTAGCGGGAAAAAATTGCGCTTCGTCAATCGCAATTAATTGTATATTATCTATTTCACTAAAAACATCTGAAACTTTTGAAACAGTTATAGCTTTTTTTTGCACACCATCATGTGTCTCAATACTATTATTAATATTTCGAGTATCTATTTTTGGTTTAATTAATAAGTAGTTTTGATTAGTTTTGTTTAATCTATTTAGTAGTTCTGTGGTCTTGCCAGCAAACATACATCCCGTAATAACTTGAATATCTTTAATCAAAACATATTAATTATATTGCCTAAATTAGTAATTTCATAATTAGTATGGAAAAACTTATTCATATAATTCCCACTCCAATTGGCAATTTGGATGATATTAGTTTGAGGGCGCTTAAAATTTTAAGTGACGCTGACATAATTCTTGCAGAAGACACAAGGGTTACTAAAAAATTGCTTGTTCACTATAATATACAAACTAAAATGTTATCGTACCATGCATTCAACGAGCATAAGCGATTAAATAAAATTATTAATGATATTGATAATGGGCTTCATATAGCCTTGGTTTCTGATGCAGGAACACCAGGGATTTCAGATCCAGGCTACCTAATAATTAGAGAGTGTATAAAAAATGAAATACGAATTGAATGCCTGCCCGGACCAACTGCATGTATCCCCGCGCTTGTGCAATCTGGTCTTCCATGTGATAGATTTACATTTGAAGGATTTTTACCACCAAAAAAAGGTAGAAAAAACCGCATTATAGAAATTAGTCAAGAAAGAAAGACAAGTATTATTTATGAATCGCCTCATAAAATCCTAAAAACATTGAACCAATTTTATGAAATTTGTCCAGACAGAAAAATTGTAGTAATTAAAGAATTAACTAAGTTATTTGAAACAACTTATCGCGGTTCTATTAAGGAAGTTATTGATCAAATTTCATTGTCAAATATTAAAGGAGAATTTGTAATTATATTAGATGGTGAAAAAAAATAAACAAATAATTATTGCTGGTCCTTGTTCTATAGAAAAAAAAGAACAGTTATATAATCTTATGGAAAAGATTCATCATAATATTGATGTATTAAGAGCTGGTATTTGGAAGGCACGTACATCTCCAAATGATTATCCGGGAATTGGAGAAATAGGTTTACCATGGCTAAAAGACATACAACAAAAATATAAGACTCCTGTTGCAATTGAAGTGGGAATAACCAAACATGTTGAACTAGCTTTAAAACATAATATTAAAATTTTTTGGTTAGGTGCAAGAACAACTGCAAATCCATTTGCTGTACAAGAATTAGCAGAGTCTATGAAATCACTAGATATTGAGCTTTGGATAAAAAACCCTATTATCTCTGATTTTAGACTCTGGATAGGGACAGTCGAAAGAATAAAAAAATTAGGAATTAATAATATAAAAATAATTCACAGAGGCTTCTATTCAGATAAAAAAATTAATTATAGAAATGCGCCAAATTGGGAATTACTTAAAAAATTTAAAAATTATTTTCCAGAATTGCCAATTTTATGTGATCCTAGTCATATTGCAGGACAAAAAAAATACATCTATGAAATTACAAAAAAAGCATTCTTGCAAAGAATAGATGGTTTAATGGTTGAAGTACATAATGAGCCTCATCATGCTCTAAGTGATAAGCTGCAACAATTAAACCCTAAAGAATTTGAAAATTTATTAATAAAATTAAACTATCCGGCCTAAGTTTTGTTGTATTTTCTTCTCTACTTTACTAAGCTGTGAAAACTCTCTAACAACGTCATCACTTTCGTCCTGTTTAAGTTTAATAAGTAAGTACTGAATACGACTTTGAATACGTTTCAATTTAAATCTTAAAATTGATTCTTTTGTAACCTTATATAAGATATCTTGTTCCTGAACAACAATAATATCTTTTTCTGACCAACTACCTAACAAATGTGTTTCCCCAATTAGTGCGGCACTAACTAGCCGAAATTGTTCGTTGTCATGATTGATAAAATCATCTGCAGAAAAAGTCTGATTATTATTAATCCTATCTATTATATCTTGAAAAATTTGATTAAATAATGCGAAAGAAAAATCAAGATGTAAATACTTACTATCTTTTTGTAATTCACGAATAATAAATTCTGCAATAGAAATACTTGTATTATTAACCAAAATATTTGTGAATGAACCATAATTAATTAACAATCGTATTAACTGGATCTCCTCAGCATGCTTTTTTTGAACACTTAATATGTTGAATTCAATATCTGATTCAGATACGATTGGCTTTTTTTTGTTTTTAAAATTAGATTCCGCTAAATAAGTTTGCAACGAATTTTGTAAATCTACTTCTTTTAATTCTAATTTTTTAGAAGCCTGTCTTAAATAAAAAGTTTGCGCTATAGCATCTTGGATTAAAGAGATGGATTTAATAATACTATTTGTAGTATCAATTAGATCTTCAGCCTCATTACTTTTAGTTAATTTTTTCTTGAAATCAATAAAATCTAAAGTGTTTTCTTGAAAATATACGTTTATTTTTTCTGTATTATGACTAGTCATAAATGAGGCAGGATCTTCGTTGCTAGGCAACTGTAATATTTTAGGTTTCATTCCCTCTTTTAATATTAAGTCAATTGCTTTCATAGTAGCATTTATTCCAGCTTGATCAGAATCAAATAAAATAATGATGGTATCTGTAAATCTATGTATAAGTCTTATTTGATCCCTTGTTAAGGCTGTACCACAACTAGAAACTACATTTTTAATGCCAATTTGGAATAATGCCATTACATCAGTATAACCTTCAACAACATAACAAAAATCTAATTTTTTTATATGATTCTTGGCAAGATGCATGCCATATAATATTTTACTTTTTTGATATAAATCTGAACTGTCTGAATTTAAATACTTAACAGATTTTTTTTTATCCTCCAAAACTCTTCCTCCAAAACCTAGAACCTCACCTGTCATGCCATGAATTGGGAACATAATTCGACCTGCAAATCTGTTGTGACCTTTCTCGTTTATTAAACGCATTTTTAATAAATACTTTGTGTTATATTGTGATTTTCTAGTTTGATCCATTAAACTAGAATCTCGTTTTGAACAATATCCCACTTCAAATTCTTGAATTATAGAATTAGAAAAACCTCTAGAATTTAGATATTGTAAAGCGAGCGTATCTTTATTAAATAAATTCTTTGCAAAAATATTTTTAACAAAATTTAACACAAGAATAGCAGCTTGTCTCTCATTTTCCTTTTCTTGTAATTTAGTATCCTGTTCAATATACTTAACTTCAATATTGTACTTTTTGGCTAGAAACAATAAGGACTCAGGATAAGTATACTGTTCATGTTCCATTAAAAATGATATCACATTCCCTCCCTTCCCGGAGCTAAAATCCTTCCAAATTTCTTTACTGGGAGAAACAACAAACGAGGGGGTTTTTTCATCATTAAATGGGCTTAAGCCTTTATAATTAGCACCTGTTTTTTTTAATTTTACAAATTCTGAAATCACTTCTTCGATAATTGCAGTATTAAAAATTTCTTCTATTGTATCCTTGGAAATTTTCATTTATTTCTTTCAATTAAAAAATTTAATAATAGCATTATAGATTCTTTATAGCGGTTAGATTGAAATGATTGTAAAATAGATAATGCTTGTTGATGATAATTTTGCATATCATTCATCGCCTTTTTAATCCCTTTATATTTTTTGACAATTTCAATTATCAAATCAATTTCTTTTTTTGAATTTCTTTTTTTTCTTAAAATTCTAAAAACTTGATTTTTCTCAAAAATAGTCATGTTACTTATCGAATATAATAATGGCAAATTAATTTTACCTTCTTGAATATCATTGCCTTGACTTTTTCCACTACTAATAGAGTCAGAGTAATCTAAGACATCATCCCTTATTTGAAAGATTATCCCAATTATTAAGCCTAATTTTTTTAATTTTTCTAGAGTTATTTTATCGGCTAAAGCAGATATTCCGCCAGACTCAAAAGCACATTGAAATAATGTTGCTGTTTTGAATGTAATGATCTCGTAATAATCTTGTTTGGTTAAATTTAGTTGTTTTGTTTTTTCTATTTGAATTAATTCTCCTTCCACAATTTTTTGTACTGTTTCAGATATTAGACTTAATACATCATAATCTTGATTACTAACTGCTAAATCAAGACCCTTCGCTAAAAAATAATCGCCTGTTAGTACTGCTACTTTGTTTTTCCACGTACTATTAATGGAAAAAAGCCCTCTTCTTAATTGTGCATCATCAACAATATCATCGTGTACTAGGGTTGCGGTGTGTAATAATTCTATTAAAATAGCTGCACGGTATGTTTTCTCTGTAATATTATTACATAAACCTGATGCAAGGATCGTACATATTGGTCTAATTTTTTTTCCTGAAGATTTTGATATATACTTTGTTATGCTATATAAAGTGGAAGCTTTTGTTGATAATACATTATTAAATTGCTTATTAAACAATACAATATCTTCCTTAATTATTTTCTCAAATTGATTCACGCTTGATTCTGAGTTGCGAGTTGTCCACATGCTGCACCAATATCTTCACCTCTACTTTTTCTTAATTTAACTAATACCTTTTTTTTCTCCAATATATTAATAAATAAATTGGTCGATTTAAGAGTTGATTTTTCATATGGTGTGTCTTCAACTTTATTATATTCAATCAAATTTACTTTACTTGGAACACTTGCACAAAAATTAATTAAATCATTTGCATCTTGAACAGTATCATTAAAACCTTTAAGGAGGATGTATTCAAAGGTTGGCTTAATACCTGTTTGTGAATAAAAATATTTTAACGATTCCTTAAGTTTTAACAAATTATTGGAGTTGTTAATGTCCATAATTTGACTTCTTTTTTTGTCTGTTGCTGCATGTAAAGATATAGCTAAATTAAAATTGGGATTTCTATCTGCTATGTACCTGATGATTTTTGTAATGCCAACAGTAGATACTGTGATTCGTTTACCTGACATGCCTAATCCTGATTTATTAGTTATATAGTAAATTGCCTTCAATACATTTTTAATATTTAACAAAGGCTCACCCATGCCCATAAAAACAATATTGGTAATGGGTTTTTTAAATTGATGCAAACTAAATTCATTAATTAAGAAAACCTGATCATAGATTTCTCCTGCAGTTAAATTGCGAAATAACTTTAATTTGCCTGTAGCGCAAAAATCGCAAGCTAAACTACATCCTGCTTGAGACGAGATGCAAGCTGTACGTCTATTTAGTTGAGGTATTAAAACACCTTCAACAACTTTGTTTTCTTCTAGTTGAAATAAAAATTTAACAGTTCCATCTTGACTAGTTGACTGTTTTAATACTTGAGTTTGCTTAATGTAAAAATGCTTTTTAAGTAATTCTCTTTCTTTTAAAGAAAGATTTGTCATGCTGTCAAAATTTGACTTGTGATGTTTCCATACCCAATCCCAAACCTGAGAAACTTTAAATTTTGGAATATCGTATTTTAAAAAAAAAAGTTCTAATTCTTCTTTTAAAGTATTTCTAATATTAAGCCTCACTTCTTTCATTGTATGTCTTTGTAAAATTGGTAAATTTTTTCACTAATAAAATAATCTAATTCTGTTGTTATTTTTATATTATAGTCAACGCCTTCTACTAATTTTACGCTATTTTTTTGATTTAAAAAATGTGTTTTTAATACTGAAAAGTCATCATGTAATTCTCTAAAAATTTGATCCTTAATTAAAGGATTTTTACTTTTATGCATTATATTAACATACGCTTTAAAGATAGCTTGGAATGTAAAGCATTGTGGTGTTTGACATAATAAATAGCTATCTCTATTCTTAGACTCATATATATTATTTTTGGAGGATATAATAGCATTTTTAATTCGTTCTGTTGGTATCACAGCTGTAATCTCAGGTTTGTTGAAATTTTTTAAAAGATTAATAATAAAAGATTTCGTAACAAAGGGTCTTGCAGCATCATGTATGCAAACAATGCTATTAGAAGTATCATTATTCTGAGCTATTGTTTGAAGACCTAAAAACGTTGTATCAAATCTTTCATTTCCCGCCTCATAAATTTCATGTTTTATTTTAAAATTATGAGTTTCGCACAATAGTTTCCATGTATTAAAATGGTGTTTTGGAAGACCAACATATATTTTAATTTCCGCATTAACTGCATTAAACGCTTTGATGCTGTGCATCAACATCGGTATTTTATTTATCTCTAAAAATTGCTTTGGGAACTCTGTGTTATTTAACCTGGAGCCCTTCCCCCCTGCTAATATTAATGCATAGTGTGTCATTATAGGAAAAATTAAAGTATAAGCATACAATCACCATATGTTAAGAATTTATACTTTTTATTTATAGCTTCTTTATACGCTTTCATAATTAATTCATGTCCGCCAAAAGCAGACACAAGCATTAAAACAGTTGATTTTGGTGCATGAAAATTTGTTAATAATGTATTTGCAATTTCAAATTTATGAGGCGGAAAAATAAACTTATTTGTCCAGCCTTGATATGGCTTTAAAGTGCCAAAAGAAGAAACAGGTGTTTCAATTGCTCTCATTGTACTTGTTCCAATAGCGCAAACTTTTCTTTTGGCGACAAGTCCCTTATTAATAACATCTATAACATCTGAATTAATAAAAATTTCCTCTGAATCCATTTTATGCTTCGACAAATCTTCTACCTCAACTGCCCTAAAGGTGCCAAGCCCGATATGAAGAGTTACTTCAGGGATATGGACCCCTAATATTTCTAATTTTTTTAAGATTATTTTACTAAAATGTAATCCCGCTGTTGGAGCTGCAACAGCACCTTTATGTTTTGCAAAAACAGTTTGATAATTTTTTTCATCTTCAGCTGTAGGTTCACGATTAATATATTTTGGCAATGGTGTTTGACCTAATTTTTCAATCTTACTTTTAAACTCATCATAGGGGGCGTCATGCAAAAATCGCAATGTCCGACCTCTTGAGGTAGTATTATCAATAACTTCCGCAATTAATTCATCATTTTCACCAAAATATAATTTATTTCCTATACGAATTTTACGAGCAGGATCTACTAAAACATCCCAAAGACGACTTTCTTTATTAAGCTCTCTCATGAGAAAAACTTCTATCTTAGCCCCTGTTTTTTCTTTATTTCCGTATAGCCTGGCAGGAATAACTTTTGTGTTATTAAAAATCATTACATCGTCTTCTTGAAAGTAATCTAAAATGTCCGTAAATTTTTTATGTTCAATTTCGCCAGAATTTCTATGAATAACCATCATTTTAGAGTCATCTCTATTTAATAATGGTTTTGTAGCTAATAGTTTTTCTGGTAGTTGAAAATCAAATTGAGATAGTTTCGGCTTCATATGAGAGTTAATCTATTATAAATGAATAGCAAATATACAAAAATATCATTGCACTTAAAGACTAGGCGAATAGTGTTAAAAACCATGCTTAATATCACTTAAATCTTTAGCATCTTTTAAATTAAATTGTCCTATATATGTTCTTTCTAAACTATGTAAATAGGCACCACATAATAACTTTTTGCCAATATCATAAGCTAGACTCCTGATATATGTTCCTTTACCACATTTAACCTCAAATTTAATAAATGGAAGATTGAATTCTAATAAAGTTATTTTATGTATTGTTATGTTTCTTGGTTTCAATTTAATATCAGTATCTCCTCTTCTCGCTTTCTTGTATAACCTCTCTCCATTTATTTTTATGGCAGAAAAAAGGGGCGGAAGTTGATGTTGCGGGCCTTCAAATTCTTTAAATATATTTTGTATTTCTATTTCTGAGATATTACTATAGTCCTTGTGGTTTTTTTCACTTGTTTCAGAATCAAAACTATCTGTAACACAACCTAGTTTCATCATTGCAACATATGTCTTATCTAAATTTTCAAACTGTTTTATGATTTTTGTCTTTTTACCTGTGCAAACGATTAATAATCCCGAAGCTTTGGGATCCAAAGTACCTGCATGTCCAACTTTTAATTTACTAAGATTATGCTGTCTTTTTATTATACCGCGAATTTTTTTCACAACATCAAATGATGTCCATTCTAATGGCTTATTAACTAAAATGACTTTAGAGATATCATCTGTACTCATAAAATAATAAAAACTAAAAATCCTAAACCAATTAAAATGCAATAAAATCCAAAATAATGTAAGCTATTATTTTGTACAATTTTAATCATGTATCTGCACGCAAATAGACCGGAAAAAAAAGCTGTGAAAAATGCAATTAACAACCCCCTTATTTCATCGATAGTTATAACTCCTGTTGTATAATTTATCATTTTAAAAATTGCTCCACCGATTATCGGCGCCAATCCCATAAGAAAAGAAAATTCAGCAGCTTTTTTTCTTTCAATTTTAAAAAAAATAGCAGTAGAAATTGTTGATCCCGACCTAGATATTCCTGGTAGAATAGCAATTGCCTGAGCTAAACCCATAAAAAAAGCATGTTTATAATTAATTTCATTCTGATTTTCTTTAATAAATACTGTAGAAATTAATAACAAACCCGTACAGACTAACATAATACAAACTAGGACAGTTGCATTATGAAACATATTGTCTATGTAAGAATCTAAAAAGATGAACGTCAAAATTATCGGGATAGTGGAAAGTAATAATTTTAGACAAAATGAAACAGCG
The DNA here is from genome assembly GCA_002701365.1 of Flavobacteriales bacterium. Lineage (GTDB taxonomy): Bacteria > Bacteroidota > Bacteroidia > Flavobacteriales > TMED113 > SP256. Next base: position 29,485 of record NZUK01000017.1, read on the forward strand.
GATTTATCATATTGAATAATTATGCCCCGAATTATATTCTTTATCCGACCTTGATAGACAAATATTGTACTTAGTGCTGTTGCAAAATGGACAGTAATCATTAATAACACAGGGTCATTGTGTGCAACATTTGCAACATACTTAAACAACTCAATATGGCCACTACTACTAATAGGAAAAAATTCCGTTATACCTTGAATTAATCCAAGGATAAAATACTTAAACTCTTCAATCATTATAAAATATTGATGCCATAACGCCAATGTAACTGATGATAATAATAATAGGAGCTATTATAATCCTTCTAGGAGCAAATATTTCAGGATTAAAATCGGTTAAATTATTAGAGCCTCCACCAATCATCAAAATAAATCCAAAGCATAATAAAACAAGGCTTATTAATAATACCCTATAATTATTGCTTCCAAAAAGAAAATTAGGTTTTTTATTCATAATTATAAATTAAATATATAATTCATCTGTTTTAAGATTTAAATATTTTCTTACACAAACCCATGTGCTAAAAAATGATATTAAAATATTAATAATTGAACTAATCAGTAATATACATGCAACTTGATACCAAGTTATAAAATTTGCAATTTCTGGCATAGCGTCAATTAACAAAAGTAATGCTAGCGTGAGTAAAATACTTCCCATTGAACACGCAAAAACTGTAATGATTAAGTTAGTTAACATAAAGGGCTTTTGAATAAAATACTTTGTTGCGCCAACAAGTTGCATCGTTTTGATAATAAATCTCTTTGAATAAATGGTTAATCGAATATTGCTATTAATTAATACAAAAGCGATTATAAAAAAGAATACTGCAAGGGTAAAAAATATAAGCCCTAATTTTTTAAAATTTCTTTCCAATAAAAAAATAATTTCCTGGTCATAAGCAACGTCATAAATCTGATCATACACAAGAAATTTATCAATTTGAGACTGAATGTTTAATGTCTCAATATAATCCGCATAATACTTCACTTCTATTATATTGTGCAAAGGATTTTCCTCTAATAAATCTAAAAAATCCTCTCCAATACTATTAATTAAATTTTTTGCTGATTCTGCTTTTGAAATATAATTAACTGACTTGACGCCATCTACTAAAATTAACGATTTAATTAACTGTTGCGTTTCTAACTCCTGTACTGAATCATTTATAATTAAATTGAAACTTACGCTCTCTTTTAAAAGTTTTTGCAAAGAATTATAATTGATTGCTAAAACCCCTAACAATCCAATAATTAAAACTGCAAAAGTGGTTGCCAAGAATACCGAAATTTTTGAGTTTAATAATTTTTTTTTAAAAAAATTTTCTGCTAATAATGCCATACTTTATTAAATACTAAATTAAGTAAAATCATTTACTTAATATCATATTAATTTATACATTTAATATTTATATATATTACATGGATTACAACTTTAAAAAAATTGAAGCAAAATGGATAAAGTATTGGAAAGAAGAAAATACTTATCTGGTTCAGGAAGATACTGATCAAAAAAAATATTATATTCTAGACATGTTCCCCTATCCTTCCGGGTCAGGTTTACATGTGGGGCATCCCTTGGGATATATCGCTTCAGATATTTATACAAGATATAAAAACTTAAACGGATTTAATGTATTGCATCCAATGGGATATGATTCATTTGGTTTGCCTGCAGAACAATATGCCATTGAAACAGGTCAGCACCCGGAAACAACAACTAAAAAAAATATTAAACGCTATAGAGAACAACTGGATAAATTAGGTTTTTCATTTGATTGGAGTAGAGAAATCCGAACTTCCGACCCTTCTTATTACAAGTGGACTCAGTGGATTTTTAAGCAATTATTTAATTCATACTATTGTCATATAGAGAATAAAGCGTTTCCTTTATCAAAATTAATTGAAGAATTTGAAAGAAATGGAAATAATAATGTGAAGTCTCCATGTGATAACGACACACCTATTTTTAGTTCCGGTGAATGGGGAAATTTTAGTGAAAAGAAACAACAAAATATTTTACTAAAATATCGGTTAGCTTACTTGTCTGATACATGGGTAAATTGGTGCCCAGAATTAGGTACTGTGTTAGCAAATGATGAAGTAAAAGATGGATATTCTGAAAGAGGTAATTTCCCAGTTGAACAGAAAAAAATGCAACAATGGTCATTGCGGATTACTGCCTACTCAGACCGTCTTTTAGCTGATTTAGAAAATTTAGATTGGTCTGATTCAATAAAAGAAATTCAAAAGAATTGGATAGGAAAATCTCAGGGAGCTACTGTTAATTTTTTAACAGAAGAAAATAAGATTAGTATTGAAGTGTTTACAACAAGACCTGATACAATATTTGGGGTCTCTTTTTTAGTTCTTGCACCTGAACACCAATTAATTAATCAAATAACTACAGAGAAAAATAAAATTAACGTGGAGCAATACCGGAAAATAGCTGGTTTAAAATCCGAAAGAGACCGACAATCCAATATTAAAAATATAACAGGTGTTTTTACAGGCTCATATGCGTATCATCCTCTTACAAAACAAAAAATTCCAATTTGGATTTCTGATTATGTTCTAGCGTCATACGGATCAGGAGCAATAATGGGTGTTCCGTGCGGGGACCAAAGAGATTGGGACTTTGCAAAGAAATTTAAATTAAAAATACCAAATATCTTTAAAAATAATAATGTAAGTGAAGGTGCACAAATAGATAAAGATGCAATTATTGCTAACTCTGATTTTTTAAACAATTTAAAAACAGATTTAGCGATTGAAGAAGCTGTAAAAAAAATTGAAGAACTGAAAATTGGAAAATCAAAAATAAACTATAAAATTCGTGATGCTGTTTTTAGTAGGCAAAGATATTGGGGAGAACCATTCCCTATATACTATAGTGATAATATACCCTTATTAATAGAGTCTGATATCTGCGTTAAATTACCTTTAGTTGATAAATACTTGCCAACAGAATCTGGTGATCCACCTCTTGCAAGGGCACAAAAAAAAGACTGGAATATATATATGGGTGATCGTATGGAATATAATACAATGCCTGGATGGGCTGGCTCATCTTGGTACTTTTTAAGATTTATGGATCCTAAAAATGACAAATGCTTTACATCAAAAAAAGCAATGAATTACTGGGGGCAAGTCGATTTGTACATTGGTGGCGCCGAGCATGCCGTGGGCCATTTACTATATTCTAGATTCTGGACAAAGTTTCTATTTGACTTAGGGCATATTAATTTTGAAGAGCCATTTAAAAAGCTTATCAACCAAGGTATGATTTTAGGGCGATCAAGCTTTATTTACAGGGTAAAAAAAACTAATAAATTTGTAACGTACGAAGAGCGAGAGAAGTATGAAACAAGTAAAATGTATGTTGATATAGAACTTGTGGATAATGATATTTTAAATACTGAAAAATTTAAAAAGTGGCGATCTGAATTTAAAAATGCTGAATTTATACTAAATAAAAACGGGGATTATCTATGTGGATTTGAAGTAGAAAAAATGTCTAAATCTAAATACAATACTCAAACGCCAGATAAACTAATTGATCGTTTTGGCGCTGATACACTCAGGATGTATGAAATGTTTCTAGGACCGTTGGAACAATATAAACCTTGGGATACAAAAGGAATTAATGGTGTGCATAATTTTCTAAAAAAATTCTGGAAACTAATCCATAATAATAAAAATGAATTTATTGTATCTGATTTAGATCCTACTAACGAAGAATATAAAATAATTCATGCGTGTATTAAAAAAGTTTCAGAAGATTTAAGTCGATTTACATTTAATACTGCTGTAAGCGCATTTATGATTTGCATTAATGAATTAACAAATTTAAAATGTAATAAAAGAAAAATAATCACACCTTTTATTATTATTCTATCACCTTACGCCCCTTATATTACTGAAGAAATCTGGCAAAAATTAGGAAACAGTGACTCAATATATAGTGCTAATTGGCCTAATTTTGAAAAAAAATATCTAGAAGAAAAGAACTATACATATCCTGTGTCTTTTAACGGCAGAATGAGATTCAAGCTAGACTTATCACTTGATTTAAGTAAAGATGAAATTGAAAAAATAGTATTATCTAACCCTAAAACACAATCTTATTTATTAGAAAATAAAATTAAGCGAATTATAATTATTCCAAATAAGATAATAAATATTGTTTTTTAAAATACTAAAATTGATTAAAACGCAAGAAAATTGATTAAAAACGCAAGAAAATTGATTAAAAACGCAAAAAAACAAACAATAATCTACATAAATTATAAATAATAAAAACTAATTAATTGGATGAATTAATTTCATTTTTTTGTAAAAAAAAGCTGCTTTTTTATGCTTTTTTATGCTTTTTTATGCTTTTTGGAGCAAAATCTTTTGTTTTTGGGGATTATTTAAATAAAGTGGACAGTAAAATTACACTAAACGAATCTTATAGATCTGGTGAGAAATTAAAATATAAAATATCTTATGGCAAACAAAATAAAAAAAGCGGGGGACTAATCGCAGGCAACGCAACATTAACCGTACATGAAGTTGAACTCAATGACAATCAGCTCTTTCAACTCAATGCCTTTGGAAAAACCACGAGATTTTTTAGTATCTTTCTTAAGGTTAATCACCGCTACCAATCTTTTATAAAAAATTCAACCATGCAAACTGTTAAATCTAGCATGAATATACAAGAGGGCAACTTTAAAAACTCTGTTGAAACTGTTGTAAATGAGCACAAGTCAATACTATCATCATCAAGCAATGACATTCTTGGCTCTTTATATCGATTGCGGTCCACGCCCAATTATAAAATTCTGAATTTAGATACCATTTTTTTTTCATACTATTATAATAAAGATATTTATGAATCTTATGTTGTAAACTATGGTGAGGAACTTATTGAGACAAAGTTTGGCAAATTAAGAACCATTAAACTTTTAACAAAACTTGAAAAAGGACGCTTATTTAAGGAAAACACGGAAGCTATTGTTTGGGTTACAAATAATGCCCTCCATATTCCAGTTAAATTAGAAATACCAATTCTTGTTGGATCTATTTATGTCAACCTAGTGTCTTATAGCGGCACGTTATATAATTTAAATGAATAATTGATTTATGTGCTGCTTATTTCATTTAATTCTTTATATTTAATTCTCTCATTTATAATGATCTTCTGCAAAGATGAAAGACGAAAAATTATTAAAAAAAATAGCTCAACTATCAGAAAAATACTCCGCCACAGGCCAAGATATTTATTCCTTCTTAGAAGGTCTTCTATATTCTGACTACATGGGCTACTGGGATTATATTCATCTGGATACATTATTATCTTTACAAAATCCTAAAACTGACTTTCCCGATGAACAAATATTTATTATTTATCACCAAATAACAGAGTTATACTTTAAGCTTTGCCTGTCTGAACTTGAGCAAATAAATAAAAACGGTAAAAAAATACTAGACTCCGGTGAAGACCTAGGATGGAACGAAAAACTATCTGTTGAATTATTTATTGATAAACTTCAAAGAATAAATCGCTATATAAAACATCTGATCCATTCTTTTGAAATAATGGTCAGTGGCATGGAAAAAAATCAATTTCTGAAATTTCGGATGGCCCTTTTACCCAGTAGTGGGTTTCAAAGCGTTCAATATAGAATGATCGAAATAAGATCTACTGATATTGAAAATTTAATTGCTCATAAAAGTTCTAGAAATACACAATCTATTAATGCTAAATTTGAAAACCTCTATTGGAAACTTGGAGCACGCGACCTAAAGTCTGGCAAAAAAAGCTATACACTATTACAATTTGAAAAGAAATACCAAGAACGTCTTCTTAAACTGGCAAACAAAGCTCAGAACATGAATCTATGGCAAAAATATATCTCCCTCAGCAAAGTCAATCAAAAAAATGAAAAATTAATTCAACTGATGCGAGAGTATGATGTAAATATTAACGTAAACTGGAAACTTGCCCACTATAAGTCAGCTGCTAAGTATTTAAAGAAAAGTCATAAAGACATTGCTGCAACCGGCGGAACTAATTGGCAAAAATATCTACCTCCTACATTTCAAAAAATTATTTTTTATCCGAAGCTATGGACAACAAAAGCAAAACAAGAATGGGGGAAGGAGTGGGTTAAATCTATTATATAAATGAAGTACTTTATTTTTTATTTTTGGATCTTTTCTTTTATTCTTGGCTGCAATTCTAATAAAGAAAATACTTCTGAAAAGAATCAAACTGTACAAGATCTTCAAGAACCAACATACACATATAATATAAATACTGATAGCCTATATGTTCTAAAAGAAACAGTGCGGAATGGGCAAAGTGTCGGTCAAATACTAAACAAGTACCAAGTAAGTTTTTCAGATATAGATAAAATTGCAAAATTATCAAGAAGTATCTTTGATCTAAGAGATGTTAAGGCTGGTGGAGATTATACAATTATTTTTAGAGACTCTTCACTATTTAGCCCATTGTACTTTATATATGAAATAAACAAGGTAGATTATTTCGTTGCAGAATTACACGATTCAATAAAAGTCTACCAAGATCAAAAAGAATTAACTATAAAAGAAAAAACTGGATCTGGTGTAATTACTTCGTCTTTATGGTATGCAATGGAGGAAAGTAATCTTTCAGCCAAATTAGTTAATATATTAGCTGATGAAATATATCCTTGGACAATTGATTTTTTCAGACTAAATAATGGCGATAAATTTAAAGTTGTTTACGATGCAAAATATGTTGATGGAGAATTTATTGGTGTAGGAAAAGTTCATGCAGCATTATTCCAAAATAATGGGGAAGACTATTATGCTATTGCATTTAATGAAGTTGGGGGATTTGAAGACTATTTTGATGAGACTGGCAAGAATTTAAGAAAGTTTTTTTTAAAGGCTCCCGTCTCCTTTACTAGAATTTCTTCTAAATTTACTAATAAACGAAAGCATCCTGTAACAGGTAGATGGAAGGGGCATTTTGGAACAGATTTTGCAGCTCCTATTGGCACACCTATATATAGCACTGCTGACGGGATAGTTGTAGAAGCTTCTTATACAAAATACAATGGATACTATGTGAAAATTAAACATAACTCCACGTACACTACTCAATACTTACACATGGACAAATCCACTAAAAAACTATGGGGCAAAAAAGGTATAAAAAGGGGCAAAAAAGTTAGACAAGGAATTGATATTATAGGCTATGTTGGGCGAACAGGACAGGCAACAGGGCCACATGTTTGTTATAGATTTTGGAAAAATGGCAAACAAGTTGATCCATTTAAAACAGCCTTGCCTCCATCTGATCCAGTTAAAAAAGAAAAAAGAGAAGAATTTAACCAAATTAAATCTATTTGGGTAAGTAAACTAAATGCGATTAGCTATCCTGATGAATATATTGATCTTGACTCAATAGGTGAAATTACAATGATTTCATATTAAGCTTCTAGCCAATCGCCATTATCTTTAATCAACTGTACTAATTCATCAAGCGCATCCTCGGTGTTAATATTTCTCTTTACCATTTCCTGTTTTTTATATAAACTTACTTTATCTGGGCCTGTCCCCACATATCCGTAATCTGCATCTGCCATTTCTCCAGGGCCATTCACAATACAGCCCATTACCCCTATTTTTAGGCCTTTTAAATGAGATGTTTTTCTGCGAATTTTGGCAGTCGTTTCTTCTAAGTCAAATAGAGTCCTACCACAAGAGGGGCATGAAATATACTCTGTTTGTGATATACGTTTTCTTGAGCCCTGTAAAATATCAAAAAGTAAATTATTAATAAATTGTGGTGGTAATTTTGAATTAAAAATCGATACTCCATCCCCTACGCCATCTAAAAGCAAGGAGCCAAAATCGATTGAAGCAGCAATTTGCACCTTGTCTTTATTTATAGAATTATAATCTTTACTTATAATAACAGGGTTAAAGATGTTTTGAGATTGTAGTATATTTATAATTTTTCTATACTCATATACAGTGTTCAACCTTTTACTATTTAACCATAACACCACAGTATTATCTGATCTAATTTTGCATAAAATATTCTCATCTAAAGTATCTACATGTATGTCTAGAAAATTTAACTTACTCGAAAAATCTGTGTTGTTCAGATAATCTTGTATAGATAATTTTGGATATCCCTTTTTTGAAAATCTCCAAGCCTTGTAATTCGTTACAACACCCAATGTTCCAGGAATTTCAAAATCTACAACACTATTGCCAATAAATATATAATCACAGGCTCTATCGCTAATGTGCCACTTGTCTAATTTACTTGAGTATCTATATCCGAGTGGCAATAAGTCAGTAGTTCGAATTGTAGTTTTTTTAGATATATCAGATATCACAATAGGATGATTGTTGCCACCAATATTTAATACGGAATTTGTTTTCCTTGTATTACCACCAATATTGACTGTGTCCTTATAGTTTTTTAAGGTTGATTGTTTATTAATTTCGACATTTTTTATGTGGTCTATAATATGTTGTGCAACTGGCATCTCTTCCTCTGGAGGTTCGGTTAAAGAAACTCGAATAGTGTCTCCTATTCCGTCCATTAATAAGGATCCAATTCCCATGGCAGACTTTACTCGGCCATGACTTCCTTCTCCAGCCTCAGTAACACCCAAATGTATGGGATAAAACATATTTTCTTGATGCATTTTTTTAATCAAAAGCCTATACGCTTCAATCATAACAAGTGGGTTACTTGCCTTCATAGATAATATAATTTGTTTAAATTTTTCTTTTTCACAAATTCTTACAAACTCTAAGGCTGATTCCACCATTCCCAAAGGAGTATCTCCGTATTGGCTCATGATTCTGTCTGATAAGGAGCCATGATTTGTACCTATTCTCATAGCTGTTTTATATTTTTTACACGTTTTAATTAAAGGTGTAAATTTATCTTCTATTCTTTTAAGTTCATCAGCATACTGTGTTTTAGAATAATTATGTATTTGAAACTTTTTTTTGTCTGAGTAGTTCCCAGGATTAATCCTAACTTTTTCTACAATTTTAGCCGCTTCTATAGCGGCATTTGGTGTGAAATGAATGTCTGCAATTAATGGAACATCAAATCCCCTCTTGAGCAATTCGTTCTTAATATCATACAAATTTTTTGCATCCTTAATACTTGGCGCTGTTAAACGAATTAATTCACATCCTTTTTTTATCATTTTTACAGATTGATCAACCGAAGAACGCGTATTCATTGTGTCTGTGGTAGTCATTGATTGAATTCGAATCGGGTTACTACCACCTATCCCAATATTTCCAACAACTACTTCATTTGTTCTCAGGCGTCTAAAATGTGTTGGTCGATATAAATTATTATTGTCTGTCATTTATTTTTTTTGAAGTTCAAAAAGTAAAGGGCGACTTGGCGAAGCGTCATTTTGAAAAGGAACGAATTGAAGGTTTAACAAATAATATCCATCTGCAACTTCATTAGGAACATATATTAATTCTGTAATTGTACTACCATTTCGTTTTTGTGCTGGCAAACCCCAAAAAGCTTTATGGGCAGACAATTTACCTTCATCTTTCTCCCTATCAACAGACGGCAAGTCTATTAAAAGATGCTTAATATTTAAGTTCGCTATGTGCTCTGCTGCACTTTTTAACAAAAACGGAGGATTAGTATTTGAATAATTCTTTGAAATCTTGTTTTCTGTATTTGGTAAAGTTCTAATAACTAACGCATCAATATTTTCATTTTTCAGCAATTTTTGATCTATGATTGATCTTGTGATTACACAATCTTTATTATGTTTTTTGGGCATTATGCTAATTAATTTAGCAATGAAAAAAAATTGTCTTAACTCATTGTTTAATGACTCTTTATCCTTTGTAATGTGACCAAGACATTCTGTGTGTGTTGCGTGCGCATGAGGATTAAATAAAATATTGTTAAAATTGACTGCCGAACCCGCCTCTACATCACCAATCCAGCCATCTAGGCTTACTGGACTAATTGAAACATCTGGCATATTCCAGGCGCCAACCCCACCCGACTTAATTGGTATAGAAATATCTATAGGTCGCATTAAATCCGAAGTGTATTGATGATTATTATGTGTTATACTTACTAACATATTGAATGTTAAATTAAAAATAAATTTTCTGAAATACTATCAGCAAACAACATTCCTTTTTCTGTTAACAGTATTTTATCGTTATCAAATTTTACTAACTTTTGATTCGCTAACCTTGAGAGCTCTAAATCGAAAGAATCTCGTTCAAGTGAATTCATAAGGGCATATACGTATTTTTTACTTATTCCTCTACTTGTACGAATGCGTGTTAATATATATTCATTTAATGTGTTTTTTCTTGATAATAATTCACGTGTATAGAAGGTGTCTCCAGATTCTACTTTATTACAATAAGATACATTATTTTTTACATTCCATTGTCGACTATATCCGTTGAAAGAATGAGCTGATGGACCAACTCCCAAATAATTAGTTTTGTTCCAGTAATTTTGATTGTGTTTGGATTCATGTCCATTTTTAGAAAAATTAGAAATTTCATAGTGTTGATATCCATTGTTAATTAATAAATGGCGTGCTATCAAAAATTGCTCTTGACCAGTCTTGGAGTTCAATGCTTTATATTTTTTATTTTTTATGTAAAAATATAATGGTGTTTGTTTTTCTACAGTCATACAGTAGGAAGAAATGTGCGGAATATCAAATTTTATAGCTGTTTGCAAGTTATTAATCCAAGATTGGTTATCTAATACTGGATAACCATAAATCAAATCTATGCTGAAATCATGAATACTTGATTCTCTTAAACAGCGAATCGCCTTTAAACTTTGATCGTTAGTGTGTGATCGATTCATGTAGTTTAAATCTTTGTTTCTAAAAGATTGAACACCCAAGCTAACGCGGTTAAACCCCAAAGAATACCAATCCTCGACTATCTGTCTATTAATATCGTCCGGATTAGCCTCAATTGTACATTCAACAGATTGTGATAGTTTGAAATTACTCCGAATTGTTTGTAAAACAGAACCTATCGACTCTAAATCAATTAAAGAAGGTGTGCCTCCTCCAAAATATATGGTCTGAATTAAATCTTCCTGTAAATAATTTTTTTGAATTACTAATTCTTGGTTAATAGCATTAACAACTCTTTTTTTTGTCTTTAAAGAAGTTGAAAAATGAAAATCACAATAATGACATGATTGTAAACAAAAAGGAATATGAACATATATTCCTGCCATTTTTATTTGTTTAATGAAATCCTAATTACTGTTTCCTTATCTGGAATGGAGCTTAAAACTTTTACTTTCCCCTTGTGATAATCTTGAATAATTCTTTTAACTAAAGACAGTCCCAATCCCCACCCTCTTTTTTTAGAAGTGTATCCCGGCTCAAATATTTCTCTAAACATTGTTTTTTTTATACCCTTTCCATTGTCAATGACATCAATTATAACCTCATGTTCTAATTCTTGAAGGCGAACTAATATACTTCCTTCTTGCGCAATTGCATCTATAGAGTTTTTAAGCATATTTTCTATTACCCACTCAAATAGCTCAATATTAATATCGGCCTTCAGGCTTTTCTTACTTGTCTTCAAATTAATTGAAACCTCTGAGGATGCTCTTTTTTTAATATAATTAATTGAATCGTCTAAAACACGAACTAAATTAACTTTCTCTAACTTAGGCAAAGAACCTATTTTTGAGAATCTTGATGCAATAACGGTTAACCTACTAATATCCTTTTCCATTTCTTTTACAACAGACAAGGCCCCTTTTTTATTTTTTAAATGCTCCAGCCACCCAACCAGTGAGGAAAGCGGTGTTCCTATCTGATGTGCCGTCTCTTTTGCCATACCTGTCCAAACCTTATTTTGTTGTGCAATTCTAGCATTACTGAATGCAAAATATGCAATCAACATAAAGGCACCAATAATTAAAAAGATAATAAGCGGAAAATACTTTAATCGTTGTAGTAATTTAGAATCTTTGTAATAAATGTATTCCGTGCTACCATTTATTAACTCAATTTCAATCGGAGGATATTTTCTTTTCATCAACTCTAATTCACTTTCTAAAGATCCTTTATTATTTTGTTTAACATTTCTATGAGCTATAATCTCTCCAAATTCATTAATCTGAATAGCTGGCACAGTAGTATTATTATTAACAACCTCAAAAACAAACCCAACATCATAGTCCAAATTATTTATATCTGATAATTCTTTCGTTGCCTTTGCCCATAAAGCTACTTTCTTTTTTTCTTCAATTTTAAATTGATTAGCAAGGGTATTAGTATACCACAAGGTTGAGGATACAATGATAAAAGCAAATAAAAGCAATAATTTAGACACAAGATTGTTAGAGTAGAATTCCATAACACAAAATTAATAAAACAAGATTACTATAATGTTTTAAAAAAGTTTAATTCTTTTGAAGTTAACATTCGCCACTTACCTAATGGTAATTTTTTTTTTGTTAAAATTGAATACATACATCTATCTAACTTTTGAACTTCATATCCGAGAAAGCTAAAAATTCTTCTAACAATTCTGTTTTTACCTACATGTATTTCTATTTGCAAATTGCGCTTACTATCATTCAGGTAATTAAGTTTGTCTGCCCGAATAAATCCGTCGTCTAAATGTAGACCTTGTATGAGTTTTAAAAAATGTGGTTTACTTAAATTTTTATTCAAAAAAACGTTATATGTTTTTTTGACTTTATACTTAGGGTGCATTAATTTCTTTGCTAGAATTCCATCATTTGTAAATAATAATAACCCCGTTGTTTCTTTGTCTAGTCTTCCAACTGGAAATAGCCGTTCTTGGCATGCATTGTTAATTAGCTCCATAACAGTTGATCTATTCTTCTCATCTGACATGGTAGTAATATATCCTTTTGGCTTATTTAATAACAAGTACTGGTTTGTTTCAGTATATATTGTTTGGCCATCAACCTCAACACAATCCGTTAATCGAACCTTGTGGCCTAGCGCTACTATGACTTTTTTATTAACTCTAACAAGCCCCTGTTGAATTAAACTATCCGCCTTTCTTCTTGAACATATTCCGCACATTGCAATAAATCTATTCAATCTAACTTCTTCAATAATCTGTTTATCCATTTAATTGATATTCCATTTTTGAAAAATTTATACTTACATTTAATTGAATTCTTGAGCCAATAATAATTGGACGATTATTAATTCCATGTCCAACAGGAAAATTAAATGCTATTGGGTAATTATATTTTGACACAATACTGTGAATAGTTTGATAAGCTGTTTTGCCAAAAGGCAATTGATTGTCTAATGATTTTGTTATACCGCCTATAATTAAGCCTTTTATTTTTTTAAAAACCCCAGCTCTATCCAGCATGTAAATCATGCGCTCTATTCTATATAAATACTCATCAACATCCTCAATAAATAAAATTGAATCTTGATTTAATTTACTAAATGAATTCGAACCTATTAGGCTACATAAAATTGAAAGATTGCCGCCAATAACTACGCCAGAAGATTGACCTAGATTGTTAAACTTATGATAATCAAATTTTATGTTGCTAAATTTTCCGCGAAGCGCATCAAACAAAACTAGCAAGTCAGATTGTTTTGTTGACTTAAAATTATATGGCATTGGGCCGTGAATAGAATTAATCCGATACTTTTCATAAATATGCATTAAAAAAATAGTGATATCACTGAATCCTACTAACCATTTGGGTCTTTTTTTAAAAGAATCAAAGTCGATTTGATCTATAATTTGTATTGAACCATAACCCCCTCTTGCGAAAAATATTGCTTTTGTCTCATCATCATCTAATACTCTTTGAATACTGTTTATTCGATCTTGTTTAGTCCCTGCAAAAACATCTTTTTGACAAAACAATTGTTGATTGAAACGAACATCAAAACCACTTGATTTAATTATATTAACTGCTGTCACAATGTCTTTTTCAATCACAAATTTAGCTGAAGCAACTATTTCAATTTTGTCTTTATTTGACAAAAAAGGCGGCATTATAGAACTCAAACTATTTATTTTCATTCTTTTAGTATATTTTTACACAATATACAAAACTATGTCTGATACATCTAGATTTACGATAACAGCTGCACTGCCATATGCAAATGGTCCAATTCACATTGGGCATTTAGCTGGTGTCTATATTCCTGCAGATATTTTTGCTAGATATAAACGACAAACGGGGGGGAATGTTTTATATGTTTGTGGATCTGATGAACATGGTGTGCCAATTACTATTACTGCAAGAAAAAATAATACTCAGCCTAAAGAAGTAATTGACAAATACCACACAATTATTAAAAAAGCTTTTTTAGATTTTGGTATATCATTTGATATTTATAGCCGAACGTCTGATCCTCTTCACCACTCGACTGCTTCTGCATTTTTTAAAAAACTTTACGAAAAAGATTGTTTTATTGAAAAAACATCTAAACAATACTATGATGAAAAAGAGCAAACTTTTTTAGCTGATAGATATATCAAAGGAGACTGTCCTATTTGTAATTTTGAAGAAGCTTATGGAGATCAATGTGAAAAGTGTGGAACAAGCTTAGAGCCATCGGAGTTAAAAAACCCACAGTCTGTTTTAAGTGGAGGCAAATTAATAAAAAAGCCTACAAAACATTGGTACTTACCCTTGGACAAATATGAAGACTGGTTAAAAGAGTGGATATTAATTCAACAGCCCAAAATATGGCGAACTAATGTTTTAGGCCAATGTAAATCTTGGATTGACGATGGTTTAAAGCCACGAGCTGTAACCAGAGATTTGGACTGGGGAGTCCCGGTTCCTGTAAAAAATGCGGATGGCAAAGTTTTATACGTTTGGTTTGATGCTCCAATAGGATATATTTCTGCTACAAAAAAATGGGCGGCAGAAAATAACACAAGCTGGAAGCCATATTGGACAAGCCCTGAAACTGAATTAATTCATTTTATCGGTAAAGACAATATCGTTTTTCATTGTATTATTTTTCCAGCAATGCTAAAAGCGCACGGACAATATATATTGCCAACAAATGTTCCGGCAAATGAGTTTTTAAATCTTGAGGGAAAGAAAATATCTACCTCTAGGAATTGGGCTGTTTGGCTACATGAGTACTTGGTGGAATTTCCTGATAAACAGGATGTGCTTAGATACGTACTTTGTTCAAACGCCCCTGAAAACAAAGACAATGATTTTACATGGAAAGACTTTCAGGCAAAAAACAACAATGAGCTCGTAGCAATTCTAGGAAATTTTATTAATCGTGTATTTGTTTTATGTCACAAGTACTGGGACGGGAAAACGCCCCCAAGAAATAATACTAAACAAATTGATGACGATGTTTTGCAAAAAATAAAAAATGCTCCAGACATAATTGGTGATTATATTAATCAATATAAGTTTAGACGGGCTATTAATGAATTTATGAATCTAGCAAGAATTGGTAATAAATATCTTGCGGACACTGAACCTTGGAAATTGTTTAAAGAAAATAACGGTAAAGAAAGGACTGAAACAATATTAAATGTCTCTATACAACTAATAGCTACTATGTCAATTTTATGTGAGCCATTTATGCCATTTACATCTACAAAAATTAGCGACATGATTAATTCTAAAAATAAAACATGGAATAATGCTGGAGACATTAATATGATTTGCGATGGGCATATACTAACACCTCCTAGCCTTTTATTTGACAAGATTGAAGATGATGATATTGAAAAGCAAGTTCTTAAACTTAAAAATACTTAAATAGTGAAACATCTTGTAGCCCTTTGTAGTATTTGGATGTTCTTAGGTTTATCTTACTCTCAAGAAGATGTTTTATATAATTTACGTGGCACCCATTATAGCGAGTCGAAACAATCTATGACTAGTTGTAATTTAGAGTTTAGATATAACTGGAAAAAAGATGTCCTAATCCTAATCATCCATGAAGACTCGTCAATGTATGCTGGTTATTTATTCACAGAAGAGGAAAGAGACTCTATAAATTTTATGATCAATAAATACTTAAAATGGCATAAAACCGCAATGGACATGGACACAGAGGTTGACAAAGCAATTCATGAAATATATTTAACTGGATTTTTTAGTGACTATAATTCTAAAAAAAAACATAGCAATGGGCATACTTTGTTTAAAACATATTTTTTATCCCAGGACTTAGGTTGGCATCAACTTGTTCTGAAATTTGGGACAATTGAAGACCGCAAAAATAAATCTAAACGATTTAAGCCTAAAAATATTTATCTAAATAAAGATCAAGTGTTAGCGTTTCAAAAAGCATTTCAAAAAAATTATTTAACAAATTTTAAGAAGGAGAAAGAAAAACAGAAACGCATTAGAAAACTCTTTAAGTAAAAAATGAATATATTGTAATTTATTAATGAGATTATTTAATTTTTTATTTTTACTACCCATTATAATCCTTGGTCAAGAATTTAATCCTGGGCTACTATCTACAGTTGCAAATCCTCTTTGCTTTGACTCATCGGTAAATTTAAATTTTGAAACTGTGCCAACTGGAGGATTTGATGATAATTACACTTATCAATGGCAAAAATCATTAGATCAATCTAACTGGTCAAATATTGCAAATGCTAATAGTATGGCATATGCCACCGAACTTCTTACATCTGACACACATTACCGAGTCCTCGTTTCAAATCAAGAAGTTACTTTAACAACAAACGAAATATCGGTTTGGATTCTTCCTCCTCTTGATCCAGGTGTTTTAGCAAAGCCTGAAACATCTTGTGAGGGAGACGAAATACTATTAGATTTTTCTACCGGATCTTCTGGGGCTGAGTGGAATTGGGGTGGATTTTTAGAATTTGAATATCAATGGGAACAACATAATTCACAAGGCAAACCGTTTACATCTTTAAATAGTAAAGGATGGTTTGACGTTGGTGGTGACTGGAATATTTATAGCACAAATTTATCTCCGGGATATTATTATTTCCGATGCTTAATTACATCTACTTATGGTTGTGGATCTATGTACACAAATACTATCATGTTAAAAGTTGAAGACTGCAACTAATAGTAGCATCTAATCTAATAATTGACATTACAATAAAATCTATTAAGGTCTCTTGAAAATAAAGTAAATCTAAAAATCACCATTTATACGAATAGTTGTTTCAAAAAATAATTCTTAATCTATTTTATGTTATAAGGCATTTTTTTACTAGCATTTCTCATGAGAGCATCAACCAATGACGATGGCGTAGTTAATAAACCGCCTTGAAGTTTGTGATCATATTGCCATAGTAATGATTTATCTTCACAATTTTTAATAGCTATAGAAACAATTGCCTCATTTGTAGCACCATAAACTCCCGTCAATAAGCCTAACGCTAATGCTCCGCCATTAGACATGGGCTTGGATAAATAAAAATTCGAAATTATAATTCCATCAACATTTAAAGCTCTGCAAATCTCCTCAGTAGCAAGTTCTTTAATATTGGTGTCTCCAAATGCTTTTTTATATTTAGAGTTGGTCTCGGAAATATCTTGGAAATTTACATTAAAGTTGTGTGAAGACTTTCTTGTTAACATCCATTTATATATTTCTTGTTGAAATTCATAAGCATTTGATTCTGCTGATGAGTTCAAAGCATTCAGATCATCATTTTTTCTGGCTTTATACGAAACATCTGACTTTAATATAGCAACAGTTTGATGATTCTGTGCAATTTGATCTCCATTAGGAGCCAAGTATACTGAAGCACAACTTGATAGTAATATTAATGCCAAGATAAGAATAGTGTAATTTTTCATGTTAAAAAAATTTATAAATTATATTATATATCTCCAATTTATAAAACATTATTGAATTAGTCGAATTCTGTCTTAGTCAAATTATT
Source organism: Flavobacteriales bacterium (assembly GCA_002701365.1). Lineage (GTDB taxonomy): Bacteria > Bacteroidota > Bacteroidia > Flavobacteriales > TMED113 > SP256. The sequence goes on from NZUK01000017.1 coordinate 47,412, forward strand.
CTTAAAAAGATTATATTTGATGTAACTAATGCCCCTTGATATGAAAAAAATATTTTTATTTATCATGATATCATATTGTTGTGTTGCTCAATCAGATAATGTATGCGACTCAATATCTATCACAATTAATGACTATGATTCAATTAATAACACTGTTAATATTCAAGTTAATGTGGAATACTATTCTTCTTACATTTTTCCATATGCCGGATTTATGATTACCAACGAAACCGATGATATAATTGCTTCTGAATCATTGGAATCTGCTGCCAATGTATACGGATTAAGTTCTGGCATGTCAGAAAATAGAGTTCTAGATCTAAATGGGAACGCTTCACTGACTGGGAGTAGCACTATACATTTAGTAAGTTATTTATTTGCCGGAACACCAATCGTAGAGTGTTCATGGCCATTTTATTATCCAGAGATGTTTACGAACATACCTGATGATAATTTTGAACAATACTTAATAAGCGAAGGCCTGGACAATACCCTGGATAATTACGTATTAACTAACAATATTAATTCTGTTACAGAACTTGAATTATCCGGCTTAGAGATATTTGATTTAACTGGGATTGAAGCATTTACTGCATTAGAATCATTAAATTGTTCTGAAACAGAGTTATCTGAATTAAACATAGATAACAATAATTTATTAACATATTTAAATTGTTCGTCTACAAATATATCTGATCTAGATTTAGACAATAATACATCTCTTTTAAATTTAGACTGCAGTAATAATAGTATACTTGATCTGGATTTGAGCAGCAATAATTCAATCATAAATCTAGATTGCAGTAATAATAATATATCTGATCTAGATTTAAACAATAACTTATCTATGCAGAGTATTTCATGTAATCAAAACAACTTGTCTCAACTAGACCTCTCAAGTAATACTTTATTAAATAGTATTTTTTGTCAAAATAATAATATTGAATGCGTTCAAGTTGCTAGTCTTATATATGCTAATATAAATACACAGGATTTCATTAAAGATGATTCTGCTATATGGTCTGAAGATTGCAATTATCCACCTGCAACACCTTTTCAAGGTATTATAGTAGAAGAAATTGAAAACAATAACAATGTCGATGGACAAACGTATAGATTATATGCTAAAATTAATGAAGGTCGACTCAATGGATATTGGGCAAATGAAAATAATGATTCATATATTCAATCATCTACAAACTTTTATGTTGATCAAGCTAATTTGTGGGGTAATTTGCCAGATGAAATCGAAAATAAAAAAGTGCAAAGAGGTATAGATACTACCATTTTTGACAATACTCCTTCGTCTGAATTTACTAGTTGGCTCACATTAGGTGACAGTTATAATTCAGGAACAACAACGTGTCCATATAATGCTGTGTTTCACAAATCCCAAAATTTTAACCTTGGTGTAAGTGAAGATGGTACTGAATACTTATTGAAATATAATGGGACCGATGGAGAGTCTGGATTTGTTAAACTCGCTGAAACAAACTACAATTATATAAATAGCAATTACATGTATTATAGTTCCGATTCCGAAAATGGATGGTTCCCATATGCCGGAAATCCTAATGGATTGGTTCAAGGGGAATACTGCGAAAGCACCGTTGCTTACCCTGATGAAAATAATTTAGTATTATTATTTCAAATGACAACTACTGGTTCGATTTGTGGATTAATTAACCTAGAGGGAGAGGATGCTAATGGAAACCCCTGGAGCGAAAGTGGAATAGATTTTTTAATTGCAAACGGAAATTTAACAAACTGTGATGGCGAATGCATCACGGACCTTGATGATGACCTAATTTGTGATGAAATTGATGAATGCGTTGGTGAATTTGATGAATGTGGTACTTGCAATGGCAATGGACCCGAATTATACTATGACTGCAACTGGAATTGTATCAATGATGCTGATGGGGACGGTTGGTGTGATGAAATAGAAATAGAAGGTTGTTTTGACCCTGTGTCTTGTAATTATAATTTATTAGCAACTGACATTATATGTATATATCCTGAAGAGGGATTTGATTGCGATGAAGTCTGTATACTAGACCTAGACGAAGATGGTATTTGTGACCCCATTGATGAGTGTGTTGGTGAATTTGATGAATGTGGTGATTGCAATGGAAATGGACCAGAATTATATTATGACTGCAACTGGAATTGTATAAATGATTCTGATGGTGATGGAACATGCGATGAATATGAGATTATCGGATGTATGGACTCAAATGCCTGCAATTATAACAGTGCTGCAACTGATGATGATTTATGTGAATATGCCAATACATGTGCCTATGGAAGTGGGACGTGGATGATGGAAAATTATCCAGGGCCTGAAGCAACTATTTATGCTACAGGAGAAAATTGGTCTTTAAGTCCTACTACCCTATCTTATGAAACAAGTAATATTGGTTGGTATACTGCTGTTTTTGAAGATGGACAATTAATATCAGACTGTTACACTGGACCTGTTAATATTTATATTGAATACAATACGTCTATTGACTCACTGGGATCAACAAGTATTATAGGTGATATTATTTTTACAATATCAAATAGTAGTGGAGCTAGTGCGGTTAGTGTTACCACAGTAAGTTCACTAGATCTATTAACCGGCACTATTTCAGGGGGAATAGAGTCTTTTAGCTGCGAAACATGCTCAGGTGAAACAGATGGGACTGGTTTTATTATAAATAACGACACCAATAACAATGGTGTTTGCGATGATGATGAAGCCTTCGGATGCACATATGAAATGGCTTGTAATTATCTTGATGTAGCAATTACTGATGATGGTAGTTGTGAATTCCCTGGCGATGAATGTATTTTACCAGGTAGTTTAGGGCCTGACTTTGATTATGGTATTTTTAACTCCGACTGTGAGTGTGTTGAAAACAATACTGGCCTAATTGAGCAAGTTTCTTCTAAAAGAATTATTGCTATTATAGATGTTCTTGGCAGGGCTCAAGCCGCAGACAATAAAGGCATGTTATTTTTATATATTTTTGATGACGGATCCATTGAAAAAACATACATAACTAAGTAACATGCGATTACAATTATTTTTTCTGCTTATCCCCTTTTTGTCATATAGTCAATTATCGTTAGATGATCTATTAACGTTGTTTGAAACAAATGAAAAACAACAAAATGCTCTACTTGATCATTGCGAATTAAATTATACCATAGACGAAAAGGTTAAATTAAAACATTTTATTGACCATTACCACCACAAATCAGAATGGAGATATTATTCTAGAACATTTGAGTGTGATAAAGCTATGTATCAAATAGAATTACAGGATGCGTTAATTATGGATGAAAATTGGTATCAAACTATTATAATTCAGACTCCTAAAAATGGTACTTACTATCAACGTCTTTTAACTAGTATTAAATCTTCTTCTGCATTTCAGGGACTTGTTACCTGGGAGACCGCTTCTAGGCAGGAGGAACCTGGGATGCGTTATTTTTTAGCTAACACAAAAAGATCTAAAGTGTATCAAGGTTTTTTTATTTCCATCTTACCTTACTCTAATATTGAGTGCCTAGGACAGGATTGTATCGAAATTCGTATTAGTGCAAAGGGTTGGGAGCATTCGTATGACATGTCTAAACAATTACTAGACAAACTAAAATAATTCATTATGAAGAAATATATTCTTATTTGTATAATTCCAATCCTGTCATTTGCACAAGAAACAACATTTATATTAGATTCTAATTTTGAACAACTTCTAATTGATTGGGGATATGATGAAACCCTAGATAATTATGTTTTAACTGAAAGTATTGATACTATTACAACACTTGAAATAGCTGGTTATGAAATTTCTGACTTAACAGGCTTAGAAGATTTTTCTAATCTGACCTATTTATACTGCTACTCAAATAACTTGTCTGAACTAAATGTATCAAATAATGTACTGTTACAACATTTATATTGTAGCAATAATAACTTATCTGAATTAGAATTATCTAATAATGCTGCCTTAACTTATTTATCATGTGACAATAATAATATAAGCGCACTAAACTTATCTAACAACCCTGAACTTGTATCTTTCATTTGTTTTGATAATAATATCTCTGAATTAAATTTATCTAGCAATCCGGAGCTAACAACTGTTTCATGTGACAATAATAATTTATCGGGAATAGACTTGTCCAACAATCCTAATCTAACATATTTAAATTGCTTTAACAATAACATCTCCGAACTAGACTTATCCACTAGTAATCTATTATCAGATTTATATTGCTACTCTAACAACTTATCTGAATTAGACATTTCAAATAATACTCAGTTAAAAAATATTAACTGTGCTTCTAACAATTTATCATTTCTAAATACATCCTTTAACGCCATGCTAACATATTTAAATTGTAGCTGGAATGATTTATCAACAATAAGTGTGGGGAATAATACTCTACTAAACCATTTATCTTGTTATGGAAACATGATATCTGAATTAGACCTGTCTAATAATACCGCATTAACTGATTTATATTGTTATTTAAATAATCTTTCTAATCTAAATGTCTCTAATAATAACCAATTAAATAATTTATGGTGTTACGATAATAATATCGATTGCGTAGAAGTCTGGGATTTAAATAATGCTATCTACTCTCAGTCATGCGAAAGTGATAATAATTGCTTTAAAAAAGATGACGATACTGTTTGGTCATTAAATTGTAACTGCCCGCAAGATGAAGTCTCATTGACACTATATTGGGAAAATGGTTTAAATACAAATTTTAATGTTGAAGGTGATATTAATGGTTTGCTCTTCTCGGACTCATTGACGACTGATAGTGGGTTTTTAACTGCTTGCTGGCCTATTAACTTGCAGGCTGATTGTTTCACCATTGACATTGAAAGTAACGAAGATTTTTTGTGGCAATTTTATTCACAAGATATACTAATTTTAGAAGGTACTAATGAAACCATAGTGTTTGGAGTAGAGTGTGCAAATGGTTGTATGGATATAAACTCTTGTAACTACGATTTAAATGCATTAGTTGATGATGGGTCTTGTTTAAATCCGGGAGACGAATGTGTTTTAGAAGAAAACACTGGTGATGATTTTGAATATGGGATTTTAGACGAAAATTGTGATTGCATAAATACATTAAACATTTTTGAAGAGCCTAAAAAAACAAAACAATTATTAAATACGATTGATGTTTTAGGTAGACAAAGCAATCAAGTAATTCCAAGTACTAAAATACTATTAAACATCTATCATGATGGTAGTGTAGAAAAATTATATAAATTTTAAAAACTTAATCTTATGAAAAACCTTTTTTTGTTAATTCTTATTCCTTTTATGAGCTTCGGGCAATGCGAGGATGGCGAGTCTTCAATAGTTTTTTCTACTACTACTGCAGAGTGGGCGTATGAAATGGCTTGGGGATTGTGGGATTATGACACTTGGATGGTAGGAGATCCAAGTCCTGATAATGCTATAGTAGCATTTCAAGGAACCGATAATTATGAAACAACAAGTATTCAAGCCTGCGTACCTAGCACTGGCTGCTATATGATCGCCGCTTATGATAGTTATGGTGATGGATGGAATGGTGGTAGTTTGCTGGTTAATATTAATGATTCTAAGAGTCCCCAAAGCTATGAAATGAGTGATGGAACATGGGCATATTGGAACTTTGAGCTTGAAATTAAATCTTGCAACTGGGAAATTCCTGGTTGCACTAACCCAGAAGCTGCAAATTATAATAGCTTAGCAACAATAGACAATGGCTCATGTATCGTTCCTGAGTTTTTTGAGTGGGATAAGCAACAAAGAGAATACTTTTTATATATTCCTGATAATTTGCCTGAAGATGCGCCATTAGTATTTGTTTTACATGGTTACTGGGGAGAAGGTTCAGATATGTTAGGATTGTTTGAAGAACAAGCAAATAATTTTGAATTTGCTGTTTGCTACCCAACCGGATTAGAGGATAATTATGGTACAAACCACTGGAACTCCAACTTTAATGAAATCATGACTAGTGTTGATGACTTGGGATTCTTATCAAATTTAGCCATCAAATTACAGCAAGATTATAATTTGAGTCCTGAAAAAACTTTTGCATGCGGGATGTCAAATGGAGGCTATATGAGTTGGTCTTTAGCTTGTAATGCTCCTGAAGTATTTAAAGCCATTGCTTCTGTAACTGGAACAATGAGCGGTCCTGATTGGCAAGCTTGTAACCCATCCGCTTTAGTCCCTGTTATGCAAATTAGCGGAACATCTGATGACGTTGTTCCTATAGATGGATCAATGGGCTACTTAGACGAGGGATGGGGCGGCGCTCCGGATATATATACAGTTATGGATTATTGGAGCGATTTACATGGATGCTCTGAAAACGAAACAACTAATTGGCAATTTGATTACTCTACAGACCTAACTTCTTATTTTAGTTGTGACTATAATACATCTACAGAGCTTCG
>NZUK01000018.1 GCA_002701365.1 Flavobacteriales bacterium
ACAATCAAAACCTTCTGCAGGTCCTGATCCTTCACAAACACCACACTCATCCTGACCTCCTAAGTCGTTACCATCACAATCAGTACAGTTATCAACTGGATAAGTACACGAACCATCATCTGTATCTGCACCTAAATCAGCATCGTAGTTACATGCTGTTACATCTATACAACCTAATACTTCTTCCGTATCACAAGCATCGCAAGTTTCGGGACAAGTGTCACCTATTGGAACACCAGCATAAACAAAATCACAACCAAGAGCTGCAACAGCACCAGCACAATCTCCAAAGGCAGAAACAGCAGAGTCATCATCCTCACAAACAGACGGACAACTATCGCAAGTTTCGGGACAAGTATCACCTATTGGAACGCCAGCATAAACAAAATCACAACCAAGAGCTGCAACAGCACCAGCACAATCTCCAAAGGCAGAAACAGCAGAGTCATCATCCTGACAAACTAGACCATATGAACATGTTTCATTATCTTCCGTACAGGTAACGCAATAATTAGCTGCAGTGGAATCTAAACAACCAATTGTTGGATCAGATGGAATAATAATTTGTTCTTCTTCAAAAACAGTTCCTTCATCGTTCTGAATTCTTAGATTTAAGAATCCTGACAATGATCCGTCAGTAGTAATTTGTGCCAATAGAATTCTACCATTCTCATCTGGCAAACAGTTTGGATTATCGGATGTTCTAGTAATAGCTGCATCTGAATTTACAGTTCCTCCAAATGCCCAAAAGGAATTACTTAAACCATCAAAATTCAAATTACCAACAGTACTAACACCATCAAAATAATCATCTCCAATAGTAACCCATGTATCCCATCTTAATTGATCATTATATTGAAAATATGTAGTATCTACTTGATCTTGTAAATTAGCTGTACCTGTATTAAAAAACTCTCCTGTAGTTTCAATTAAAGAAGAACGTGTTTCATCTCCGTAAATCACATATAATTTTCCTTCTGAAAGTGTTGCATATAACCTATATGTAGTACCCTCAAAGGCATTTCCATTATTAAGTTGTTCAAGAACTAAGCCATCAAAGGGGCTTTGTCCAAGGATAACACTACTAATCAATAGTAAAATTGATATTATTTTATGTTTTAAAAATTTTAAATTAAGTTTCATTATTGTGCAAATTTATTAAATTACTGTAACCAATTATCTAATACGTCGAATAAATCGGTTAAGTTAACGATTCCATCTGGATTAACATCTCCATTTTGTCCTAACTCAGTGACTTCCAGCCAATTATCTAATACTAAAAATAAGTCTGTTAAATTAATTGCGCTATCACCATTAGCATCTCCAACTCTAGATTCACATGCTTCTGAATCACTCACATTAGCTTCAATATTATATTCATAATAGTTTATATTCATACAACCCTCTATTACAATAGTAACACATGTGCCATTATTGAAATCATAAGATTGATCGTATTCAACATATAAAGGATCGGTACAACCAGGACTATAATAACATGAATTATCTTCATCTGTGGCTGTCAAATCAAAATTAAATGCTGATGAATCAGTACAACCTAATAATTCTAATTCATCACAAATACTATCATCATCTGTATCATTTAAACAATTCTCATCACAATCATAGTATTCAATAGCATATTCACAATCTCCCTCATCAGTTGCTGTTTCTAAGAAATTACAAGCGTCTGTATCCGTACATCCTACTATTTCTAACTCATCACACACTCCATCTTCATCAAGATCTGATAAACAAACACCATCACAATCGTAATACTGATCAGCATATTCACAACTATCATCATCATCCGTTGCTATCTCAGAATAGTTACAAGCTACTGAGTCTGTACAGCCATAATATATACAAACTGCTGGGTCTGTTGCTAATGGATTATAATTATCGGCTAATTCTTCTTGACAACCAATAATTTCTAATTCATCACAAACTTCATCATTATCTAAATCATTTAAACAAACTTCATTACAATCATAATAAACACCGTTACTATTAATATTAATAGATAATTCTGATGCATAAAAACATGTACCATCATCTAAGCTGGCATTTGAATTATAGTTACATGCTATTTCATCTGTACAACCATAAACATGAAAACAAGTTTCTGCTTCTCCGGATGGATCTAAAGAAGAATCAACATTAGCATTTGAATTGAAATTTGAAAAGTTTTCATTTACGCAACCAAAAATAGCTGTAGTTGAACATGAGCCATCGTCTGAATTAGCTACAAAACCTTGAGTATAATATTCTGCAAAATTACTATCCGTGCATCCCTCGTACAGACATGAATTATTATCTGTATTAGCACTTGAGTCAAAATTTGTTGCACTTTCGTCTGTACAACCTAGAGTAACTGTAATACATGAGCCGTCGTCTGTATTAGCTCCAAGATCGGAATTAAAATTAAAGGATAAGGGATCTGTACAGCCTAAAACAACTGCAACACATGAACCATTATCAAAACATGCATTCTCATTATAATTAAAAGCTGTTGAATCCATACAGCCTCCTACATAACAACACGTGCTATTGTCTGTGTTCGCATTAATATCATAATTAAGTGCTGATGAATCTGTGCAACCTAAAACAACCGAGATACATGTCCCATCATCAAAACATGCATTCACATTGTAATTAAATGCCGTTGAATCCATACAACCTGAAATATAACAACATGTATTGTTGTCAGTGTTAGCGTCAATATCATAGTTGAGCGCTGATGAATTTGTGCAACCAAAAATAACTGCAACACATGAATTATTATCTTCTGTTGCAGATGAATCATAATTAAATGCACTTGAATCTGTGCAACCTTCAATCTCTAATTCATCACATGTTCCATCTCCATCAGTGTCTATTAAGCAATTATCATCACAATCATAATATTCCTGAGCATATATACAACTACCATCAGGTGTATTAGCATCTGAACTATAGTTACATGCTGATAAATCATTACATCCCACTACAATAGCTGTACAAGGATTATCTGGATCATTCGTATTGGCATCTGGGTTGTAGTTGAAAGCCGTTAAATCTGTGCAACCTAATGTAACTGCGATACATGAACCATTATCAAAACATGCACTCTCATTATAATTAAAAGCTGTTGAATCTGTACAACCTGCAATATAACAACATGTATCATTATCAGTATTAGCATCGGCATTATAGTTGAGCGCCAATGAATTTGTACAACCTAAAGTAACTGCAACGCATGAATTATCTTCCTCTGTTGCAGATGAATCATAATTAAATGCACTTGAATCTGTACAACCTTCAATCTCTAATTCATCACATGTTCCATCACCATCCGTATCTATTAAACAATTGTCATCACAATCATAATATTCCTGAGCATATATACAACTACTATCTAGGGTATTAGCTTCAGGATTATAATTACACGATTCTGAATCAGTACAACCTACTATAAAAGCAGTACAAGGATTGTCAGGATCATCTGTATTTGCATTGAAATTATAATTAAATGATTCCGAGTCTGTACAACCTAAAACTACGGCTACACAAGATCCATCATCAAAACATGCACTCTCATTGTAATTAAATGCTGTTAAATCCATACAGCCTGCAACTAAACAACAACTACCATCATCATAATCATAATCTGAATCATAATTAAATGCAGTTGAATTTGTGCAGCCTGGATTATAATAGCAAGAATTATCATCAAAACATGCGTCTGGATTATATGAATTTATATGAGCGTCTTCATCTGTACAACCTGAAACATCACAACAAGATTCATCATCAAAACATGCATTTGCATTATAATTAAAAGAGTTTGAATTTGTACAACCTGAGACATAGCAACAAGAACCATTATCTGTATTAAAACTTGAGTCATAATTAAGTGCGGCTGAATCAGTACAACCTAGAACAACTGCAATACATGAACTATTGTCGGTGTTAGCGTCTGGATCAAAATTAAATGCGGCTGAATCAGTACAACCTAAAGCAACTGCAATACATGAACCATCATCATAATCATACGCATCATCATAATTAAATGCCGTCGAATCCATACAACCTGGATTGTAATAGCAAGAATCATCATCAAAGCATGCGTCAGGATTATATGAATTTATGTGAGCCTCTGTATCAGTACAACCTGAAACATAACAACAAGAATCATCATCTGTGTTAGCCTCTGAATTATAATTTACAGCAACAGCTACTGCACAACCCTCAATAACAGGAATGCATGATCCATCATCATCTGTTGCTTCAGAATTATAATTAAAAGCCGTCGTGTCCATACAACCTGCCAATTCATTCAAATCACAAATCCCATCACCATCAATATCACTTAAACAAACACCGTCACAATCATAGCCAGTATCTGCCGCAGGCTCATCACAACCACAACCTAAATCATTATTATAACAAGAATCATCATCATCTGTTGCTTCAGAATTGTAATTACAAGCTAACTGATTAGTACAACCAGTGATTTCTAATTGATCACACACACCATCACCATCAGAATCTATTAAACAATCATTGTTACAATCGTAATATTCTTGAGCATAAATACAATTGTCTGAATCAATATTTGCTGTAGAATCAAAATTACATGCACTTACATCCATACAACCATATATTACTTCTGTAGCACAAGATCCATTATCAAAATCAGCTGTAAATCCTTGAGAGTAATACTCTAAATACTGAGCATCCATACAACCTGGATTATAATAACAAGAATTATTATCTGTATTAACTGAATCATCATAATTTGATGCTATTGGATCTGTACAACCATATGTGAATGGTACACAAGAACCATCATTAGTATTAGCATTGACGTTATAATTAAAAGATGTATTATCTGTACAACCAAGTACTACAGGTAAACATGGGTCATTGGGATCATCTTGATTGGCTGTAGCATCATAATTAAAAGCAGTATCGTCAGTACAGCCTAATATAATACACGTATTATTATCGGTATTAGCATTTTCATCATAATTTGCAGCATTAGGATTTGTACAGCCAACAATAATAAGGCTAGCACATGAGCCATCATCATAATCATAAGAATCATCATACTCTAAGTATGTATCGTCTGTACAGCCCGGATTATAATAACAAGAACCATCATCTGAATTAGCATTTTCATCATAATTAAATGCAGTTGAATCTATACAACCATATATGTATGGCTCACAAGTCCCATCATCTGAATTAGCATCGGGGTTATAATTAAACGCAGTTGGATCTGCACAACCTTCAATAACAGGAACACAAGAACCATCATCCTCTGTTGCATTTGCATTTGCATTATAATTAAGTGCTGTCTCATCTGTACATCCCAATACTTCAAGCTCATCACAAACACCATCACCATCTGAGTCATTTATACAATTTCCAGAACAATTATAATAAGTAACGGGAAACTGACAATCAATATAAATATTTGTATTAGCATCATAATTACACGCACTTTCATCTATACATCCAAATACGGCAATTTCATTACATGATCCGTCATCATAGTCAGCAACAAATCCTTGACTATAATATTCGGCATAGCTATCATTTGTACAGCCAGGGTTATAATAACATGAATTATCATCGGTAAAACCCACAGGAAGAGAAAATATTGGAGCACCATTTTCATCTGTTAAGGGAACACCAAATTCATTAAAAGAAGGGATGCAATCAAAAGCTATATTACAGTAGTAATTAGCTGCAGAAGAATCACTACAGCCCGTAGACTGAGCTTTTATGAAAACTGGTATTGAAAGAAGTACTAATATGACATATATTCGTTTCATGGTTATTTTATAATTAATCTTTTTGTTATTAATCTATTATCAACCTCTAATACTAAATAATATATTCCAGGGCTTAACTCTTGAACATTTAATTCTATTGGATTAATATTTTTATCTATATTTTGTGAAACAATTTTTTCCCCTAGGGCATTTTTGATTTCAATAAATTCTGATAAATTATAATCATGATTGGAGTTTACTGAAACATAAAATACATCAGTGACTGGCTGAGGATATATTTCAACCGAAATTGTATTTAGATGATCATTTTTTTGACCTAGACAAGAACCATCATCTACTATAGCCATTGGATTAAAGTTATTTGCTTTATTATACATGCAACCTATTCTATCGTCCCCTAAATAAAATCTTAAATCAAGTGGATCATCTGTCAATTCTGATAATTGTAACAATGGATAACTATAATTATCATTTATTATAATTGCTGCAGCATTATTTCCACAATTATTTCCACTAAAATCAAATTCACACAAACCCCAATCAGGTGTATTAGCATTTTCATTATAATTACAAACAAACCAATAATTATAAACACAACCCACATACAAACACGAGCCATCATCTATATCTGCATCGGGATTATAATTATCAGCACCCGGATCTATACAACCTCCATATAAACATGAGCCATCATCTGTATTAGCATCAGGATTATAATTTAAAGCTATTGTATATGTACAGCCGTTTATGGCATCTACACAACTTCCGTCATCAGTATTAGCATCAGGATTGTAGCCAGAGAATGCAGTTGGATCTGTACAACCAAAAACAATATCTATACATGAATCATTGTCAGTATTAGCAGTAGGGTCGTAATTAAATGCTTCTGGGTCAGTGCAACCAAAAATAAAAGGTATACATGAGCCATCATCGGTATTAGCAGTAGTATTGTAATTCATTGCCGTTTCATCTGTACAACCCTCAATAACTGGAATACATGAACCATCATCTGTGTTAGCATTTTCATCATAATTAAAGGCAGTAGAATCAATACATCCCTCAATGACTGGAATACATGAACCATCATCTGTATTGGCATTTTCATCATAATTAAAGGCAGTAGAATCAATACATCCTTCAACAACTGAAATACATGAGCCATCATCTGTATTAGCATTTTCATCATAATTAAATGCTAGAGGATCTATACAGCCATAAATTTCGTATGTACAGAAAATTCCACCAAAACCAATATTTGCATTTGGATCAAAATTTACTGCATTTTCATCAGTACAACCAAAAACCATAGGAATACAACTACCATCATCAGTATTTGCATCAGAGTCATAATTTATAGAAAAAGGATCTGTACAACCATAAATAAAGGGCTCACATAACAGACCTGAAAAATCTGTATTAGCATTTTCATCATAATTAAATGCAGATGGGTCTGTACAGCCAAAAATAAACGGCACACAAGTTCCATCATCTACATTAGCTTCTGAGTTATAATTAAACATTGTAGGATCTGTACAACCAAAAATATCATAATTACATAAAATACCATTTAGTGATTCATTTGCTAATGGATTATAATTCGTTGCTGTTTCGTCAGTACAACCAAAAATATAATCAATACAAGGATCCGAATCGTTATCAAAACTTACTTGATTGGTATTTGCATCCGGATTGTAATTAAACGCTGAATTATCTGTACAACCATAAATAAAAGGTAGACATGAGCCATCATCAAAACATGCTGAATTATCAAAATTAAAAGATGAATTATCTGTGCAACCACTGACATAACAACATGGATTATCTGGATCATTTGTATTTGCATCAGCATTATAGTTAAATGACAATATATCAGTACAACCAAAAAGAATGCCTTCACATGTTCCATCATCGATATTAGCATCTGGATTGTAATTAAATGACTCCGAATCCATACAACCAAATACTACTGGAATACATGATCCATTATCAGTATTGGCTGAAGAGTCAAAATTAAAGGCGCTCGAATCTGTACATCCTTCAACAACTGCAACACATAAAAGACCTCCAAAATCAAAATTTGCATTTTCATCATAATTTAACGCTGGTAAGCCATCTCCATTATAATCTGGATCAATTCCATCATCTGTACAACCATATACTATTGCAACACATGGATCAGATTCATCTTCGGCACTTACCTGATTTGTATTTGCATCTGCATCATAATTTAAATAATATGGATTAGTACATCCATAAATAAACTCTTCACAGGAGCCATCATCTGTATTTGCATCATTATCAAAATTAAAAGCAGTAGAGTCAATACAACCTTCAATAACAGGAACACAACTTCCATCATTTACATTTACATCAATTTGAGGATCTCCAGTCAAAGGATTTGAAAAACCATCATAATCATAATCATTAAAATTAAATGCATTAGGGTTAGTACATCCAAAAATTAAATAGAAACATGTGCCATTATCAGTATTAGCATTAGAATTATAGTTGGCAGCTGATGAATCAGTACAACCATAAATAAACGGAATACAAGAGCCATCATCAGTATTAGCTTCTGGATTAAAGTTAGTAGCTGTATCATCTGTACAACCCTCTACAGCATCTAAACAAGAGCCATCATCAGTATTAGTATTAGGATCATAATTGATAGCCGAAGGGTCTGTACAACCATCGATAAAGTCTACACATAACAATCCACCAAAATCAGTATTAGCACCTGGACACTCTCCACCACACTCATAATTAAATGCAGTTGGATCTGTACATCCATAAATATATGGTATACATGAACCATCATTTGTATTGACATTATCATTACAAGGTGTATCTATGTTGCCTGAAACGCAATCAAAATTCCATGAAGATGGATTCGTACAACCATAGATAAATGGCACACAAGAATCCGGATCATCTTCACAAGCATAAGGATTATAATTTAACGCACCTTCATCCATACAACCCATAACAAAACAACAAGCATTATTCGGATCATCTATATTAGCCTCAGAGTTATAATTATAAGCATTGTTATCTGTACAACCATAAATAAAAGGAAAACATGAGCCATCATCATCAGTTGCAGAAAAATCATAATTAAAGGCATTTGTATCAGTACATCCTAAAGTTTCAAACTCATTACAAACACCATCTCCGTCTGTATCAATTAAACAATTATTCTCACAATCTAAATATGCATCAGGATATTCACAAGACCCATTATTCGTGTTTGCATTTTCGTTGTAATTACAAGCTTCATTATCAAGACAACCGAAAATATATGCAATACATGGATCAGAATTATTTTCAAAACTTACCTGATTTGTATTTGCATCTGGATCATAATTAAATGCAGTAGGATTTGTACATCCATACACAAACGGAACACATGAGCCATCATCAGTATTCGCATTCATATTATAATTAAATGCCTCTGAATCTATACAGCCAAAAATGAATGGAATGCATGAATCATTATCCATGTTTGCATCTGGGTTATAATTCGACATTGTCTCATCTGTACAACCTTCAATAATTGGAAGACAAGACCCATCATCATCAGTAGCTGTTAAATCATAATTAAACGAAGTTGAATCTGTACAACCTAATATCTCTAGTTCATCGCAGACACCATCACCGTCTAAATCTAACAAACAAACATCATCACAATCATAATACTCCTCTGCATATGTACAACTACCATCAGTTGTGTTAGCTTCTATACTATAGTTACATGCAGAATTATCTATACAGCCAAAAATAAATGGGATACATGTACCATCATCTGTATTAGCTTCTGAATCAAAATTCCAGGAAGTAGGATTAGTACATCCATAAACAAATGAAATACATGAACCATCATCTGTATTAGCATTAATATTATAATTAAACGCCTCTGAGTCCATACAGCCAAAAATAAATGGGACACATGATTCGTCATCCATGTTTGCATCTGGGTTATAATTAAACGCGGTAGGATTGGTACAACCTTCAATAATTGCAATACATGATCCATCATCGAAGTCATACAACTCATCATAATTTAAAGCATCTGGATTAGTACATCCAGGATTATAGTAACAAGAATTATCATCCGAATTTGCAAAAGGAACATAA
The DNA here is from genome assembly GCA_002701365.1 of Flavobacteriales bacterium. Classification (GTDB taxonomy): domain Bacteria; phylum Bacteroidota; class Bacteroidia; order Flavobacteriales; family TMED113; genus SP256. The sequence continues at coordinate 9,918 of NZUK01000018.1, forward strand.
TTGTCAGCAGTATAATCTGTACAACCATAGACGAATGGTATGCATAAAGCACCTTCATAATCTGTATTTGCATCAGGATCATAGTTCCACATAGTATCATCTGTACAGCCTTCAATTATAGATTCACAATTTGAAACATCTACACCATTATTTATTTCAACATTAACAGAATCATTATAATTAAATGCTGTTACATCTGCACAACCCTCAATAATTAATGTTAAGCATGAGCCGTCATCAACAGAGGCTATGTTGATCAGTTCTGAAATAGAATAATTAACAGGGTCATAGTTCCAGTATTCTAGATAAGATGAATCTGTACATCCAAAATATAAACAGTTTGAAACATCCTCTCCCGATTCATTAATCTGAACATTAGCAGAAGGATCAAAATTTGCTGCAATTGGATCCATACATCCATATATAACTTCAGTTACACACGATCCATTATCAAGATTAGCAATTTCAGAGGGCAAAGTAATAGAAGCTGAACTGTAATTCCAGTATTCTAAATAAGATGAATCTGTACAACCAAAAATTACTTCATCAATAATCGTTAATTCTACTACACCAAGAGATGATACATTAAAATTGGATTCTGTCATATCTCCAGGAGGAGAAGAAAAAAGAGATTCTGCTAAATACTCTACTCCATCTACTTCTACAACAAATATTATCGGTTCACCAGGATCAAAACCATCTTTTGCTGACGTTGTATTATCATCAACAAATAATGTTAAATATGGATATGGCTGACTTGCCAAACAATTCCAATCACTCCCATTACTGAGTCCTAAAAAATCCCCCTCTATATATGCACCTGAAGACGTTGTTCCTTCATTATATGTTAGGTTATTGTAAAAAGCTCCCACAGTAACATCATCACAAAATGCTTCATTAATACTAAATTCATAATCTGGTAAACCTGTTATATTAATTATTGCTACTATAGTAGACTGCATAGGATCAGTAGTAGTAAAGTTCCAATCTAAGTTGTCTTGATAATTAGCATACGTACATGGTCCATTAGCGTTCGCATTCGAATCATAATTGGATGCTTCTGGATCAGTGCAACCAACAAAATAACAAGGAACAGGTTGTGAAATATTTAAATTGTAATACGCATCAGTAGCATCTGGATTAAAATTAACTGCATTAGCATCTTGACATCCGGGTATTTCAAATTGATCACAAATATTATCATTATCATAATCACTAGAGCAATTACCATTGCAATTTAACCACTCATTGTCTGGATACACACATTCTTCTATTATAGAGTTTATTGCTGCTTGGTTATAATTACAAGCAGAAATATCCATACAATTACTCCATTCAGCATATAATTCAAAATGTACACTCAATAGATTAGCAAAAGAGTTTGGTCCAAAAAGAGGCTCAAAACAATTACCAAAACAATCATCATCACTTGACTCCATGCAACCGTCTTCTGGACAAACACCTATATAATCTGTCCAACCAACACCGTCCTCATTGTCTATTCTTAAAAACCATACATATGGATCATTATTTAAAAACCCATTTTGATCACCACCATATTCATCTTGCCAAGCCGGAAAAGTAAAATTAACAGCAGAATCTGGCCATTGAGCAAAACCGCCACAGCCATAATTAAGTCCATCAGTATAAAAGACTCCTATATAAGCACCAGAAGGAATACTATCATAACCATCTAATGTAATACTGGAAAAACTAGAAGCTTGAACAGCAACTGTAGCGTTAGTCCCAGTATTTAAATCTGAATTTGATTCCGGCCATATAATGTTACCCTGAGAAAAACCTACTTGAAAAGTTAAGACACCTAATATTAATAACAACCACTTTCGCATAAAAATCTTATTTCAATTTAATCATACACATTCAGTGCGGGGTTTATTTTGTATTTGGCGCTATAATAAGTAAAGATACTAATAATTATGGTGCTTTACAATCAAATTTGAGTTGTAATTATATAATAAAAAAAGCCCCGGAAATCCGAGGCTCTTTTTATTATGAATCGTTATTTCTTATTTAACGATATTCATGTTTTTAGTTGCAGTAAAGCCTTCTGTAGTCATTCTTACAAAGTAAGTGCCTTGACTTAATTTGTCTGAATTAAATACTACTTCATGCTTACCAGCGCTAAATACATCATTAGCAATTTCGGCAACATACTCACCTAACATATTGTATACTGCTATTGTAACGTTTTCATTTGCTGAAACATAGAAACCAATAGTTGTTGTTCCGTTAAATGGATTCGGTACATTTTGATACAATTTGTGAGTATCTGCTGATGAATCGCCTGATAAGATGATGTTAGACGCTATGCTTATACCATCAATAGTATATGCATCGCTTCCAGCATCCCACTTAGTAACAACTAGTGTTGACTCAGTATTCATATCAGAATTCCATAATTTAAATGTAACTCTCTCACCGATTGCTAAACCATCTTTAGCATCAGTAGTTAAGTCATCACCCCAAATTGTAAGTGCGATATTCTCACCATTAAATGAAGTACTTCCAATTAATGATCCTGACTCATCATAAGCTGCAATCTCATCTCCGATAGCTGGCATCACCTCCCAAGCAGTTGTTGGAAGACCAATAGTCATATTG
>NZUK01000019.1 GCA_002701365.1 Flavobacteriales bacterium
ATATATATATTATTTATTATTCTTCACATTTTTGTGTGAAGCTCAAAAAACTTCAATTGGATTTTTTTACGGACCGTCAATAGGTTATAATTCTACATATGAGGGATTGGAAAATACTCATAGTTTATTTGATATTAACTTTGATACTGGGGAGTCATTTTTTACAACAATTCAGATGATGGATGATAATGATTTGTCGTATAATATTGAAGCAATTAATGGTCATACATTTGGTCTTAAAGCAAATTTATTTGTTACAAGAGGAATTTCCATTCAACCGGAATTAGAATTTCAACAATTAAGTTTTAACCATACATTATATCAAAGGGGTGAAAATGTGATTTTTAATTCATTTGATTTAGCCTTAGCTGGGCTACAAGACAATGGTCAATATAAGATTGCAAATTATTTATGGCAAGTTGATTATTTAAATTTTCCTTTCATTTTAAAACTTTATCCAACTCAGAAAACTTTTATTAAATTAGGTTTTAAATTTGGTTTTGTCTTAAAAGCTCAAGAACGTAGAGTCTCAGCTAGATTTAATTTAGAAAATGGTGAATATACTGAGTATGAACCTTCTTTTTCAGACGTCGTTGTTTATGAATTTTTTGATTCTGACTCTGGTATTGATAGTCACGGATTTGATAAAAGTGAGTGGCCGTTTAATTGGAATGGTGCAGTTTTAGGTGGTATAGGTTTTGAAACGAAAAGTTTTTATTTTGCTTGTAGATATACTTTAGGTTTATTTCCATTTTTTAAAGAAATTGAAGATAAAGATGATGATTTTTTTGAAAATTATAATTCCGAATTTGATAGTGAAACTTATGCTAGTTTTGAGGTTTCTGATCCTGTTTTAAATAATAATTTCAAATTGCAAACATTTCATTTTGTGATTGGCTTCCAATTATCTAATTAGTAATTATAATAAAATATTATTACTTTCGTTTTTATAAATACAATGTTACTAATTTAAAATTTATGATTATGAAGAAAATTTTGTTAACCTTAATGTGTGTTGTAATATCAACATTATCTTTTTCTCAAAAAAACCTTGATAAAGGTAATTTAAAAATAGCTTCTGTTAAAGCTGTAGATTATATGCATAAAACACTTAAGTTAAATGAGAAGCAAAAAGCTATTTTTGCAAGTTCTTATGCAGAATATGCTGCAAATATGATGAAGGCTGTAGATAAAACTAACAAGAGCAAAAAAGGTGTTGATCCTAAAAAGAATAGAAAGGAACTAAATATGCACATGCTAAGATTTACTGAAAAAAGAGATAACAGAATTAAAGATTGTTTAAAGAAAAAACAAGTCATGCAGTATGATAATTTAGTTAGAGATATTCATCCATACACACTTGAAGTTAAACAAAGAAAAAAATAAATCCTATTTAGTTCAAATTCATCATTCTTATTCTTCATTTAAGGATGATGAATTTGAACTAAATATACTTATTTCTCCAGAGTGTTCAGACCTATTTTGATTTACACCATTAAAGACTTCTAGTATATAATAATAAGTTCCATCATTAACTTTCTCATTAGAGAATGTTGTTTTTCCATCCCACCATTCGCCATTTAGACCATATTGTGTTGCAGTATGTACTATTTTACCCCATCTATTAAATACTGTAAAAATACTTTCAGTATATATTTCAGGATTCAAGTTTTGTACTATGAATAAGTCATTATTCCCATCTCCATTTGGAGTTAGTACATTCGCAAAAACTAATGGGCACTCAAATCCAATTATTATACTTGATATTGTATCACAACCTGGGTAAGAAAATGAATATAATCCAAAGTCTGGAACGGTTACTTCAGTTATATTAGATTCTAGATTTGAAAAAATAACATCTGTATTCTGTGGTGTTGTAGTCCATGGTCCACCATCTGAGTCATCTGTATATGCTATCAATGTAGCTGTTAAGGTGCAATTTTGAAAATCTGGTGCAATTATGTGTGGAGCAACAGGATTTACAGAAATTGTAGAATAAGTTGTATTGCCACAAGCAGTTAATCCAATTTCATAGTTTCCATACTCAGAAACGGTTATTTCGGTACTTAACTGATTTGGTTCAGAGAATGATATGTTTGCTTTATTTGGACCATTATTAATAAACCATTCTACATTAGTATTGTCACCCTCTATAATACCTGTTAAACTTGCTGTAAATTCACAGTTTAGTGATTGGTCTTCAAGATTAGTAATGATTATTGGTGCAGGATTATTAAATTCAATGGCTACTGATTCACTGGATGAGCCACATCCTTGATATGTAAAGTGGTATGTTCCATACTCACTTACCTCAACAGTGGTGTTTTCTGAGTCTGGATTACTAAATATCGCATTTCCAGGACCTTCGAATGTCCAATATCCAGGATCACCAGTTGTATAAGCTTCTAAGCTAGTGCTTAACTCACAGTATAATGCTAAATCTTCTTCAGGTTGAATGATTTGAGGTATAATTGTTAATGAATTAACATATATGAATTCACTAGTAGTACCGCATGCATTAAATGCAAATGAATACATTCCATATTCACTTATGCTAACAGATGTGTTTGTTGAGTTTGGGGTACTGAAAATAGCATCTCCTGGGCCTTCATAAATCCAAAAGCCGGGATCACCGTCTGTTTCAGCGGCAAGATTAAAGTTTTGCAAACAATATGTTTCTTCTGGACCCGAAGCAGAGGGTTGAGAAGTGTTCATAGTTACAACTACATCATTACTACTTTCTCCACATCCATAATAAGTAAATAAATATGTACCGTACTCATCTACTGTGACTGAAGTATTTGTAGAACCTTGATTATCAAAAACTGCATTCCCTGGACCTTGATAATTCCAGTACCCAGGATCACCATCTGTTTCAGCAGATATTTCAAATGAATCAAGGCAATATATATCGTTAGTTGGTCCAACTGCACTAGGTTCAATTCCTAGCATGTCAATTGTTATGCTGCTGCTTGTTCCACATCCATAATAAGTAAATGTATAAGTTCCATATCCTTCAACAATAACATTTGGGTTTAAAGAAACTGGATTGTCAAATGTTGCAATAAAAGGTCCATCACTTTCCCAATAACCAGGATCACCAATTATACTGGCACTTAAAGAAAAATTTTCTAAGCAAAAATATTCTTGTGATGGAGATGAGAGTTCAGGTGTTATACTCTCAACATTTACAGATTGTGATACAGCATCGTCACAGATTGTATATGTGAATTCATAATTTCCATATGCATCAACAGTGGCAAATGTATTATTAGATGTTATATTATCTATCGAGATATTAAATTCAGGAGTAACACTCCATTCACCATTTATGCCTTCACCGGCTGACACAATAAGTGGAATCTGGTCTAAGCAATAAACAGTTTGCGGTATGTCTAATGTAATGTCATTTGCAACTTCAATGTTAATTTGATCAATAGAACTGGCACATTCATTACTGATTTCCCATTGAAAAGTATTATTTCCGTCTGGTAATCCAATTACAGTCGTATTTGGATCAAAAGGGTCATTGAAAAATCCACCTCCACTAACAACTGTCCAGACACCGCTTTCGTTATTTAGTGGTGTATTTGCATTTAAAGTTATTGTTTCTTCACAAGTTAATTGATCATCTCCGGCTGAAGCAACACTAACTAATGATAAATCAGCATCAGATGTAATATCTAGAATATAATCCCCTGGAAAACCATTTCCTTCTATATCTACAACTACATAATATGTGCCCTCTGTTAAATAAGTGTCAATTGTTAATGTAGGATCTAGGAAGCCAAATGAACTCGTTTGTTCAATTACACCACTACAGCAAGCAGCAGCAATTGTAAGCCAAGATTCACCGGGCCAATTCATACTTGCATCTTGAGTAAGGGAAAAACTAAAGTTTCCATCGCATGTTACGGTTAACTCTACTATTTCGTCATTAAAAGGTGCAAAATTGCAATTTTGACCAGCAGGAAGAACACTGCTGTCAATAGTCCCGTTATCTGTAATTGAGTAGTTTGGAAGGCATGGCCCTGGGATTACTCCACAAGTAATAAATACATCATTTTGAGTAAATCCTAGGCAATCTTCATTAATTCCAACACTACATATGGTTGCTCCCTCAGGATTTTCATCAACTATTATTCCAAAATCAATACAATCTAAACCCCATGCTCCGTTTTCGAAGTATGTGCCATTTGTGTTGTATTCTTCAAAATATGCTACCCACATACCATTACTTACACTGACTGTTGCAACATTTCCAGTTGAAGATGTTACTTCAGTAACGGTTGTTCCTAGAATATTAACATCATTATTGAAGTATAAATCAAATCCATCTGCAGATCCTCCTGATCCTATACACGCGCTTATATCCATGTAATATGTTCCATCACCATTATCAATTACATTAGTGGGCGTTAATGTTGGAGTGGTATCACATGCGAAAATATTTTGAACAAGCGAAAAAGAGATAATTGTTAAAAAATAGAAAAACTTCAATTTGCATATATTTTTAAACATAGTATAAATATAACTAATAATATATTATAATTATATCTTATAAATTGCTTTTTAAATATATCTAAGTAAATATTTTATATATCAAATGATAAATTTAGTTAGTTGCTATTTGTTTTAAGATTTAAATTTCTGTGTATTTTTGTAAAATTGATTTTATACTATGTTATATAAAATATTAAGACAATTACTATTTATTCTAAATCCTGAAACATCTCATAATGTTGCAATATGGTGTATAAAAAAACTTTTTTTAATACCCGGCGTAAATAGAGTATTAAGTTCTTGCTATTGTCTTAACGATAAAAGACTTGAAAGAGAATTGTTTGGAATGAAATTTAAAAATCCAGTTGGTTTAGCTGCTGGATTTGATAAAAATGCTCATTTTTTTAATGAATTTTCTTCCTTTGGTTTTGGCTTTATTGAAGTTGGAACTATTACCCCTTTGGGGCAGTTAGGCAATGATAAGCCAAGATTGTTTAGATTAAAAAAAGACAAAGCCCTTATTAATAGGATGGGATTTAATAATGAAGGTGTTGATGTGATTGCTCAAAGATTAAAAAAAAGACATGCTAATATTGTGTTAGGTGGAAATATTGGGAAAAATAAATTAACACCAAATGAGGTTGCCTCATCTGATTACAAGAAGTGTTTTGAGAAAATTGCCCCATATGTTGATTATCTAGTTTTAAATATTAGTTCTCCCAATACTCCTGGTTTAGTTGAGTTGCAAAATAGAGATGATTTAACTATTCTATTAAATGATGTTCAAAGTTTGAATAAGAAGAAATATAATAAGCCTATCTTAATTAAAATATCACCGGATTTAAATTTTTCACAAATTGACCAAATCATTGACCTAGTATATAAGTTTGAAATATCAGGAATTATTGCAACTAATACTTCTTCCAGAAGAAATAATTTAAAAACAAATAAAACAAATATTACAAAGATTGGGCCTGGTGGTTTAAGTGGTCAGCCTATTTTTTTGAGATCTCAAAAAGTTGTAGAATATATTCATAAAAAAACATCTGGCAAAATCCCTATTATTGCTGTCGGAGGAATTTCAACAACTAGTGACGCAATTAAAATGTTTAATTCTGGTGCTAGCTTGATACAGATTTATACAGCTTTTATATACGAAGGTCCTTCGTTTGTAAGGCGTATCAATAAAAAATTATTGAGTATTTAATGATATGTTTTCATCTCCCTGTTTATATGGTAGATAGTTAATTATGAATTGTAACATTTCATCAGATGTTCTCATACTTCCTCTGCCATTAAAGCCTATTCTTTCTGAAATTGTTTTAGGCGGATAAAATGGATTGTCAGGATTGTTAGGTGTATTATCGTACGTTGCATCAACTATGATTTCTGAACCTGCAGGTATTTTTAACATCTTTTCAAATGTATAGAAGTATTGCCATCTAAAATTCCAATTGTCAATTTTAATTAATGGGATAGTGTCATTTTGTAATGTAATTGCATATGCTAAAAATGATTTTCCTAACAAATGCATGTGAGGATTTATAGTTAATAGAGATATGTCTTTGGTTATAGTTGCTTTAGTTCTAAATTTTTTGACCTGGTTAGCTTTGATAATTAGTGGAGGTACTATGTCTGAAATGCCAAATGTTCCTAATTGAGTTTCTTGAATTTTTCTTTTTGGAGCTTCTTGACTGAAGTAAATTTCAAAATATGATGAATCTGTTTCTAATGAACTACTTGGACCATAATGAAAATCATTAACTAGTATGATGTTTTTTTTATTTGCTTCAAGCCCTCCTATTCCCTCAGGATAATTTATTTGTTCTGAGCCAGGTAAGTAATTAGATACAGATGGTGTTAGTGTTGGGTATGAGCCATCATTATTTCTTAGGTCAAGTATTTCAAAACACTCTTCATCAGAAAAAAGTTCGGTGTCAACAATGTAGTCACCTTTAAATATATTTTTATTTTGGTTATTATTATATGTGATTAAATGTGCATTAATGTGGTGTACAAATTGTTTGTTATTAGGGACAAAATTGATTGTTTTAATAAATGTATCTGATTCTAGTTCAAATGGAAATTTCATCATTAGAAATTTATCTTGATTATCATCTGTAATGATTTGGGCGTTTTTCATTTTTATAATCAAATCAGGTTGTGACTCATTTTTTTTGACTAAAATTGAGTCTATAATATTGTTATTATTTGCGATGCCTTCAGTTTTTCCATCGTCTATCCAGGCAACAATTTTTTTTATTTCATTATCTGTTAAATTTTTTTGATTTAAAAAAGACCTATAATTTGGGTCAGCAGGCCATGGGGGCATATATTTTTTGGTTATAACTTCTTTAATCATTTGCCCCCTCTTATATACATCTTGATATATAATTAGGTCGAATGGTCCCGCTCCTTTAGGATTGTGACAAATTGCACAATTTCTATGGATTATGGGTTTAATGTCTTCATGAAATGTTGTATGATTATTGGAACAACCTTGAATGATACAAAATAAAATTATTATTATAATTTTTCTATAATACATCCTATTGCTTTTGTGCGAGTAATTTTAATTTGTTTTTTGTGTAAATGTGAATCAATTGCATCGATTAAGTAGTCATGATTTACATGTTGACCTTTTCTACCTAAATCTTTTATCCAATCATCGATAAGTCCATGATATATAGTATTAAAGTTTGAGTCTAGTAAAAAACACTCAGGTGTTATTTTCGCATCTAATAAATTAGTTATTACTTGATTTGTGTCTGTGATAATTTGCATGTTTAAGTTGTGTTTTTTGAGAAATTTTTCAGTTTTTGTTTTAGAGAAAACAATAGATGGTAAAAATGTATAAAAATCAATTTCTTCATGATATTCTTCATGAATTTCATTAATTTTTTTTGAATAGGAAGCGCATAATGGGCATTCAGTGTCTATGGAAAAAAAAACTTTAGGTTTATTATTAAAATTAATTAATGTTGAATCATTTAAAGCATAATGCTTTAGAAAATTATTAGCATTATTTTTATGTAATGTAGTTTTATTGTATGTGCATGAGCTGATTAAAAGTGCGACAACTATATAAAATTTTTTCATTAGTTTTCCAGATTATTTTGTTGTACTAGTTGAACAATTTTTTTTGTTTGAATAGCTTCTTTAATATCGTGTACTCTAAGAATATTTGCTCCTTTTGTCAACGCAATAGTATTAGCCGCTATGGTCCCATGTAAACAGTCGTCTGGTCCTTGATTGAGGGCTTTGAAAATCATCGATTTTCTTGATAATCCAACTAATACAGGATATGACATTTTTTTTAGTTCGGGTATCATGTTTATAAGATTATAATTCTGTAATAATGTTTTGCCAAATCCAAATCCAGGATCAATTATTATCTTGTCAAAGTTTATTTCATTTAATTCTTTGATGCAGTTTTTAAAGAACATGCATATTTCATTTTTAAAATTATTGTATTGTATTTGATTTTGCATATTTCTTGGTTCACCCCTCATATGCATAATAATGTATGGCGTATTATATTTCTGAACTATCTTGGCCATTTTTTTTGGATATTTCTTAATGTAAATATTGTTAATCATATTCGCACCATATTTAATTGCCTGTTCGGCAATTTGATATCGGTATGTGTCTATAGATAAAGTTACCTTGGGAAATAACTCTCTGATTTTAATTAATGCTGGAAATAGTCTGTTTTCTTCCTCTTTTAATGAAATTAACTGGGCTCCAGGTCTTGATGAAAAAGCTCCCAAGTCAATAATGTCTACACCTTCGTTAATCATAGTTTGGACTCTTGAGCTAATTTGATCGAATTTAGTGTATCTACCTCCGTCATAAAATGAATCAGGAGTTAAGTTTAAAATTCCCATTATTAAAGGATCTGAACTAGATTGTTGTATTTTAGTATAAAAATTCAAACTTATAACTTAAGATTAATTAATTATTTTATTTTTGTTCAAAGATAGAATTAATGTCTTAAAATCGCATATGAATACATCAGATAGTTTTGATATAATAATTGATAATTGCCATTCTTTGTTTAATAAAAAAATGCTTGATTATGGAAGTGCCTGGAGAATATTGCGATTAAGTTCACTAACAGATCAAATTTTTATTAAAGCGCAAAGAATTAGAAGTATAGAGGACAAGGGTACACAGCAAATTAGTGACAGCGTTGAAGGTGAATTTAAAGGAATTATTAATTATTCGATTATTGCACTTATTCAGATAGAAAAAGGATTATCTGACACAGCAGATCTTGGCTTAGAAGATGCTTCAAATTTATTTAAACAATATGCAAATAAAGCAAAAGAGCTTATGGCTGCTAAAAATCATGATTATGATGAGGCTTGGCGAGATATGCGCGTGAGATCCTTTACTGACTTAATACTGCAAAAAATTTTACGCGTTAAACGTATTGAAGATAATAAGGGTGAAACCCTTGTGTCTGAAGGAATTGATGCAAATTATTTTGACATGATAAATTATGCTATTTTTGCATTAATTAAATTATCAGAAAAATGAGTTTATTAATTAGTTTGTTCTCCGTACAAATTTTGTCAATTATTTTGTTATTATTTAGGTTAATTTCTATTAATTTAATGACCAATATTTTACGTTTTTCATACGCTTTTTTTCTTTTATTTTCTGGTTTTGTTAAGATTATTGATCCATTAGGGTTTTCCTATAAGCTTCAAGAATACTTCGAAGTATTTGGTATGGAATGGCTAGTTCCATTAAGTCTATTTTTTTCTGTCTTTGTATGTGTTTTTGAATTATTTTTAGGTTTGTTCCTTATGTGTGGTATCCATATCAGAAAAGTTATGTGGGGTAATTTATTATTGATGATCTTCTTTACTTTTTTAACTTTTTTTTCTGCTTATTTTAATAAGGTAACTGATTGTGGATGTTTTGGAGACTTCATGAAACTAGATCCGTGGCATTCTTTTTTTAAAGATATTCATCTTCTTTTTATTTCAGTAGTTTTGTTTTATTTTCAGAAACATATTCATTCGTTTTTCAGCACAGTTACTATTAATAGAATTGTATTTATTTGTTTGATTCTGTTTGTTTTTACACCAATTTACTCACTTTCACATCTTCCGTTTATTGATTTTAGAGCATATAAAATAGGAGCCAATATCGTAGATGATAGAAGATTACCTGATAATGCAAGAAAAGATATTTATGAACATGTTTGGTTTTATGCAATAGATGGACAGGTTCAAGAGTTTCAAACTTCTGATGAGCCATGGAGTATAGATGGAGCTGTTTTTAAAGATAAAGTTACTAAACTGATTAGTAAAGGAGATGAGCCTAAAATTGTTGATTTTGATATTGTTCAATCTGAATTAGATAATGATGTTACTGATAGTATCTTAAACTTAGAAAAAGTGTATTTAGTTGTTTGCTATGATATTGAAAAAACTAATTTAAAGGGTCATGAAGAAATTAATCCATTCTTACAAGAAATAATTGATTCCAATGTGCCACTTGTAGGTTTGTCTGCTTCCTCTAATATTGAAATAAAAAACAAATTAACATCATCGAATTTAAATTATCCATTTTTTCTAGTTGATCAAACAACTTTAAAAACTATGGTGCGTTCTAATCCAGGAGTTTTTTTAATGGAGAATGGTGTTGTTGTTAATAAATGGCATTGGCGTGACTTTAATTTTAATTAGTCTACCATTATAAAATAATTTTAAAATATTTATTATTGTTAAATTATATTTTTAATAAAATAACATATGCTTTTTTAGTATTACTCGGAGTTGTTACTATAATATTCTTTCTTTTTAATGTAATGCCTGCCGATCCTGCTAAAATGATGTTAGGTGATAGAGACGATGAGACACAATTGAAATTAATAAATGCTAAGTATCATTTTGACAAGCCGCTTTCTAAGCAATTTTTATATTATTTAAACGACTTATCACCTATTTCTTTCCATGATTCATCTCCAAATTATCCATCATCTAAAGAAATTCTTAGTGCAAAGAGTTTTGTGGTTATTGTAAAAAAGCCATACCTCAGAAAGTCATTTTATCAAAAGAATGTTTATGTTACTGATTTGATTGATGATGCTTTTCCCAATACCATTGTACTGGCTTTGACGTCAATTTCTTTTGCATTATTTATTGGTGTGCCTCTTGGTGTTTTAGCTGCTTTTTACAAGGATAAAATTGCAGATAAAATTATATCTATTGTGAGTGTTTTAGGAATGTCTTTACCTTCTTTTTTAGCTGCGGTATTAATAGGTTATATATTTGCCTATAAGTTAGGTTGGTTTAATATCACAGGAAGCCTGTTTGTTTTGGATGATCTTGGTGAACATCAAAATCTATCTTTACAAAATTTAATACTTCCTTTATTGACACTAGGCATAAGACCCCTAGCTGTTATTGTTAATTTAACTCGTAATGCTTTAATAGATGAACTTAGTTCAGACTACGTTTTATTGGCTCAGTCTAAAGGACTTAGCATGTTGTATGTAATTGTTTTTCACTCATTGAAAAATTCTATGACATCGGTTGTAACTGCTGCTTCCGGCTGGTTTGCAGGTATGTTATCAGGTGCTGTTTTTGTAGAATATATTTTTGGGTGGAATGGATTAGGAAAATTATTAGTTGATGCATTGATAAGTGTTGATTTTCCATTAGTTATGGGAATTATATTAGTCATTTCTACATGTTTTATAATAATCAACATATTAGTAGATTTAATATATGTTTGGTTAGATCCTAGAGTTAAAATTGGTTAATTTTGTATTATGAAACATATTATTGCAAATTGGAAAATGAATAAAACAAAAGAAGAAGCTCTTTCTTTTGTTCAAAAATTGTCATTTTTTTTAGAAACAAATAATTACAATAAATGTAATATTTCAATAGCTCCACCATTTGTTCATTTACCTGTTTTATATAATACGAATAACTCTTTTAATTTAATTGCTCAGAATGTTTCTGTAGAAAATTTTGGCGCTTTTACTGGTGAAGTTTCAGCTGCAATGTTGAAGGATTATGTTAAACATGTTATAGTTGGGCATTCTGAGCGTCGTAAGTACTTCAATGAAACAAATGAATTATTATATAAAAAAATTAAAATTCTTTTAGAGAATAGCTTATGCCCTGTTTTTTGTTTTGGTGAAAGTATACATGCTAGGAATAAGGGGGATTATTTAGATTTTATTGAGCGTCAACTTGAAGATGTTATTATGTTATTTTCTCAAAATGAACTTAGTAATATTTTATTAGCGTACGAGCCTGTCTGGGCTATTGGTTCAGGTTCTAGTGCAAATGAATTACAAATTAATGAAGTCCATACTTTTGTAAGGGATCTTATTGAAAAAAAATATGGCTCTATGTATGCTGAAAAAATTCCAATTCTATATGGAGGAAGTTGTAACTCAGATAACACTTCTATTATATTGAGACAGCCCAATGTTGATGGACTTTTAATTGGGGGAGCATCGTTAAGTAATGATCATTTTCATCAGATTATTCAACTTGCTAACAGCTTGGATTAATTTTAAATTAAAGTCAAATACATGTCGTATTTATATATTGTTTGTTTTTCTATTGTTTTGGTTTTCTCCGTTTCACCAGTAGATGCTCAGGAATCTATTAGTGCCTTGAAAGAAGATGTGTTTGATTTAATGAAAGATAATTCATCCAGATCTAATAAAAAAAAAGTTAGAAAATTTTTTAGAATTCTAAACTCAAAGAACTTGCCCTCAAACACAAATTCAATAGTTAAGTTTTTATTAATCGATTTTAATGAAAGAAAATTAGGCTTTCATAATTATTATTTAAGTTTTTTTGATTTTTTGATTGAATGTGATGATAAAAAAGAATATCAACTTTTAAATAGTGTGTTAAATTATTTTGATAGTAATTTAAACACTCTTTCTAATATAGAGTTAAAACATTTTCTTGCTCGTTTAAATAATTTTGTAAAATTTAACATGCTTATTGACAAGGAAAATTTTACATGGTCTGCTTTTGGTAGTTATAGTTTTATGATATCTAGTGATCAGAGGCCTGTTTTTAATTTTGATAAAGTTCAGGTTTCTTTAGCTAATAAATTTGACACTGTAGTTTTTTTTAACTTAACAGGTCAATATGAGCTTTTAAAAAATTCTCTAGAAGTTGAATATGCTGAGTCAGACTTTTACAGTGAAGATGTATCTGTAGATTTCCTGTTTAATAATTTTTCAATAGACTTAAATAAAAATTTTTTTCAAATTAAAAATGCCACTATTCGCTCTCAAGGAGTTGTTAGCGTAATATGTAACGGAGTTTTTAAAAATAAATTAACATCTTCCAATAATTATCCTGTTTTTAATTCTAATTCAGAAAGTATTAGTTTTAAAATTTTTGATAATATTGATGTAGTTTCTGGATTTGAGTTAAGGGGAGAGAATATTTTTTTAAATAGAAACGGAAATCCTATTCATCTTTTAATCAAAGATGATAATAATAATTATAAGGTAACCTCAAAGCATTTTCAAATTTCCAATAATTCATTATCTAGTTCTGACTCTAGATTTGTAATTTCGAATCAGTTAGATTCTATTTATCATCCTGTTGTAAAATTTTCTTATAATGATTTTTCACAAAAAATATTAATTGACCGTATTTCTGGTCAGCGTGGCCTTAATCCTATTCGTAATTCTTTTCATGGATTAAATATGTTTGCCGATAGATTAGAAATAGATTTAGTATATGACAACTGTTTGCTTTTTCATTATGCTCCAGGAACAGATATTGAAGTATTGTTTGAATCTGATAATTATTTTGACAAATCTAGGTATAATGATTTTTTTAGTTTTGATGTTAATGTATTTGGATTATTGTTTGGTTTCTTAAGTGAGATAAATGATTCTGTTGAAGAAATTGATTATAGCCAAATCTATTTTGTTAAAGATTTTTGTGATTTTAATAATTTAGATTTTTCAACTGCAATTAGTTATTTAATTAATTTTGAAATTTTCGGATTTTTAGATTATAATCGCTTTGACAAGAACTTTAAGATAAAACCATGGGCACTTAATTTTATAGATGCTGTAGATGCTCAATATGATTATGATGTATTGAAAATAGAAGCTCTAGCTGGTATTGGGGATACAATTGCAGAGATTGATCTTCTTCTTAATACGATGGATGTATTTAGGGTTAATAAAATTAATATTACTGATCGTTTTGATTTTGACATTTATCCCATGTCTAATAAAATATCTTTTTTTGACAATAAAAGTTTTTCTATGGATGGGAATATTTATATCGGCGACTTTGCTTTTTCAGGTAAGGATGTTAGGTTTAATTATGACGATTTTGCATTTCAGTTTAATAAGAATTCTATTTTTTCTTTCATAGATCCAAGTGGTGAAGAACTTTCATCTTCATTAATTCATTTTGATTATGGCTTCTTGTTTATTGATAGTGTTACTAACAAATCAGGTCTTGCAATGTTAAATGACTTTCCAAGATTCCAAACATATAGCCACTCTTTTTTAAGCTATAATAATGACCCCGTTCAATTTTTGATTGATCCGATCTCTATAAATTATTTATCTGACATGTCATTAGACAATCTAGCTTTCTCTGGTTCATTGCATATAGACGGTGATTCCATTGAAGCAAATGGAGTTTTAAAATTTAATAAAGCACATAATTTAGAAACTGTTATCATGTGTGATTCTATTGATATATATAAAAATAAAATTACCTTGGAACAAGGTTCATTATCTCTTAATCAAGATGGTTTATTTGCCTCTGGAAATTTCACTTCTAATGATTTATATTTTTATTCTAATTCAATTGAACTATTGTCTGGGCAATTAATCGGAAATGTTAGGAATATTATGAATGGCCCCAAATTAGATAGTGTTCCATTTAAAGCAAAGTTGGCTGGTTTACATTACACTCCTTATGATAATAATTTTTTAATTAAATCTAATAATTCAACAATCAATCTGTATCAGGATTATAATTTTAAGGGGGATTTATATTTTGATGGAAATGATTTAAATGGAGGTGGATCTTTAAATACAAATTTATATAAAATTGAATCATCTCATATTTTTTTTACTCATGATAATATTATGTCTGCAGATGCAGTATTCACTGTTGTTAGTAATGATAAAAAAGGTCTTTTATTGTTTAAGTCTTCCGGTGCAAGTGTTGAGTATAGTCTTGATAATAAAAGTATTTTAATTAATAAAAGTGTAGAAAATTTTAGTCTACCTCACTTAAGTTATTTTATTGATTTTGAATCTGTTTTGTTTGATTTGAAAAAATATGAAATCAACTTCTTAAATTATGATCCTTTCAGCTCCGGCAGATTATATACTTCCAAGTACGGGAAAACACCTTTTGAATATCATGCCTTGAATGCTACTTATAGCTTAGGAGATAATAAGTTGTGTGTTAGTGATGGAATACAATTAGATATTAAGAGATATTGGTTGCAGCCATCAGACAATCAATTTTGTGTTTTAGATAATGGTGATTTTTCAGTTTTTGAAAATGCGAGTTTAATTAAAAAAAGATTTTTACGTAAAGACAAATTAATTAGTGATAAAGACGTCTTTTTAACTAACAAGTTAAAAGCGGATTTTATTAATGACTAATTAATTTTATCATGTGATACAAATTGTGTATTTTTAGATCTTATGATTAGTTGTTATAGCACCATTAACATTTAATTGTTTATGAATAGGATTTATTTATTTATCTTTTGTATGTTTTGTGCACATATTCTCATTGCACAGCAAAGCTCTTTAATTTTAACAGGGGTATCTAGACCTAATAACAATTTTCCAGTTGAAAATTCTAGTAATACTGCAAGATCAATTGAATTATTTGTTGTTGAAGACATTGATGATTTAAGCTTCTATGGTTACGCGACTAGTAATAGTATTTATGCTGGAGACCAAAGTAATGGTAGCTTTCAATTTCCATCCGGCTCTTTTGAAGCAGGCGATTTTATTTATTTGACTCGTGATAATAATGATTTTGAAAATTTACACGGATTTTCAGCTGATTATGAATTAACGCAGTTAAATTTTATGGGAGGAAACACATCTGGACCATATTGTGTGGTAGAAATTTTATATTCTCCTGATTGGAGTGATACAAGTCCTCAGACGATTGATTTTTGGGCAAGTAATAGTCCAGAGTATATCATTAATGGTGGGTGGTCAAAAAGAAATAATTGCGATGGGCCAAATCCTGGGCCAAACTCGTGGGTTTTAGAGTCTCCTGTTTTTACATTTGAAAACGGTGTGCTGACCGAAGATTATTCAAATTTTAATATTTCTGAATGGACATACGTTAGTTCTGATCCCAACTCAATTAATTTTGGCACATATGAATTCTGCGGATGTACAAATGAACTTGCTGATAATTATGTAAGTATAGCTACTATTGATGATAATAATTGTATTTATTACGGTTGTTTAGATCCTTTAGCTTCAAATTGGGATTTTGATGCAAACACAGATAATGGCTCGTGTTTGTATGAGGGTTGTATAGATTCCGTTGCTTGTAATTTTAACTCTCAAGCCAATTTAAATGATTTTAGTTGCTTATATCCTGAGCCTTATTACGACTGCAATGGCAATTGTAATAATGATGCCAATAATGATGGTATTTGCGATGAACTTGAAATAATGGGTTTGCTTTTAAATTGTGATGGAGTTTCAGTAAGTGCCAATATTACAGACGATAATTGCGATGGTGTTTGGAATGTATATTTTGATTTTGAATATGAAAATGAAATTGTAGGACTTGAGGATGTTGAAGCTGTTTTTAGTAGTTCATCTGGTGATATATTTACGCCAATTAGCCTGAGTGTTTCGGATGAATTATATGACCTATCATATCTTATTGATGTGCCTGATATTTATACAGTAACTTTCCAAACAAGCGCAGATTGTAATTTTGGACAACTTATTGTTCCTATTAATGAATTAATCGATGTATCACTATCATATGAAACTGAAACATTAGATTGTGATGGTAGCTCAGCTGTTATAATTGGGTCATTAATTAATTCACCTCCTGGTATATATGATATATACATTGATGGAGAGCAAGTTACTGAAGTAAGTACAGGTTTAGATGATATTGTTTTTGATGCGTGGCAAGATGGTAATTCTGTGGATTGTGAAGGAAACTTACTAAGTACTCCAGAGAATCATTCTATTGCATTAAATCCAGCCAATGGTGATTTTTCTGAAATGGAAGTTGGTGATATTATTGGTGCATTTTTTGTAGATGCTAGTTGCGGACTTGTCAACGCTGGTTCGATAGTATATGATGGAGGAGTTACTGGAGGTCCTGTTTACGGTGATGATACATCATCTCCATACTCTGAAGGTTTTTCTTCAGGTCAAGAAATTACATGGCTATTAGAAAAAGCGTCTGATGGTTTAATATATAACATTGATATCACTTGGGATGATACTGCTTTTGACTCTGGTGACTATTGGTTGCCGAATGGGTTAAGTTCAATGACCTCTATTTTAATTACGGAAACCTATGAAAATACTTTTGATATAGAACTCCAAGAAGGTTCTTATGATTTAGCAATTTATAATGGTAACTGTCTTTTACTTGAAGAAGCTAGTGTGCTAATTGAGGGAGGGCCTTCTATAGATGATATTAGTTATATTACTATTAACAATCCATGTGTTGATTCTAGCGATGGTGTTATTACTATTGATGGTTTAAATAATAATTTAGATTATGATTTTTCAATAATCAATTTAGATGTAGGAAATTCTTTTTTTGGATCAGCTGTAGAGCAATCAACTTATTCATTTACTGATTTGCCATCAGGTGAGTATTTTTTATCTTATTCTGAATCACTATGTGGTTTTACTAATCAAGAGTTTTTAAGTGTTAATTTTGAGTCGGACGTTCCTAGTGTCGATTTGGGTGATAATGTTTCTACTTGCGAAACATCTGTTTGCTTGGAAGCTAATTACGATCAAAATGTAGGAAGTGATAACTCATTAAGTTTTAATGGTGTTGATAATTATATTGATGCGGGTAATTTAAATTTTTTAGAGTCGGACTATGTGAGTTATGGTGTTTGGATAAAATCAACTGGGGATACGGGATCTACTCAATATATTGTTGGTAAATCTGCTACAAACCCAGGCACAACACTAGGTATTCAACCAGATGGAAATATATATTTTGCAATTGGAACTAATGGTACAAGTACTCAAGGATATGCTACTGCAATTAATACTAATTGTAATCAAACTTATTTCGATAATAAATGGCACTTTGTAGTTGGAACTTATGATGGGGTTGATATTAAAATATATGTAGATGGTCAGTTAAAAGGTGAGACTGAATTAAATGGAGGACCTGTTTATTATGGAAATTTACCTTTTTACATTGGTTATAGACCTGATAACACCTCGTATTTTAATGGTCTAATTTCTGATATTTTTATTTTTGACTATGCTCTTAGTCAAAATGAGATAGAAAATTATTTTTGCTCAGGAGTAATAGGAACCGAAAGTGGGTTAAAAGCATATTGGCCTATGAATGAAGCAAGCGGAAATACGATATATGATGCGGGTCCTAATAGTGTTAATATAGGTATTAATAGTGCTGCATGGTCTACTGAATCTAAACCTGAGTGTGCTCTTCTGTCATATCTTTGGTCTACAGGGGAAACTTCTTTAAGTATAGATGCCACTTCTTCTGAATCTTATAGTGTCGAAGTTATTAATGAGTTAGGTTGTTTAGGAATTGATGAGATTACTGTTGTAATCAATGAATGTGGGTGTACAGATGTTTTAGCTTGTAATTATAATGCTGATGCTAACGAGGATGATAATAGTTGTTTATATATAGCTCTGGTTGATTTAGGTCAAGATATTATTGATATATGTGAAGATGAAATAATACTAGATGCAGGTGAAGGATATGATACATATTTATGGTCTACAGGAGATAATACGCAAACTATTGCCATTGATGAATCAGGTACTTATAGTGTTGATGTCAGTATTAGTACTGCAAATAATTATTCAATGTATTTTGATGATGGATTTGGAGATGGATCCACATGTGGAGGTGAGTCTATGGAGGGTCAAACATACACAGCTTTGAACGAATTTGTTCCATCAGCTGATTATGTAATAGTGGACTCATTTATAATTGACCCTACTGATAATATAACAATTAGTGCATGGGCAAAAGGAATTAATTCAGAAGGAGGTATATTTTTCTGTTCTCTAGATGATTCTGGGAATCAAAGCTGGATAAACACATTAAATGGCCAGGGGGTGTACGTAGGCTTAGCAGGTGGTTCTCAATCTTTAGATACTGAATTTCCAACTTTTAATAATAATGAATGGCGCTATTATTCAGTCACTATTGAAGATTTAGGTAATAGTATTACCAATATATCTTTTTATTTAGATGGAGAATTGCTTAACTCTAGTATAGAAACAAATTTAGATATTGAGTGGTCAGGTTTATTATTTGGAAGATTTCAGTATCAAAATGGCGCGTTTGTTGGAGCAATTGATGATGTGCAACTTTGGGATGCTGTGTTATCTCAAGAAGAAATACAACAATATATGAATTGTTCTCCTACAGGATCTGAGCCAGATTTAATAGGTTATTGGAATTTTGAAGAAGGACCTTCGGCGGGGCAAGTTCTGGATGTTACTGGCAATGGAAATAACGGTACGATTGTTTGTGCTACATACACTAATGATGTTCCTAGTCAATCATGTGAAGTAGTTTCATGTGTGGAATTAGATGAAATTACGGTAGCTTTTGGTGTAGAAGGATGTTCAGATCAACTTGCATGTAATTATAATGAAAATGCTGTGTGTGAAGATGATTCTTGTGAATATGCAGATATTAATACTGATTGTGATGGAAATTGTCTTTTTGGGTACGTTCTTATTGATGAGATTTGTGTTCTTGCACTATCTGGCTGTACAGATGAGAATGCATGTAATTATGATCCTAATGCCAATACCGACAGTGGTTTATGTGAATATGCAGATATTAATGCTGATTGTAACGGTATCTGTTTAGATGGTTATGTTTTAAATGACGGTTTTTGTGTTCTAATTATTGAGGGTTGTTCAGACGATAATGCGTGCAATTTTAACCCTAATGTGACTATTGATAATGGATCGTGCCAGTATTCTTCTTTAATTGACTTAGGCTCTGATATTTCATCTTGTAATTCTTATACAATAAGTGCTGAATCAGGATATGATCAATATGTTTGGTCAAATGGTCAAACAACCCAGGAAATTACAGTTACAGAATCAAACACATATACGGTCACAGCTTTTCAAACTTGTGATTTTGGTGATATAGAGGGCTTTACATTTTTAAATTCTTTTTCTGGTAGCAATTATTATATTTCAAATGAAACGTCCACTTGGGATGATGCAAATGATATATGTGCTGCTATTTATCAAGGACATTTAGTTACTATCACATCACAAGAAGAGGACAATTTTGTTTATAATAATGTTAGCTCTGTTATTCCAAACAATTATTGGATTGGATTGAGTGATGTTGCAATTGAGGGTGATTTTGAATGGGTTACTGGTGAAGCTTTGATATATAATAATTGGAATGATGCATTAGGTGAGCCAAATAATAATTTTCCAGGTGAAAACTATGTGGAGGTTTTTTCAGATAATTCAGCTTATCCAGGCTATTGGAATGATGCTCCTTTAATAAACAGTAGTACTGGTAACCCAGTTGCAAGATATTACGTACTTGAAATAGATTGTCAATGTTCTTCCGACGGTTCAATTAATATTGCAATTGGTTTAGATGGATGTACAGATCCAAGTGCTTGTAATTATAATCCAGATGCAATTTGTGATGATGCATTATGCTATAATAATGATTTAGGCTGTGGTTGTGATCAGCCTGCTGCTGAAGAGAATGCTGATTGTAATGGTGATTGTTTAGATGGATATATTAATATTAGTGGTTTTTGTGTTGAAGAAATACTAGGTTGCACCGATGAAAATGCATGTAATTATGATGTTTTAGCAAATACTAATGATTTATCCTGCTATAATAATGATTTAGGCTGTGGTTGTGATCAGCCTGTTGCTGAAGAGAATGCGGATTGCGATGGTGATTGTTTTGAAGGTTATGCAGATTTTGGATTAGGTTGTGAATTGATTATTGAAGGCTGTACTGATGAAACTGCATGTAATTATAATATTTTAGCAAATATTGATAGTGAATGTTTATATGGTAATGAATGTGGATGTCCTCCGCTAGAATTTACTAATGTTACTTCAAATCCAATAAATGGAACGGAATTAACAGTAGAGTGGATAGGTGGTTGTGAAGATTTAAACACTATTTACTTGACATTTAATAACATTACTGATAATATAGTAGTTGCTAATGCAAATTGGGAGAATGACGATGCTCTATTGCCAAATACAGGTATTCATACATGGAATATTCCATGTTACTTATTGGAAGAGGGAGATGAATATGGTTACTTCATAGCACAATTATACAATGGAACATCTTATGAAAGTAATACGTCAGGTGGTAATACAGATTGGGAATCGGTTGTAGAAAATGGTGGTACTACAATTCTTACAAATGACCCTATATATTGGGGGGATGATATTGAGGGTAGTCCAGGAGGTAACCCATGCGTGAGTAATACTTCGAATTTCCCTAATGTTCCTACTGAATATGTATGTCCTCAAACAGACTTTTTTGAGTATTTATATGGATCATTAGGTTATAATATCTCAATCTCAGCGGACTTGTTATGTGTGGGAGGATGTTTAGATTCTGATGCTTGTAATTATTCTCCAGATGCTGCATATGATGATGGATCATGTGTGTATCCTGTTGATTCTTGTACAGATTGCAATGGTAATGATCTTGGTGGACAAGATTGCAGTGGAGTTTGTGAAGGAGATTTCTTGCAGGATGATTGTGGTATTTGTGACAATGATCTAAATAATGATAATGAAGACTTTGTTATTAATATTATTGCAATAGATTCTCCATGCGACTCCCCTGATGGAAGTATTATTGTAGACCTAAATCCTATTTATCCATTTGATGAATTAAGTTTTCAATGGTATCTTGATGGAAGTGTAGTTTTGGGAGAAACTTCTCAAAATATTTTCAATATTGGATCAGGAAATTATGTTTTAGAAGTAAGTAATAATTTTTGCACTTTATCAACTGAGGAAATTATCGTTCAGGAAGCAGAACCAGTAGAGTTTACCGATTTTATAATATCTGATTTTGATGGCTTTCAGATTGATTGTAGTGGTAATGCTTCTATTGAAATTGAATTTAGTGGAGGATCTGCTCCATATGATATTAGTGTGCTTCTCGACGGCAATATAACTCCAACATTTATTACAGATGTAACTTCGCCGGTACTTGTAGAATCATTATTTGGTGCTGGTAGTTATGAGTTTGTAATTTTTTCAGCCGATGGAATTTGTCAATATACAAGTACTCCTATTGAATTTGCAGAACAAGAAGGTGCTCTTTTAGTAGATTTTGATAATATAGATGATTGTTATAATAATTCGGGCTTAGCTCAAGGATCTATTAATGTCTCAGTTGCGGGAGGTGTTCCTCCGTATATTATTTCATATAGTCCGTGTACAAGTAATTGTTTTGGTGCTGCTATTGCAGATGATCAGATTGTTTCTTTTGACGGTGTTGCTTCAGGAACATATCTTGTTGAGGTATTAGATTTTAATGGTTGCACTATTTCAAGTGAACAATTTATTGAGACAAGTTCAGAAATATACTTGTCTGTATTACCTGATTCGGAACCATACAATTGTTGTTTAGAGGATTTTGACAATAATGGCGTTTGTGATCTTGCTGATGAGTCGGCTATTTTTAACATACAAATTACAGGAGGTACGCCTCCATATACTTACTCTGGTTTTGATAATAATTTAATTCCTATAACAGGAGAAAGTGTTCAAGTTGATGATGGGAATGGTCAATTTATTGAGATTATTACTTTATCTAATCTTGCAACAGGAGATTATCTTCTTAGTATTGTTGATGATGGAGGTTGTGCTGCATCTGCATCTACTTTAAATAATAGTGGATTCAATAGTTTAGAGGAAGATGATGAAATTTTTGTATTTACGGTTAATCAGATCGAGCCAATGGAAATTGAAATTACTGATATTTTAGAAGTTGAATGTTTTGGAGATCCTGTATCTGTGTCATTTTCAGTTACTCAAACAGGAGTACTGACTAGTAATAATTTTTCAGTTGAAGTTTTAGAAAATTCTACATCCATTTTTACTGATGATCTTGAAGTTGGTTCCCTGGAGCTTGACTTTTGTTATCCTGCAATGAATAATGCCACAAGTCAAACAATTTTGATTAATAACGTTGGTATTTTAGGATTGCCAGCTCTTGATCATAATCTTCAGGAAGGAGATGTTTTTGGGCTATTTAATGAGGTTAATCCAGTGCTTGACGCATCAGGATATCAGTGTGTTGGTGGTATTGAAAATGGTTCAATATGTAATGATTTTGGAAATGGGGTTAATGGGTTTAGCCCATTAGAATGGTCTAATGGGAATTTTAATAATGATGGAAATTTAACTTTAATTACTTGGTTTGCTGATCCAGGCGACAACCTAGGTGTTTTGGCGAGTAATAATTCTAATTGGATTTCAGATGAAATATTTGGATTTGTTGAAAGGGATGGACTTATTTATTCTTGTACTATTGAGTTTTTTGTTGGTGGTCCACAAGGATTTGTTGATACTTACATTCCTAATACTCAACTTTATATTTCCTCTATTATTGTTTCAGATCAGCCTTTTCTTGGTGGTGATGGAACTGTGACTGTGACCTTTGAACCAGATTCCCAAGATGTTTATGAGTTTATATTTACTGATGATTATGGTTGTACTCAGATTATTGATATGCCATCTTCCGATCTTGATATTCCTGTTCCAGATGCAGAACTAGCTAGTTCTATAAATATAATTAATAATCCTTCTTGTCCTGAGGGCTCAGATGGTTCTTTGAATGTCTCATTGTCTGGAGGATATGGTGCCTATAATGTGTCTTTATTTAATGGTAATGATATTCAGGTTGGACAAATTGTTAATCTTGAGGCAGGTGTTTCACTTTTTGATTTTAATAACTTATCTGCGTCTGATTATTATGTTATTGTTTCGGATGAATTAGGTTGTAGTGTTTTTTCTAATTTGGTAATTGTCGAAGATCTTTCGCCGATCACGATTGAAAATCAATTAATTCAGAACCCATCATGTAATGCTTTAAATATAAATGGAGGTGATCTTGCTGGTCCTAATGCTACTGGTTCATCTTCAGATGGCTCCATTGAATTAATTATCTCTGGAGGAACCCCTCCTTATAATGTTCAAATTGAATCAGGTGGAGATTTATTTAATCTAACCTTAGATGAAAATGCTGTACCGTTTTCATATAACTATTTTATTTCAAATCTAAATATTGGTTCATACTCTGTAAGTATTCAAGATTTTAATGGTTGTGATTTTCAATATACAGTTAATGGATTACTTGAAGATTATATTATTGACATTAATCAACCTGATCCACTGGTTGTTGATCCTTTTATTTCTGAAATACTATGTTTTGAAGGTGAAGGAGATATTATACTAAACTGGTCAGGAGGAACACCTTTTTTAATCGGAGGAGAGTATCAATTCATACAACCAACTGGAGTTGATCCAGATGGGGTGAATACAAATATTACAATTGCAAAT
>NZUK01000020.1 GCA_002701365.1 Flavobacteriales bacterium
AGCAGCAGGTGTTTCTTCAGCAGCAGGTGTTTCTTCAGCAGCAGGTGTTTCTTCAGCAGCAGGTGTTTCTTCAGCAGCAGGTGTATGTTTAGTCAGTATTTCTTCTTCTTTTTTCTTCCTTGCTTTTTCTTCTAGTTCAATTTTATCTTTATGGGCTTTATCTTTTTCCTGAGAAATCTTTTGTAAATTCCCTACAATTTTAGCTTCTTTTTCTTTCATCCAAATGTCAAATTTCTCATCAGCCTTTTCTTGTGTTAATGCGCCTTTTTTTACGCCTTCTAATAAGTGTTTTTTCAATAGAATCCCCTTGTATGATAAGATAGCTCGAGCTGTATCAGTTGGCACTGCACCTTTCTGTAACCATGAAAGTGAATTGTCAAAATTAATATCTATTTCAGCAGGTTTTATATTTGGGTTATATGTACCAAGTTTTTCAATAAATCTACCATCTCTTTTTGCTCTAGAATCTGCGACGACTAAGTGATAAAATGGTCTGCCTTTTTTACCATGTCTTTGTAATCTAATTTTTGTTGCCATATTGTTAATTTTTTAAAAAGGGTCCTAAACCCAGTTAATTAAGTGATGCAAATATCTAATAATTATTTTATTTACAAAATAAATTTAAATTTTTTCTTACTAATCAATTTATCTTTTGTTTGATAACAAAATCAATTTTATTTTTCATTACATTTAGATTACAATTTAATATTTTTAATTAATGTACCTAATATTTGACACCGAAACTACGGGCTTGCCGATAAGTTTTTCAAAACCAATGCATGATTTGGATAATTGGAGTACTGCTAGATGTGTTCAAATTGCTTGGCAGTTACATGATGAACATGGTAATTTACTTTCTTCAAGTAATGATATAATTAAGCCAATTGACTTTGAAATACCCTTACAAGTGGTTGAAATTCATAAAATTTCTAATGAGATTGCCGATACACATGGCATCTTAATTTCTGATGCTTTAGAAAAATTTTCTAAAGCTCTATCTAGTGCAGATTTTATTATTGGTCATAATGTTGAATTTGATATTAATGTTATTGGTGCAGAGTATTTAAGATTGGGTAAGGATTCCCCATTTGAATCAGTTAAATCTATTGATACTATGAATTTGTCGGTTGATTATTGTCAACTTAAGACCGGAAATGATGGAGTTATTCAAAGTGTTGAACCTAATGGTCAATGGACTGCTAGAGATGGTAGCAATATGTTTAAATTTAGGTTAGTTGTAAAGAATCAATCTAATGGTAATATAGAAGAAGGTTTAATTCATAAAAAGTCGGATACTATACCTAATGTAGCAATTGGAGAATTAGTGAGTTATACCATTAATAATAAGGGAACAATTAGAATACGAAAAGGTTTTAAACCGCCCAAACTGATTGAGTTATATGGTAAATTATTTTCTGATGCTTATCTAGTTGATAATGCTCACAATGGAGCTGCTGATGTAAATGCAACAGCTAGATGTTTTTTTGAATTATTAAGACTTTCTGTTATTGATTCTGAAAATTCTTTTTTAGAGAAAAAATTGATTGATGATTTTATACAAAAAAATGAGAATAGTATAGTTCTATCAGAAATTGATTTAGGACCTACACAGAGTATATTTGAGTCTGAATCTAATAAACATAATAAATCTGTTACAAGTTTTCAAAAAAACGAGTCAAATCAAATTACTCATGTTGATTCGGATAACTCCTTTTATCATATTCGCTGTCATAGCTCATATTCGTTGCTGCAATCTACTATTTCTATAAAAGAATTAATTCAAAAGGCGGTTTCTGAAAACATGAAATTTATTGGACTGACAGATTATGGTAATTTATTCGGAGCATTTGAATTTTTATCACTTTGTGAAAAACATCATATTACCCCTGTTTTAGGTTGCGAATTTTATTTGGTTGATGATAGAAATATCCGTCAATTTACTAGAGAAAAAAGGGATAAGAGATTTTCTCAGGTTCTATACGCTAAAAATAAAAAAGGTTATAAAAATCTATGTAAAATATCTTCATTTGGTTATATAGATGGATTATACAGTGGGTTTCCAAGAGTTGATAAGCAATTAATTAAACAATATAAAGATGATTTAATTGCGACAACAAGTGGCATGTATGGAGAAATATCACAATTAATTATTGCTGGTAAAAAAGAGAAGGCCAAGGATTGTTTTTTATGGTGGCTCAGTGAATTTAAAGATAATTTCTTTATAGAGATAAGTAAAAATGATATCAAATTTGAAACGGAAGTAAATAATACTTTATTGCTATGGGCTAAGGAATATAATGTTCCTTATTTACCCGCAAATCAAATATATTATATTAATCAAGAAGAATCTAAGGCACATGATGCCTTATTGTGTGTGAAAAATGGTGAAAGATTAGGCACTCCAATTGGCAAAGGCCATGGGAAAAGATTCGGATTCCCAAATAATAATTTTTATTTTAGAAGTTTTCAGGATATGTGTCATCTCTTTGAAGATCATCCAGATTCTTTTTTGAATTTAGATAAATTTTCTAAAAAATTTCAATCATATAGTTTAGAAAGTGAGGTGTTATTGCCACAATATGATTTGCCCGCTGATTTTAAGACGCAACATGATTATTTAAAACATTTATGTCAAATTGGTGCAGAAAAAAAATACGGTGTTTTAAAACCTGAAATAACTGAAAGAATTGATTTTGAGTTAAATACAATTAAAAAAACTGGATATCCAGGTTATTTTTTAATTGTGCAGGATATTATTGGTCACGCCAAAAAAATGGGAATTTCTGTAGGTCCAGGAAGAGGATCTGTAGGAGGCTCTGTAGTTGCTTATTGTTTAGGTATAACTAGTGTTGATCCAATAAAATATAATTTACTTTTTGAAAGATTTTTAAATCCGGAACGTGTTTCCATGCCTGATATTGATATTGATTTTGATGATGTTGGCAGATCAAAATTAATTAATTGGGTTGTTGAAAAATATGGTAGTAATCAAGTGGCCCAAATTATCACTTATGGAAAAATGGCAGCTAAATCCTCTATTCGTGACATGGGAAGAGTATTGGATGTTCCATTGTCACAAGTAGATGCCTTGGCAAAAAAAGTTCCACCTATTTCACTAGATCAAATTTTTTCCTTAAGTCAAAAAGAGTTATCAAAAAAGCTGAATAGAGAAGATGTAAATAAAGTACAGCAATTAATGGACTCTATTAATAAAAATCAAGATGAACTTGAATTAATGCAGTTAGCTCAGTTAACTGAAGGAAGTATAAGAAATTTAGGGTTACATGCTTGTGGTATCATTATTACTCCTGATGACATAACAAAACATATCCCTGTATGTAAAACTTCGGATTCTGACTTATATATTACTCAATTTGACAATAGTGTTGTTGAGCGTGCAGGAATGTTGAAAATGGATTTTCTTGGTTTGAATACGTTGTCACAAATAAAGGATGCAGTTTCTTTAATTCAAAAACGGCACAATGTGAAAATAGATATTGAAAATGTTGATATAGAAGATTTAAAAACATTTGAATTATATCAAAAAGGTGAAACATTAGGTACTTTTCAGTTTGAGTCGGCAGGTATGCAAAAACATTTAAGAGCATTAAAGCCTGATAAGTTTGAAGATTTAATTGCAATGAATGCCCTTTATAGACCTGGACCCATGGAGTATATCCCTAATTTTATTGAAAGGAAACATGGTCGGGAGAAAATACATTATGACTTGCCAATAATGGAAAAATATCTTGGAAACACTTATGGTATTACTGTGTATCAGGAACAGGTTATGAAATTATCTCAGGAGTTAGCTGGTTTTTCAGAAGGAAAAGCTGATGTTCTAAGGAAAGCTATGGGTAAAAAAAAGAAAGATATTTTAGATGGATTAAAAGAGGATTTTTTCAATGGTTGTAAGGCTAGAAATTATGATTTGAAAATAATTGAGAAAATATGGAAAGATTGGGAGGCTTTTGCCTCTTATGCTTTCAATAAGTCTCACTCTACATGTTATTCCTTTATTTCTTTTCAAACGGCATATTTAAAGACTCATTACCCTCAAGAATTCATGGCTTCTTTGTTAACTCATCATATGAGTGATTTGTCTAAATTGACAAAATATATGGATGAATGTAAAAGAATGGGGGTTTGTGTTTTAGGACCTGATTTAAATGAAAGTTTTATTGATTATTCTGTAAATATGGACAATGATATCCGGTTTGGATTAGGTGCAATTAAGGGGGTAGGTAGTGTTGCAGCAGAATCAATTATTAATGAAAGATTAAGAAATGGTGATTATAAAAGTTTTATGGATTTCATTAAAAGAATAGATGGTAAAGTAGTTAATAAACGTGTATTGGAGGCACTTTCTGTTGGTGGTGTTTTTGATTCTATTACATCAGTTAATAGGGCAAACTTTTTTAAAAAAATAAATAATTTAACTTTTATTGAATTGGTGATTCAATTTCGTTCACAATTTGCAAAGAATAACGATGCGCAGAACCAATTAGAAATGTTTGATGTTAAAACGATGAATACTATGACCCAAGAACCTGTTCTTGGGAAAGATGAAAAATGGAATAGATTTGAATTGTTGAATAAGGAAAAAGAAGTCCTTGGAGTTTACTTGTCAGGGCACCCACTTGATGATTTTTCTATCGAAGTTAAAAATTTTTGTACGCATCAAATAAGAGATATTGATCTATTTCAAAACCCTATTAATAATTTCACTTTCTCTGGTTATGTCCAGTCTAATATTGAGAGAATGGGTAAAAATAATAAGCCATATGGTATTTTAACTTTAGAGGATTATAGTTGTTCAAAAGAAATCAGATTATTTGGAGAAAACTATATTAAATTCAGAAATTACTTTATTCAAGGCGCATTATTATATTTTTCTGCATCCATGGTTAATCGTGCTTGGGATGGCAATTTAGTCATGAAAATCAATAGTGTAAATCTGTTATCAGATGTTTCTAGTAAGATGATGCATGAGATTAATTTTAGTATTCAACTTTTAGATATTAATGATCAATTTATTGACAAGTTGATGGTTGTTATTCAAAAATACCCTGGAAAACATAATTTAAAATTTTCTATTTCTACCGATGAAACAGTAGTTAATTTTTTATCTAAAAAATATCAAGTCGGTATTTGCAAGGAATTAATTAATGAAATGAGTATTCTTTCTAAAGAATTTAGTTTGCAATAAGATTAATGCTGATATCATTTGGATTAAAAAAAAAATCAATTAGATTTGCTTATTAAAATTTCAAAATTATGGCAAAAGAATTTACTACAGAAAACTTTAATGATGAAGTTCTAGAATCTGATAAGCCGGTCCTTGTTGATTTTTGGGCCGAATGGTGTGGTCCTTGTCGCATGATTGCTCCATTACTTGATGAGTTACATGACGAATTTAAGGAAAAAGCAATTGTTGGTAAAGTTAATGTTGATTCTGAATCGGATATTTCTGCTAAGTATGGCATAACATCTATTCCCACATTATTGTTTTTTAAAAATGGTGAAATTGTTGACAAACATATGGGTACTGCATCTAAGTCTCAATTAGAAGACAAGCTTAACTCCTTGATTTAGAATGTTATGCCTCTTGAAAGAAAGCAGATTAACATTACAGATAATCTTGACTTCTTTGCTAGACAGGTAGTTGAAGGCTTTTTGACAGGTCTCCATAAAAGTCCTTACCATGGTTTTTCGGTTGAATTTGCTGAACATAGACTATATAATCCGGGTGAATCTACTAAGAATATTGATTGGAAATTATTTGCTAGATCAGATAAACTATTTGTAAAGAAATTTGAAGATGAGACTAATTTAAGATCTCATATTTTAATTGATACTTCTTCATCTATGCAATATCCAATGTCCTTGTCTCATGATGAATCAAAATTGACTTTTTCTTTGTATGCTGCTGCCTGTTTGATGCACTTGTTTCATAAACAGCGGGATGGTTTTGGTTTAACGTTATATAATGAAGTTATAGACTTTTTTACTCCTGCTAGAAGCAATAAAGTACACTATAATCATTTAATATCTAAACTAGACTCTATGATATCTTTTAAACAGGAAAAAAATAAAAAAACTAATTTTCAAGCAGTTATTTCAGATTTTATTGAAAAAATACCTAAAAGATCATTGGTTATAATTTTCAGTGACATGTTTAATTTTAATGATAAGCAACCTGATCAATGGTTAGAAGCTCTTCAACATTTGCGGTATCGTAAAAATGAAGTAATTTTATTTCATGTGCAAGATTCCTCTGAAAAACTATTTAATTTATCTAATCAGCCTTATGAGTTCGTAGATTTAGAAAACAACAATAGTATTAAACTAAACCCTTCTGTTTACAGAGAAAATTATAAAAAATTATACTCTGAATTTGAAAAAAAGCTAGAATTGTATTGTGGTCAGTATAGTATTGATTATGTTCCCGCCTTTATTCAACAGGGCTTTAATAAAATTTTAGTCTCTTACCTGACTAAAAGATCAAAACTTTTTTAATTGAGAAAAAGCCTTTTTTTGATTGAAGTAATAATCTAATATAATACTTCTAGGATATATTTTTTTTCTTGCAATCGGCATACGTTTTTTTATTATTTTCTGAAATAAAAAAATGATTGATATATGTGCTGATATAATTAAAAAACTGGTTTTTATTTTTTCAATTCCTTTTGTACTGTTTGGTCTGTATTTTTCATGTAAATATAGAGGAGCTGTATATATCATATAGCTTATTCCCGAGATAAAATAATACATTATGATTAGGTAATCCATTACAATCCTAATGGGTAAGATTTTTATAAGCCATTTTATGCTCATATTTTTCAATAATAATAAAATATTATTTCTGTGATTATAAAAATGTTTGATATTGTTTTGCTCCATTAATGTTCCACTTCCATAATGATATACGATACTTTGAGGACAACATTTTTTTATTTTTTTCGATGATTGAGCGCGCCAACATAAATCTATTTCTTCTTGATACATGTAAAAATCTTCATCAAATCCATTAAGTTCATGAAATAAATTACTTTCTATGATTAAACAACATCCAGATGCCCAAAATATATCTATGTTTTCGTCATATTGTCCATTGTCTTTTTCTAGTGTGTTTAACAATCTACCTCTACAAAAAGGAATACCCATGATATCTATAAATCCGCCAGATGCACCTGCGTAATCAAACATGTTATTTTGGGTCAGGTTCTTAATTTTAGGTTGTATAATACCAATATTTTCTTCCATTATTAGCTTATGTATTGGTGTTAGCCAATTTTTTTCTACTAATACATCATTATTCATGATTATAAAATAATCATAATTAAAATCATTTAGTAAAACCTTATTATAACCCTTGGAAAATCCATAGTTTTTTTTGTGCTCTATTAATTTGATTTCTGGAAATTTTTTTTTGATATAATTTATAGATTGATCTTGAGAATTATTATCAATAATTATCACATCAGTATTTGGACTATTATGTAAAATATTAACAATACTTTTTTGAAGCCATTTAAGTCCATTGTAATTTAGTATAAAAATTCCTAATTTATGTTTTATCTTTTCCATCTGTTGTGAGACCAAAGCCATTTTTGTGGTTGTTTTTGTATTGTTGTTTCTAATAATTTAGCATATTTTTCAGTAATTCTCGTTGAATTCAACTTTTTTAAAGTTATAATATAGTGCCCTTTTTTTATTAATTGCATTTCGCTATATATAACATCTGCATTTAATATTTGTGCAGTTTTTTCAGCTCCATTATCAAAAAGTGTTGATTGATTTAAAAAATTAATTCTTTTCCCATTTACAACTTCAACTGGGACTTGATCGTTAATAAACATAAAGACATAGGGTTTGTTTTTATTCTTCATTATAAAGTATTTCCATTTTTTTAGTGGTATTAAAATTGCTCCAAATCTACCCCTTATTTTAAGCAATACTTTGTTTATATATTCATTAGAAAGAGGTTTGTATACAGCTGTTAAGTTAATGTTTTTTATTAAACTTAATCTTAGAAAATGCCATTCCCAATTATTGTAATGAGATGTTATGAGTATGGTTGGCTTTTGATTATGTATATTGTTCTTTATTAGATTTATATTTTTAATTTTAACTCTATTAAGAATCTCTTTTTCTTTTAAACTTCTTGATTTAATCACTTCGGCCATGACATTAAAAAAGAAAATATAAAACTGATCTTTCAATTTACTGATTTCATGTTTTTCAAGTTTTGGAAATGAGTTTGTTAAATTTTTATTTATCAATTGAATTCTATATTTAATAAATATAGGGTTGATTAATGTTAATATTCTGGCAATTGCATATAATAATACTAACGGTATTTTAGATAAAAAAACTATCAATAATTCGATTAATTTAATCTTCATTTAAAAAACACTAAATAATTACTCTCTATTTTGTTTAAAGATTGAAAAAAATATTTAATTTTGACAATCATTAGATCCTTGGAGAAGTGGCAGAGTGGTCGAATGCGGCGGTCTTGAAAACCGTTGTACCGCAAGGTACCGGGGGTTCGAATCCCTCCTTCTCCGCATAGTATATTTTTTTTTCAAGTATTTGGATTCAACATTACTGGCATAACTAGCATTAGAATATTTTCAATCTCATTATCATTATTAGGTTTAATTATTGCGGCTTTACTAGGACTAGAGAATAACATGTGTATTTTTTCTGTTTCTAATGTATTTAAAATTTCAATTAAAAACTTACCATTAAATCCAATTTCAATATCTTGACCAGAATATTCGCATTTCATTGTTTCGATTGCCTTGTTTGAAAAGTCAATGTCTTCGCCTGAAATTCTGATTTCGTTTCCAGTAATTTTAAATTTCACTTGATATGTTGTTTGGTTTGAAAAAATACAAACACGTTTCAAGGAGCTTAGTACGGTATTTCGATCAATATCTAATTGATGAGCATTTTCTTTTGGAATAACTGCGGTATAATTTGGATAATTTCCATCAATAAGACGACAATAGATCTTCATAGTTTGGAAAGAGAAGATAATATTGGTATTATTATATTCTATTTTAATTGTATCATTTTTTCCGTTGATAATATTTTTTATTAGTTGTAAAGGTTTTTTAGGAATAATACAACTGGTAGAGTTCTTTGTCTCAGATTCTAGATTATTTTCATATCTTACTAATTTATGAGCATCAGTTGAGACTAGTCGAATTACATTATTTTCGAGCTCCATATATACACCTGACATTACAGGCCTTAATTCATCATTTCCAGTCGCAAATAATGTGTTTTTTATACCTGATTCTATGATTTTACTATCTATTGACATGGATGCAGATTCACCTATTTCTGGTGTGCTAGGAAATTCATCACTGTTTGTAAATGATAAGGTGTAACTTCCTTGTTCTGAGGTTATTTCTAATGTATTATTTTGATCATTTGTTTTAAAGGTTAGAGGTTGTTCAGGAAAAGTTCGTAGTGTTTCACTTAGTAATTTAGCATTAATTGCAATTGATGCATTGGACTTGGATTCTACTTGTGTGCTATTGATGATTGTTGTTTCAAGATCAGTAGCCTTTACATACAGTGTCCCGTCATTTAATTCAAGAAGAATATTTTCAATAATTGGTAATGCAGGATTATTGACAATAATACCAATCACAGGTTGAATAATTTTAAGTAAACTTTCACTAGATATTATAAAATTCATAAAGTATTTTTTCTGTAAATATAATCAAGCGTTTTAAAATTTCGCTATAAATGAAATGAATTATTGATTATAAAATTACACTTTCATTGATTAGCCATGGCATAAAATATGTCAGTATTGATTCAGATTGTAAAAACCTCTCAAATTGTTTGTACTGTATTAGCATCAGGGAATTATTCATTAAGCCATAAAAACGTTCTTGATCAAATTCATGGTGTAAGTATTTGCCTTTACTTACGGGTTTTTTTCTTATGCATTTTAATTCATGTTCTATTCCATTTTTTGTTTTAAATTTTAAAATAAAAAATGGATCACGCATTTTAATCTCATTGGTTTTAAATTTCACATTATCAATTAAAAAAGATTCACAATAAATGTTAGATAACTCTTTATTGTTGACTGACTGCGTGTCATATATTAAATCAGGGTTATTTTCTATAACATATGAAGATCTGGTAATCAATTCATTAAATAATTGCTTACTTCTCCATAGGTGTTGTTTGCATGAAAATCTAGAACTCAAATAGCCATGAAAACCGGGTATATGTATAACATAAGGTTCTTTTGCATTCTTAATCATCATATAGGTGCCTAGTTGATCAGGTGTTTCACTACCGATATATATAGTCTTAACTTTATTATTTTTCTGGGTTATTTCCACTTTTGTGTTTTGTATAGCCATTTTTTTGATAACATTTGGTAGAGCTGCTCTTGCTATAGGTTTTTTAATACGCATTTCTTTTAATGTTTTTAATATCAAATCTATTAAGTATTTATTGGCAGTTAAGGAGTCATTCAATATCCATGTTTCACTATTTATTCTATGTAGTGTGACTTTTTCTAAATTTTTATTTTCTAATGTAATTTTCTTAATTGTAGTTGTGTCCACAACATGAAATGCTCTTTTGTCAACTCTTAAGGAACTATTTTGATTGTGTTTTTGTTTGCCAAAAATCACAATTATCACTAATGTTAATATAATTAACGTATAAATATAGAATTTGTACATAAAATTAAGTTTTATATTGTTTTTTTCTAATCATAGAAATTGTTAATCCAAATATGATTAAAATTAAAATAGGACTTAGCAGGTTGATTAGTTGCCAGTATTGTTTTTCATTTTTTATTTTCATATTATTTAATAGTCTACTTTTAATATTTTTTGATCTTATATCAATAAATTGTTTATTTTTTAATAAAAAATCAATGCAATTTAGAATAAAATCCATATTGCCATATTGAACCCCAGTGTGTTTATCTAGACCCAATGGAAGCGCTTGGTTTTTAAAGAATTGATTTTTGATAAAATTCCCATCAGAAATAATAATCATTTCATTTGTTGTACTTTGGTTTTTAAAATTTATGTCTTTATCGCCTGATATTTCACTATTAACACGATTTTTATACAAGGATTCAAAATTTCCACTTAATAAAACTGCAATGTTTTTTCTTTTGTCGTTAAATAAGTTTTGATTAGGTTCTTTTTTTAAATTTTCTAGATTGATTAGTGCAGGTGTTTGAGTCTTTTTTGATGAAGGAGAAGTTTGTAGTAAAATAGTTTTATTAATATTATTTTTAATTAAATCCATTGAACTAGGAAACATTGTTTTGATTGGTTCAATTGATTTTGTGATTAAATGTAGATTATTATTACTAATAACTGGAAAAAACACCCATGGAAATAAACTCCATTGGGGCTTGTCATCAATATAATGTGTAATCACAGGAATTGGAGCTGCTTGGAGGTCTTGAACTAGATCAAAGTTTATTCTTACACCATATTTAAATAAAAGGTCTTCTAGATTCCGATTTTCTCTTGGCAGTGCGATAATTTCACTTTGCATTTCTAAACTATCCATACTCGCATTGTGACCATTGAGAATCCAAATACTTTTTCCACCATTCATAATAAATTGGTCAATAATAAACTTGTCTTTTTCATTAAAATAAGTTTTAGGATCATTAACAATAATACAATCAAGATCATTTAATGCATTTAATTTTCCTGAAATTTCAATGTCTATTAATTGATAGTGTTCAGATGTAATGTCTCTAAAAGATCTAATATACTGATCAGTAGTTTCATTGTGTCCTAAGATTAAACCTATTTTTTGTTTGTTTTGAGTATTGATTTTTCTGATTCCATTGGTTAGCTGATGTTCGATTTTATCAATAGATTTTTTAATAATTAAATTTCTGTCTCCCATTAATGTTTCATTAATAAGAGAGACACTGGTTTCTTTAGATTTATATGACACTACAATACCAGGAAATATCAAGTATTCTTCTAATTTTGTTTTTGTAAAATCCCGTTCAGGGATAGGTGTAATTCCCTTATTAAATAATTCTTCCTGAAGAGATAATTTATACATATCATTTTCAATCGAACTAGGGTCAATAAATTCATATTGGATAAACTCAGAATGTGCTCGAAATTCTTCTAAGATATATTTAGTTTCATTTTCGAGTTTTTTATATTCAATAGGTATGTCACCATGTAGATAAATTTTAAAATACATAATATCGTCTAGTTCACCTATTATTTTTTTTGTTTCTTTAGAAATAGAGTATTTTTTTTCTATTGTCAAGTCCCATCTAAAAAAATAATATAACCCTGCTATATTAATAAGAATTAATATCAAAAACATGAAAATGAAATTTATTTTGGTCGTCATTATTATGTTTTATTTTTATCTGTTATTACGTGGGAAGAATATAAGAAGAAAAAGGTCAGAGATATAAAATAAATTATATCCCTGGAGTCAATAATTCCTCTGCTGATTGATTTGTAATGATAATGAATGCTTAGGTATTCTAATGTCGTGTTATTATAAAAACTTGCAATTAAATCGATTCCAAAATATAATGATAAAATAATCACTGTTGTTAATATAAAAGCAATCATATTATTTTTAAAGACACTGGAACAGAATAATCCTATTGCGCTATATAATTTAATTAAGAGTATTATGCCGATATATGAACCTAGTAATTCTCCTGAATCAATATTGCCTTTTGGAGTACTTATATTATATATCGTGTAAACAAATATTATGGTTGGTAAGATAGCTGTTATGCCAATCGTAAAACTTGCTAAAAATTTACCTACAATTATTTCCCAAATTGCAATGGGCTTTGTAAATAGTATTAGGCTTGTTTTATGCACTAATTCAGAGTTAACCATTTTCATTGTAATTGCTGGCATTAAAAATAACAGAACCCATGGTGCGATTGTGAAGAATGGAAGAAGACTAGCTTGTTTGTTATAAAATATATTAAACTCACTAGGTATATACCATAGTATTAGCCCATTTATACAAAAAAATACACTTATGGCAACATAAGCCTCCATTGTTGTGAAAAACATTGTTATTTCCTTTTTATAAATCGCAAACATTTTTATTCATTCTTTTTTATAAAATTAATAATGATTTGATTACCTTCTTCAATGCCAAGTAACGTACTTGCACCGCTAATAGCATTTTTATCAGCTCGATTTATTGCTACTTCTAATAAATTTACTGAGTTAAATAATACTATAACTTCTGATTCTTTAACATCACTATATGTTTGGTTAATTGTATGCACTTTCTTCCCCCTGGGTAAATGTATAATAAAATTATTATCGCCTTTTTTTTCTTTGAATAATTTTTTATCAATATTAGTTACAATATTGCCAAATCTATCAATATATATTACTTCACCAACTAATGATTTACCATTATTTATTTCAACGGGCATAGAGTTCATAAATAATTTTAAATTATTAATTGGATCACCAATAATACTTAACTTTCCTCCTCTTATTATATGACATGCTACTTTTGCAAAAATATCTTTGGCGGGGAATAGCTCAGTGTTATATTCTCCTGAGATGTTGATTTCTACTAATTCAGAAGGTTTTATGTTTGGAAATATTAATGATAACAATCCTGAATCAGATGTAATAAAATAGTGTTCATCTATATATGCAACTATGTGACGTTTATTTTTTTGCTTCTCGGTATCTACAGCTATAATATGTACAGAGTTTTTTGGGAAATTATTATATGAGTTTTTTAATATATATGCACATTCTTGTAGATGAAAAGGTGTAATCTCGTGGGATATATCTATGATTTGTATTTTGTTATTTTCTGATAAAATAGTCCCTTTGATTGCACTGGCAAAATAATCTTTGGATCCGTAGTCAGAAGTTAATGTGATAATACTCATATATTAAAATTACGATGAATTATAATTGTATTTATAGTGATAAAATACTCAAATTTTTCTATATATTTAATCTTATTACTAACGAGATAATGTCTAAAGATAAGATTATTTTAAATTCTAAACATTTAGTTGATATTTATGGTGCAGAAAATGTAAATATTAACTTTATGAAATCATATTTTAAAAATTTAAGTATCACGCCTAGAGGAGTTGAGGTGTTCTTAGATGGCTCGAAAACAGAGATTGCTAAAATAAAACGTATTTTTAAAACAATTTCAAACTTTCTTGAACACCATGATGAAATTAGTCTGAATGATATAAAACAAATGTTATTAGATTCTGGTGCTAAAAATATTAAATTTGGAAATGATTTTAATTTGAATGCGGATGTTCTTTTAGTAAGAAAGAACGGTTCTGCCATTGTTCCTAAAAGTGTAGGCCAAAAAAAAATGATAAATTCTATAGTAGGTAATAATTTAATATTTGCTTTAGGTCCAGCTGGAACTGGTAAAACATATATGGCTATTGCTTTAGCTTGTAAAGCACTAAAGGAACAAAATGTCAAAAAAATAATTTTAACCAGGCCTGCTGTAGAGGCTGGCGAAAATTTAGGTTTTTTACCAGGAGACTTATATGATAAATTAAGTCCATATATGAAACCTTTATATGACTCTCTATATGATATATTTGAGAAAGAAAAATTAAATTTTTATTTAAAGAATAATCAAATTGAAATAGTTCCTTTGGCGTTTATGAGAGGTAGAACTTTAGATAATGCGTTTGTGATTTTAGATGAAGCTCAAAATACAACTATTCAACAAATGAAAATGTTTTTAACCAGAATGGGCCCTTTAGCGCAATTTATACTTTGTGGAGATGTTTCACAAATTGATTTGCCTAAAAGTCAGCAATCAGGTTTATTACATGCAAGTAATTTATTGAAAGATATAGAAGGTGTGGGTGTAATTCAATTTAGTGATAAAGATGTTATTAGACATAAATTAGTTAAAAGTATTATTAAAGCATATAAAAAATAATTATTATGAATCAAACAATTATAAAAACAGATTTTCAATTTCCTAATCAGACTAGTGTTTATAAAGGTAAAGTTAGGGATGTGTATAAAGTAGGAGAAGATACTTTAGTGATGATTGCTACTGATAGAATTTCTGCCTTTGATACAGTTCTGCCTGTTGGCATACCTTACAAAGGACAGGTTTTAAATCAAATAGCTACTAATTTTTTAGACTTAACTTCTGATATTATTGATAACTGGAAACTATCTTCTCCAGATCCTATGGTAACAATAGGTGAATATTGTGAGCCTTTTAAAGTTGAAATGGTTATTAGAGGATATTTAACTGGTCATGCTTGGAGAGAATATAGAGATGGTAAAAGAGTATTGTGTGGTGAGAGGTTGCCAGATGGTTTAAAAGAACATGATCAATTTCCGGAACCACTTGTTACGCCAACTACTAAAGCTGATAAAGGACATGACGAAGATATTTCTAAAGAAGACATTATTGAAACTAATTTGGTGTCTAAAGAAGATTATTTGTATTTAGAAGATATTACGAAAAAACTTTTTCAAAGAGGAACGGAATATGCAAGAGAAAAGGGGCTTATTCTTGTTGATACAAAATATGAATTTGGTAAAACAAAATCAGGAAAAATTGTTTTAATTGATGAAATACATACTCCTGATTCATCTCGTTATTTTTATTTAAATGGCTACCAAGAAAGACAAGATTTAGGTCAACCACAAAAGCAATTATCAAAAGAATTTGTAAGAGAATGGTTAATAGAGAATGGTTTTCAAGGTAAAAAAGGGCAAAATATTCCACATTTAACAACGGATTTCACAAACTCTGTCTCTAATAGGTATATAGAGTTGTTTAATAGTATAACAGGCGATGATTTTCAAAAAGCTGATAATAGTGACATTATTAAACGAATAGAAGACAATGTTGTGAATTGTTTAGCTAGCATGTAAATCATTTGAAAATAGCAGATCCGATTCTAATCATATTAGAGCCTGTTGTAGCGGCAATTTTATAATCATTACTCATGCCAATTGATAAGACTTTATTGGGTATTTGGATATTATTAAAAATATTTTGTAATTCTATAAATTCGTTTTTAATAATATAAGGGTCATTTGTAAATGAACTCATACCCATAATTCCTTTAATATTTGTATTTGAGTATTTATCTTGGTAATTAGAAGATAATAATTTTTGAGCATCCTTCGTGCTAAATCCATACTTTGAATCTTCTTTTGCAACTTTTACTTGAATTAAACAATTGATTTTACGGTTATTTCTTTCACTATAGAGATCAATTTTTTCTAATAATTTGATGCTGTCTACAGATTGAATCATATGTATGAATGGTGCAATAAATTTGACTTTATTCGTTTGTAAATGTCCAATCATATGCCATTTGATATCGCTGGGGAGTTTTTCTTTTTTTTGCAAAATATCTTGTACTTTATTTTCTCCAAATTCTCTTTCTCCAAATTTGTAGACTTTATTAATATTTTCTAAACTTTGCTTTTTTGTCACCACAATTAATTGTGATTTGGGGACTTCCTTTTTTATTTTATTAATATTCTTTTCAATATTCATGTCAATTCCATCATGATTAGTCCACTTGGTATTTTTGGTAGAATAAATGTGCTCTTTGGGGGTGTTGTTTTATCCTGGTGGGCGATCTCTATAATTGTATTTATATT
Organism: Flavobacteriales bacterium; assembly: GCA_002701365.1. Classification (GTDB taxonomy): domain Bacteria; phylum Bacteroidota; class Bacteroidia; order Flavobacteriales; family TMED113; genus SP256. The sequence goes on from NZUK01000020.1 coordinate 16,668, forward strand.
TATTGAATTCATCATAAATAAAATTTCATTTTCTTTTAAATCATTAATGATTCCACTAGTTTCCGTTTTTCCAGAAATAAATCGAATATTTTTATTTTTTCGTTCATCTTTTATATTAAAAATGGGCTTTAAAATATTATTCAGCAATTTATTGACTAATAAATTATCTAATGTGTCTTTCTGCTTTTTTATATGAGTAGAATACCATTTTTTTTGAAAGTAAAACTCAATATTTTTTGAATTTTTTGTTGGTTTATCAATATTATGAACTTGGATTTTTTGTTTTATTTTACTTATAATATCTTCATTTGGATATTTTGTGATAACTGCTCTATGAAATGGATATATTTGAAGTTCTTTTTTTGGCAGAATATACGCAAGACATAAATTATTATTTGTAACTCTTGATGAAGACGCCATTCTGTGATGTCCGTCAGCGATATATAAGTATTCAATATTTTGAAAATGATTAGTGATTTTTTTAATCTCTTCTTTTTTACTTATTTTCCATATTTCGTGTTGTACTTTATCTGGTGTGGTAAAGTTGTATAGAAGATTTGATTTACTCTTATGTTTCGTATATGTATACTTACTGTCATGCGTGATTAAAACAGGTTCTGCATAAATTTTAGTAATTGAAAGGTATTTTGCAAATAATAATTCTCGTTTTTTAATAGTTTTTTCATGAATTTTAATTTTTTTATTTCTATAATCATTTAAATCAATAGTACAGATAAAACCTGTAAATTTCATATTTTTTATTGTTTGAGTATAAATATATATCGCTGGATTATCTTCTTTAATAAGAATTTTTTTATCAGTAAAACTATCTAATTGATTTTTTATACTTTTAAATCTTTTCTTTTGGTCATCGATATGATTCTGATGAATAATATTCAAAAAACTATATTGATTATTTTTCTTTGTTTTTTCAATCTCTAGTTTTTTATAATTCGAATACGCTTGAGTTGGGACGTGCTCTACTATATTGTCATTCGGTCTTAAAGCTTTAAATGCACCAATTTTAACCATTAAATATTTGATTTACTTGTTCTGCTAATTCTAAGCCAATTCTTTGTTGTGCTTCCAGTGTAGATGCACCTATGTGGGGAGATAGTGAAATATGTTCGTTCATTAGTAATTCTATGTTAGGATTAGGTTCTTTTTCAAAAACATCCAATCCTGCACATTGAATATGTCGATTATTTAAACTTTGGATTAAATCTTTTTCATTAATAATGCCACCTCTAGAAGTGTTGACAATAAATACACCTTTTTTCATCAATTTAATTTCCTTCTTGTTGATCAAAGGCTTCTCTTGTTTTGGGATATGTAATGATATCATGTCTGATTTTTCTAATAATATTTCAAAATCAGTTCGCTTTAGATGAAATTTCACTTCTTTTTCATTGTAAAAATTAATAGAGATAGTTTGTTCTTTAATATTTTTATCATAGAATAAAACATTCATGCCGATTCCAATAGCAATTTTAGCAACAGCTTGTCCTATTTTTCCAAAACCTATTATACCAATTGTTTTGTTTCTTAGTTCAGATCCACTGGCATAATTTTTTTTTAATTTTTTAAAGTTAAAATCACCCTCTAATGGCATCGTCCTATTTGAGTGATATGTATGTCGAGCCATACTAAATAAATGTGAAAAAACGAGTTCCCCTACAGAAGATGAGGATGCACCTGGTGTATTGATTACATTTATCTTTTTTGCTTGTGCATGTTGTACATCGATATTGTCCATTCCTACACCGCCTCGACCAATTAATTTTAATGATGGACATTCATTAATTATTTCTTTTGTGATTTTCGTGGCACTTCTTACTAGAATTCCGTCAACATTATTGTCGTTAATAAATTCAATTAAGTTATCTTGATCTATATGTTGATCAATCACATTAAAATTATATTCGATTAATTTTTGTTTTCCTGACTTTGATATGCCATCATTAATGAGAATTTTTTTCATTACGATATTTTTTCAATTATTTGCATTATTTCGATTAATTTATTTACACTATCAATTTCAAGAGCATTATACATAGATGCTCTATAACCGCCTATTGATCTATGTCCGTAAATCCCACTAATTCTTGATTCATGACACAATTTTTTAAATTCACTTTCTAATTTATGATTATTTAATTTAAATGTAGCGTTCATTATTGATCTATCGGTATTTTCTGTATAACCTGAAAAAAGAGGGTTCCGATCAATTTCATCATACATAGCATTCGCCTTGTTTTTATTCTTTTTTTCAATACTAGCTAATCCTCCATTTTCTTGTATCCACCTTAATGTAAGCATTGCTACATAAATAGAAAAAACAGGTGGAGTGTTGAACATAGATTCTTTTTCTATATGAGTACTATAATTTAAATATGTCGGTAATGCATTATTATTTTTTAGAATTTCTTTTTTGATAATAATTAATGTTGCTCCTGCTGGCCCTAAATTCTTTTGGGCTCCGGCGTATATTAAATCAAATTGACTTATATCAAATACTTTGCTAAATATATCTGAAGACATATCGCAAATGAGTTTTGCATTTCTTGATTGTGCCAAATTGTATAATTCAGAAAATGATTTAAATTGGGTTCCGTATATTGTATTATTACTTGTAAAGTGTAAGTAGTCAATGTTTTTGTCCAATTTTATATTTTTTGGCAGATATTTGTATCCTTCATCCCTTGATGATGCTATGACATGAACTTTCCCAACTTTATTAGCTTCTTTTATAGCTTTTGTTGACCAAGTTCCGGTATCAATGTAACCGCCAATACCGCCTGTTTCTAGTAGATTTAATGCAGACATATAGAACTGCAAACTTGCTCCTCCTTGCAAGAATAGAACCTCATATTCTTGAGGTATTTTTAAAATTTTTTTTGTAAGTTCTCTTGCTTCATCAATGATGTCTACAAAATCTTTACTTCTATGTGATATCTCTAGAATTGATAGATCTAGGTTATTTATATTCATAATAGCTTTAGAAGCTTGTCGAATAACTTCTTGAGGTAGTATGGATGGCCCTGCACTAAAATTATGTGTTTTCATTTTTGATTATTTAAATAAATTTCTTTTTCTAATATCCATCCAAATTTAGTTTTTTTTAATACGTCGTAACTTAAATTAGTTGCATAAATACTAAAATTATTTATTGAAATTTCATCAATAGGTTCGAGATGGTCAAACACAATATATTCCAGTTTTGGATCATATTTTAATGAGATAGGATATTTGCTAGCGTACTCAATTACCAATCTTTTATTGTCATTGTTAAAAATACTTGCTCCAAAAAATGGATCCTGTTTTTTTACAATTTTTAAAACATCGATAATTTTTTTACTTGTTTGAAAATTGTGTCCATCCCATCCTAGTAATGTATAGTAGTTTTCTTTTCCAATTTTAATTGGAATAACGTCATAATATAAGCAACCATACCATTCGTCATGTTGTATAGTTTTTTGAAGATAATCTTGAGATAATGTTATTTGGTCTTCAAGTAAATAAATTTGACATTTTTTTCCTCTTTTATTACATTTTTGTATAATCCCAAAGTATTTGTATGTGCCGTCTGTATAAGGCAGGAACCAACTAATGATTTTAAATTTTTTATCTTTTGGTTGTAGTATAGATATATGTTCTATTTTTTCAAATTCATGCAAATAGGATTTTTTTTCAGATACTATTTTTAGTAGTATTAGTTTTAGTTGTTCATTTGCAATTTCTCTTTCATTATTTGTTTCAGAATTTAATACAGATTCTGCTAATTGTGTTGCAAGTTTGATTTCCTCTAAAAAGTCATCTTCTTGAGTGAATGCTAAATTAAAATAGGAAAATACAAATAGATATATTATGATTTTATATAATGTATAATTCATGAATGCAATTTTGATTGTTTTTCAAGTAGTGCGTCTTCACTTTCTACAATTTCTTCATTTGGAACACAACAATCTACTGGGCAGACAGCGGCACACTGAGGTTCATCATGAAACCCCTTGCATTCGGTACATTTGTCAGGTGATATGTAGTAAAACTCATCACTAATAGCACCTAGATTTTGATCTGCATTTACTGTGTTGCCATCCATTAATTGAGTTTGCGTGTTAATAGTTGTTCCTTCTGCCATATTCCAAGGCATACCACCCTCATATATTGCTGTGTTAGGGCACTCTGGCTCACAAGCCCCACAATTAATACACGCGTCAGTTATTTTAATTGCCATGTTGATTTGTTAACTTTATAATTCAAATATAATTAATAAAGCATAAAAAAATATGATTCTCGAAGATAGAATTATTGCATTTGAGTATTTAAGAGACCATTTGTTATTATTAAGCCAAAAACCTCAATTTGAGATTCTGTGTCAAAGGGCTTACGAAAACAATAATTGGTTTACAAAAGATAGTATTAATTATTCATTATTGTCATTATGTTCCATGATTAAGGGAGAATCTTTGAGAAAATTCGTTGCAATTTATAAGACTAATGATAAGCCTAAAAAAGTAGGTGTTGTTGTTCCGTCGAATTTGCCTTTTGTAGGTTTTTATGATTTTCTATGTGTTTTATTGTCTGGCAATATTTATGTTGGTAAATTATCAAAAAACAATAATATTTTCATTCCATTTGTCTCAGAAATTTTGATTGAATATCAACCTGATTTTAAAAAATATATCCATATAGTAGATGATTTTAAGACTATTGATATTCTAATAGCAACAGGAAGTAATCTTACAGCAAGATATTTTAATTATAAATATGCTAATATTGCTAAGATTGTAAGAAAAGATAGAGTAAGTGTAGGTGTGCTTAATGGATTGGAAAACACAAGTGATTTTGAAAAAATAGCATATGATATTTATAGTTATTTTGGATTAGGTTGTCGAAGCGTTTCTAAATTATTTATTCCTAGGCAGTTTAATATAAATAAACTGAAAGATGCATTTAGTTCGTTTTTACGTTTTAATTCGAATGCTAACTACATGGATAATTATAATTATCAAAAATCCTTATTTACTTTAAATAATACTGAGTTTATTGATTTTGATAATTTATTATTATTTGAGTCTAATGATCTGCACTCTCCGATTTCAGTGCTTTATTACCAGTATTATGATGACATGGATGCTTTAAATAAATTTTTATTAAACCAGTCTCATCAAATTCAATGTATTGTGGCTAATGATTCATGTGTCAATAGTGCAATGTGTTTTGGTCAAGCTCAACAACCTACATTATTTGATTTTCCAGATGGAGTGGATGTTATGAAATTTCTTTTTTCATCTTAATACTTCTCAACACATCCTATATCTGGATTAGGGAGCCGACTGTTTTCATTAAAATCATATGGAACTTCATTTGCTATTATACTAGATCCAGCGTCTATTGCGACAGAATTTTCGTTTAAGTAAAAAGGAACAGATGAGATGTCTTCAAAATTATTACTTTGATTATTGTCAATGCGTATTGAGCCTTCACTAATGTTTTTCATCCAATCATCAAGATAATCTTGATCAGACTTGATGATGCAGTGGTCAAATACATAATTGAATATTGCTTTACCTGAATTGCTAAAAAGAATCTCAGTGTCATTATTGCCATCTATAATGCAATTATAAAAATTGGCGTTAATTAGGTCTCTGTTTTGAATTACTCCATTAATATCTTCGTAAAAATTATTTAAGACTAAAGATGGTGTTTGCCTCGAGTATGGCCAAAAGTTTGCAAAAGTTGAGTGTTTGAATTCATAAGAACCACCAATATTCAAAAGCATTAAATGTTGCCCACAGTTACTGATCTGTAAATTTTCGCCATATACATTACTGCCTTGAGCAAGAAGACCAATATTTGACATGTTATATATGATTGAATTTTTTATATTGAGAATAGGGGTTTCGGGTAATACATCAATATCATTAACACCGTCAATTTGCACCCCTACTTTTCCATTCTTAAGGATTACATGTTCTAATTTATTATTTAGACTTCCTGGCATTATCCATATTTTACCCCACTGACCAGGTGTGTTAGAATAGTCTGTTAGGCTATGGCTGTCAGATCTATCACTTTGGAACCAAATTAAATCATCTTCACCATAGTCACCTATTGCGTGTAAAGAACTTCCCTCAGAAACAACTAACCATGAATTATTGTGAAGGTGTATGCTTGCACCTTTTTCAATTTCAAGAGTTGCGCCATTTTCTATGATTACATCGCCATATATTACATGAGGCTTATCATTGGTCCATATTTGATTTTGATTTATTGAATAATATGTAAAAAAATCATTAATTAAATCTTGAGGAAAATTTGGATTACTACAATCAAAAAAATCACAATATAGCATAGAGTCTAAATTATTAGATTGGGGTTCATATTGTTGATAGTCTGGAATGCCAGAATGAAAATATGCATTTTGCCCCCATGCAGTTAAGTTTATATGTTGTATGCTATTCGAGTATTCAAATGTTATTGAATCAGTTTCAATTAGTGGAGTATTTGCATTGTTTGGATCTATGGTTACTTCAGCAAAAATATATAAACTATCACCTCCTCTCAATAAAGTGTTTTGCACAAAATCACTAGCTTCTCCATCAATATTTAGTTTAAAGGAAGAATTTTCACCTCTCTTAAGAAAGATATTATTGATCATGACATCATTATTGTCAGTATTGTATATTTTAAGATGTCTAGTGGCAGAACCAACAGTGGTAAATATTGTGTCAAATAATAGTGTATCTACTGAAAAAGATAAGATGTTATTTTCTGTTGAAGTATTTATATCTTCTCTGCAAGAAGTAATAAGTATTATTATTGATATGATTAAAATTATAAATCTCATAAATTACAATATAACAAATATAGTTTAACATTTTATAATCGATAAAAAAATTAAATTATTGTAATAATTTTCGTGATTCAATTGGATTATTTACATTTGCAATCCTTTTACATAAATTATACAAGCCCTATGAAGAAAGATATTCATCCAGATAATTATAGATTAGTTGTATTTAAAGACATGTCTAATGGAGACACTTTTATAACTAAATCATGCGCTGACTCCAAAGAAACAATTAAAATTGATGGTGCAGAATACCCTCTCATTAAACGAGAGATTAGTAGTTCTTCCCATCCATTTTATACTGGAAAAATGAAATTGGTAGATACCGCTGGTCGTGTTGATAAATTTTACAAAAAGTTTGGAAAAGCTAGTCTTTCAGTTAAACCATCAGCAGAGGAGGCACCATCAGCAGAGGAGGCACCATTAGCAGAGGAGGCACCATCAGCAGAGGAGGCACCATCAGCAGAGGAGGCACCATCAGCAGAGGAGGCTGAAAAGGAGTAGTTCCTTAGTTTAAATTTTATCATGAATTATATTCTTTTTGATCCACCATCATCTTTAATTCAGAAAAGTTACCCTTTTACCCTTACTCGCCCTTTTGGTGAGTTAAGAATTTTTGGAGGAACAATTAAGGAATTCTGGGAGACAGCCTTAGGTACTAATGTATCTTATTTGACAAGACCACATTTGTCCGAACTGTATCCAACAAAGTGGGAGAAAAATAACACACTTATTTGTGCTTCTTCTTCGCCGATTATAATTAATGATTCAACAAAAAACAAACATTATAATATTCAAAAATATGAGATTGATGGCTCAATTTCTCTTGAGAGTATTCAAAATATTTATTTAGATCAAAGATTTCAACAAGGTGAACAAGAAGATATTTTAGTAAATGGATTTTCATCTTTATTGAACAGTTTATTTTCTCATCACCACCATTATGCTCACCTTGAAAATCTTAAGAATCAAAAAATCGATTGTTCTAATAATTCTTTTTTGAATGATGATGATGGTCCTATTTTGGTTGAAGATGATGTGACTATTATGGAGGGAGCTATGATTAGGGGTCCTGTTCACATTTGCAAGGGATCTACTATTAAAATGGGTGCAAAAATATACGGACCTACTGTCATTGGTCCGTATTGTAAAATAGGAGGAGAAGTTTCAAATTGTATTTTTTTAGGATATTCCAATAAGTCTCATGATGGTTTCATAGGTCATTCAATAATAGGGGAGTGGTGTAATATTGGGGCAGGGACAAGTAATTCTAATTTGAAAAACGATTATGGAACAGTAAAAATGTGGGATTATTTTAGCAAAAGATTTAAAGATTCTCAGGAGCAGTTTTTAGGATTATATATGGGTGATCATTCTAAATGTGCTATTAATACATCTTTTAATACCGGAACCACAGTCGGCGTTAATTCGAATATATTTGGTTCGGGTTTTCCTAGAAATTTTATTCCTTCATTTTCATGGGGTGGTGCGCAAGGTGTTAAAGATTACAACTTTGAAAAAGCTATTTCTGTTGCAGAAACGGTTATGGCAAGACGAGGTGTGAAATTAACAGATTCATATGTTACAATGTTGCGTGCTGTACGTGACATAACATATGCAATGAAACAATAATACTGACATTTTACCATATTTTTACAGTATGGCACAACATTGGTATTATTTTTCGTTATATAAATAATATAATAAAGATATGAACGAAGCATTATTTAAAAATTTATCCTTATCTGATTCAGATGATTTCACTGATCTAATTCCATTGATGTCTACTGATGATGAAAAGAAATTGAATTCATTGAGAATTCCTAAGATTATTTCAGTCTTAACTCTAAGAAATACTGTTTTATTTCCGGGCGTTGTTATACCAATTACTGTCAGTAGAGACAAGTCAATAAAGCTGATTAATAAGGCATATCGCTCAAAAAAACCTATAGGTGTTCTTGCGCAATCTAACCCGGAAATTGAAGAACCCAAGTCTAAGGACTTGCACAAAGTAGGCACTGTTGCGAAGATTTTGAGATTATTTAAAATGCCAGATGGAAATTTGACAATTATCATACAGGGGCAAAAGAGATTTAGCGTTAAAAAAATTATTAAAACTGACCCTTACTTTGAAGCAGAAATTGAAAAATTCACAGAGATTAAACCCAAAAGAAATGATCAAGCATTCAAGGCTCTTGTTAGTTCTTTGAGGGACGTTGCTTTAAGAATTATTAAGGAGTCACCTAATATACCAACAGATGCTAGTTTTGCTATCAATAATATTGATAGTGATTCTTTTTTAGTGAATTTTGTTTCGTCAAATATGAACTTAAACGTTTCTGAAAAGCAAAAAATGCTTAACGAACCTAATCTTGATTTGAGAACTAAAATGGTTTTAAAGCACTTGAATAAAGAACTTAGTGTGCTGAAAATGAAAAATGAAATTCAATCTAAGGTTAAATCTGAATTAGATGATCAGCAAAGAGAGTATCTTTTAAATCAACAATTAAAAACTATTCAAGAAGAATTAGGTGTAAATGTGTTTCAAGAAGAAATAGAAAATATGCGTAACTCTTCAAGAAATAAAAAATGGAGTAATAAGGTTCAGCAACATTTTGAAAAAGAACTTTTAAAATTACAACGCATGAATCCTCAAGTAGCCGAGTACGGAGTTCAAAGAAATTATGTTGAGATGTTATTAGAGCTTCCTTGGAATGAATGCACAGAAGATACTTTTGATTTAGAAGCTGCTCAAAGAGTTTTAGATAGAGATCATTATGGTTTAGAAAAAATTAAAGAAAGAATTGTAGAACATCTGGCTATTTTAAAATTAAAAGGAGATATGCGTTCCCCTATTATCTGTTTGTATGGACCACCTGGGGTTGGCAAAACTTCTTTAGGAAGATCTATTGCAGATGCTTTGAATCGAAAATATGTGCGCGTTTCTTTGGGTGGAATGAGAGATCAGTCAGAAATTAGAGGTCATCGAAAAACATATATTGGAGCAATGCCAGGACGTATTATTCAATCTATTAGAAAAGTTAAATCTTCTAACCCAGTATTTGTTTTAGATGAAATCGATAAACTTTCTAGAGATAGTTATGGTGATCCTTCATCTGCAATGTTAGAAATGTTAGATCCTGAACAAAATAAAGAATTTTATGATAATTATTTAGAGATTGGGTTTGATTTGTCTAAAGTTTTATTTATCGCAACAGCTAATGATTTATCTACTATTCAGCCCGCTCTAAGAGATAGAATGGAAATTATTAATATATCGGGCTATAATATTAAAGAAAAAGTTCGTATTGCAAAAAAACACCTATTGCCTAAAGCGTTTAAAGATCATGGTGTACCGTCTATTAAAATTAACAATCGTGCTTTGGAAACAGTTATTGATTTCTATACTAGAGAATCTGGTGTAAGGGGTTTGGAAAAAATGATTGCTAAAATTGTAAGGAACAAGGCGAAGGATTTAGCAATGGGTAAAACAATTGATCAAAAATTAGATATTGTTGATGTGGAAAAAATTCTAGGTTTAAAAAAGTACTCAAAAGAGATATATGATAAAAATCAATTTATTGGTGTTGCAATAGGTTTGGCTTGGACTCCTGTGGGAGGAGATATATTATTCATTGAGTCTAGTATGTCCTCAGGTAAAGGTAAATTAACTGTTACTGGCAATCTAGGTAAAGTCATGAAAGAGTCTGCAGTACTCGCATTGGAGTATTTGCGCTTTAAGTCTAAGCAATATTCGATTGATGATAAAGTTTTTGCATCTCATGACTTCCATATTCATGTTCCTGAGGGAGCTATACCGAAAGATGGACCTTCTGCAGGAATAACTATTTTAAGTGCATTGTCATCCTTGATTATGCAAAAGAACATAAGAAAGTCTTTAGCTTTAACAGGTGAAATTACATTGAGGGGTAAAGTTTTACCTGTAGGTGGTATTAAGGAAAAAATATTAGCAGCTCATCGTTCAGGTATTAAACAGATAGTGTTATCTAAGGATAATCAAAAAGACATTAATGATATTAATGACATCTATATTAAAGGTTTGAAATTTCATTATGTTTCCAACATGGAAGAGGTGATTGATGTTGTTTTGTTAAAAACTTAAATATTTATTTTAAGTTAGATTTGTTTTAAATTATTTGATGAAAAATTTTTTATTTCTCTTTTTTATCTATGGTAATATAACGTTATTGTATTGTCAGGTTGGGGGTGAATATGTTTTTGATTTTTTAAATCTTAACACTTCTCCTCGAACAATTGCTCTTGGTGGCTATCAAGGCTCACTCATTGATGACGATCTAAATAGTGGTATTTATAACCCTGGTGTTATAAATGACTTAATGACTAATAAGCTAAGTCTCAATTATAATAATTATTATACAGATATATTTTATGGGGATTTTGGTTATTGTTTTAATTATTTAAATCAAAATATAATAGCTTCAATTAAATTTATTGATTATGGCACATTTGTAGAGACAAATGAGTTTGGTGTTTCTGTTGGCGAATTTCAGGCTGGAGAATATGCCTTTTCATTAGGTTCTGGTTTTAGTGTTTTAGATTCTATAGTTTATGCTGGAGTTAATGCTAAGCTGGCTTATTCTTCATTGTATCAAGTAAGTTCTTCGGCAATTATATTAGATGTTGGTTTGGCTTATAATAGTCCAAAAAGAGACTTGACAGCAAGTTTAATTTTTCGAAATATTGGGTATCAGATTAAGCCTTATTACCCTGATAATAGAGAAAAATTACCATTTGAAATTGTGTTAGGTGTGTCTAATAGGCTGGAGCATATGCCGTTAAGATGGCATCTTGCTTTACAGCACATAGAGACGCCCAATTTATTTTTTGAGCACACTAACTCTGAAATGCCACAAAGTAATAATTTTGGATATGCGGTGTTAAGACATATTGTATTTGGGTCAGAATTATTTATTCATAAAAATGCAAGTATTATATTTGGTTATAATAACAGAACTAGATTTGAAATGATTATGCAGGATAGGAGAGGTTTGGTTGGGTTTTCTTGTGGAATGTCATTTAAAATAAAAAGATTTCATTTCTACTACTCAAGATCATCTCATCATTACTCTGGTGCACTTAATTCATTTGGTGTTGTAACGAATTTTCAAAAACAATAATGAAAAAAATAATTATAGCAATTGATGGTTATTCTTCTACTGGTAAAAGTACACTTGCTAGTATGTTGTCAAATTATTTAAACTATAGACATATAAATACTGGCTCTATGTATAGAGCTATCACTTTATATGCGCTACGAAATAAGTGGATTATTGATTTGGGCACTAAATCTAGTGTTAATAGGGATGCAATTATTCGCGCTGCAGATTTAATTAATTTAGAGTTTAAGTTTGATCATGATAATATTTGTAAAATGTATATGAATAGTGAAGATGTTGATGATAAATTAAAAAGTCCTTTGGTTTCTAAATATGTTAGCCAGATCAGTGTATATCCTCTTTTAAGGAAAAAAATTGTAAAAAAACAACAGAGTATTGGTAGATCAAAAGGTGTTGTTATGGAGGGGCGTGATATTGGATCTGTTGTTTTTCCAAATGCAGAACTTAAATTATTTATAACTGCATCTATTAAGGTAAGAGCGCAAAGACGTTACCAAGAGTTGATGAGCTTAGGGGTAAAAACAAAGTTATCTGATGTTTTGCATAATTTAGAAATGCGTGATTCTTCAGATTCAAATAGAAAGGATAGTCCATTGTATCAAGTGAATGATGCTATTTTGATTGATAATACATCATTAACTATTGATGAACAATTTAACACTGTAATTGAGTTATTAAACTCAGAAAAAAATCTTTTATAAAAAAAAATACTGTTATTTGTTTGTTATAGAAAACAAATGTGTATATTTGCCGTCCTCTGTTGTATTTAGAGTTCATTAGAACTGGTATTAACAGAGATTATTCGATCATTGAAATTTTAGGAAAAAATAAGGTAAGTATAATAAAGAACCTTTCTTTTCTTTTTTTGAAACATTCTTGAGACAAATTTTTTAAAAACTTTTTACAATGAAGAGTTTGATCCTGGCTCAGGATGAACGCTAGCGGCAGGCCTAACACATGCAAGTCGAGGGGTAACAGGGAAGCTTGCTTCCGCTGACGACCGGCGAACGGGTGAGTAACACGTATGCAACCTGCCTCTAACTGGGGGATAGCTCATAGAAATGTGAATTAATACCCCATAATATATATTTAAGGCATCTTTTATATATTAAAGCTCCGGCGGTTAGAGATGGGCATGCGGGACATTAGCTTGTTGGTGAGGTAACTGCTCACCAAGGCTACGATGTCTAGGGGGTCTGAGAGGACTATCCCCCACACTGGTACTGAGACACGGACCAGACTCCTACGGGAGGCAGCAGTGAGGAATATTGCGCAATGGAGGAAACTCTGACGCAGCCATGCCGCG
>NZUK01000021.1 GCA_002701365.1 Flavobacteriales bacterium
GATAAATCAAGAACTTGTCCTTCCTCTGGTCCTTCCTCAAAATTCCAATATCCAACTAATCCAAGCTCATTTCCTGTTGGCGGACAACTCATATATTCTTGAATTTCTTCTTGACTCAACTCAGTATTCCAAACAGAAACATTATCCATTTTTCCAGAAAAATATTCATGCATTGTAGGTTCATTAACATTGTTATAAATACTACCCATAACGCCTGACCATGGAGCTATTGTATTTTCAAATTCTAATGGTGCATTTGAATTAAAAGTATAATTACCCTCATCAATTAAATCTGCATTTAAATATATTCTATAAGTACCATTATTATAGGTTGCAGTTAAATAATACCACTGATTTTCCTCAATAGGTATAGGGTCATTTAATGCTTCAATGTTATTATGAACAAGAACAATGCCATTTTCAGCAATTCTTAATCTAATACCTCCTGTATTCTCACCTACGTTTAATAAAGTTTGATTATTATTTAGATCATTGGCGTTTATAAACAATGAATACGAAAACTGTAGTGTTTCATTATTTAAATTTGCTTGATTAAATGTCACATAATCATCACCATCAAAAATCATAGAATAGATATTGCTATTTTGAATATTTTCTACATCAACACTATAATCTCCAGATTCACTTACCTCAATAGTTGGAGAAGTCTCCCCATTTGACCAAGAATATGAGTCATAACCCTCTCCTGCATCTAATGTTACAGATTCTTCACATGTAGTGATATCTTCACCTAAATCAACCTCTTCTATGTATTCACATGAGTTATTGTTACAGATAGCGTTAGAATCATAATTGCAGGCTAATTCATCAGTGCAGCCTTCAGGACTAAATGTAACACTGATTTCATCTGTATAGTAGCAATTTGATTCCAGAGAAGACATCTCGTAGTTATATGTTGCACCATATATATTACCATGGTTTTGCATAGGAGACAAGTCTATTGCTATATCAGAATCTGAACCTTCTTCAAAATTCCAATAACCAACCAAATCTTCTTCAGTGCCAGTTGGTATCACATTAATATAGTCTATAATTTCGGTGTCATTTAATGCTACATTCCAAATTTGTAGATTGTCCATCCATCCATTAAATATTCTATTACTACCATCTTCTCTTCCTATCCACAAATCATGAGTTAATGGAGATGGGTCAATATCATTTGTTTCAATTATAGTATCTAGAATTCCATTTATATAAAATTTGGCTTGAGTCCCTGAATATACAAATGAAATATCGTACCAGTTATCTTCTAATATTTCTGAGTTAGAAAATATATTATAACCAGTGTTTGAATCTAAATCAATCATATTATTTCCGCAGCTAGCTCCACAATTTGAACTTGTTCCACAACCCGCACTTCCATTTGCCATTAATTTGTTGTATCCATCTGGATTCCAATTATTGATATTGTCAATGTAAAAAAAGTATGAATCGCATAAATCACCAGATGATCCAGTGTGAAATATAGGTAGCCAGTTGAGTATAGAATTAAAAGATTCGACTTTAATTTTTGCAGAAAGTGTAAAATTGTTAGTTAGGTCTAAACTATTGTTATATTCTACTGAAATATAGTCATTTATGCCATCGAAATACATAGAATAATTATTTTGGAATCCAACTGTTGCACTGTAATTTCCAGACTCGTTAACAGAAATGGTTTGAGATGTTTCACCTGTGGACCAAGAATATGAGTCATAACCCTCTCCGGCATCTAATGTGATAGATTCATCGCAGGTTTCAATATCTTCACCTAAATAAACTTCTTCTATGTATTCACACGACTCGTCATCACAAATAGCATTAGAATCGTAATTGCAAGCTAATTCATCTGTACATCCTTCGGCAGAGAATGTTATAGTGATTGCGTCTGAATCTGAACATGAAACAACTTCACATAATTGTTCTGGTACAACTGAACTACTATATTCACCATCATCTTGTATCATTCCGTTATTATTATTTGGTGATAAGTCAATTACCTCTTCTGAATCAGGACCTTCTTCAAAATTCCAGTATGCAACTAAACCATCTTCCTCACCTGTTGGTGGACATATGGTGTAATCTTGAATAATTTCTTGTTCTAATGCTATATTCCATATTTGAATATTGTCTAACCATCCTCTAAATATGTTAGAAGCTCCGTCTTCTTTTCCAATTTTTAAATTATTAATAAGCGGATAAGGGTCAGTTTCAGAAATACCTTCTATATTGTCTAAATCCCCATTTATATAAATTTTAACTTCTGTTTGATCTACTACAACAGAAACATCATACCAAGTATTAATTTGAAGTTGCGAATTACTAGTAACAGAAACTCCTCCATTGCAATTTTGTGATCCACCACCAGAATAAAATATACCTGTTATTGTATTATTTGAACTCATCCATAAGGCATACGGTGGGCAACTCACATTACTTTCCCCTGTTGAAATGATTGGTTGAGGGAGATTAGTCCAATTGGGTCTAATTTTAGTACTTAAGGTAAAACTAGTTGATAAATCTAGGCTTGGGTTGTTTTGAACTTCAACACAATCTTCTACTCCATCTAGCCAAAGTGCATAATTATTAATATTTTCACTTTCAACATTAACACTGTAATTATCGGACTCAGTTACTGTAATAGTTTGAGTAGTTTCTTCTGTTGACCATAAATAAGAATCATATCCTTCTCCAGCATCTAATATAATAGATTCTTCACATGTAGTGATGTCTTCACCTAAATTAACATCTTCTAAGTATTCACATGAATTATTGTCACTATTAGCAGATGAATCAAAATTACAGGCATTTTCATCCATGCAGCCGAATGAACATATAAGATTATCAATGTAAACATCTTGAGTAGTCACACACCCTAATGCATCAGTATTTACAAATGTATAAAGACCATTAGAATAAACAGGGATAGAGTAAGTATCTGCAGTATTGTAAGTAGAATTAGGATAATATACTTCTGTAAGTAGTTCGCCTTCGTAATACCATGAGTATGACAAACTTGGAACACTGTTATAAGGAAAATTAGGATAGCCGTTTCCACAGGTGTCATAATTACCAACACAAGGTCCATTATAAAATACATAACTACTTATACTACAATATTCATAAAATGAATTATAATCTGCATAGAGACTAATTTCAGCCTGTGGGCATTCTCCAGAAAGTGGACCAATTACTTCTAATTCAGAAACAATTGCGGTAGAATTACAATTAAAAAATTCTGAACCCATATCAAATGATAAACTAAGAAGCATTTCTACTCCATTAACAATAGCAACAAAAGTTATTTCTTGATTTTCAATTAACCCTTCTTCATTACTATCTCCTTGCCAAATTCTTAAAACTTTATAGTCGTTAGTATTATAATTGTATTCAGAAAAATTACTAGGATTTATTGAACCGTAAATATCACCACTAGAGTTTTGAGCAAGGATTGTATAATTAAAACAACAATCATAATACTCTGATACTTCCCCAAGATTTATAAAATCAATGTTGTCGGGAATTACTACATCCATAAAACAACCATCTACTATGTATCCTAGGTCAGTATAATTATAATTATCAGCTTGAAATTCTATCAAGTTACAAGAGTTGTCGTCATAATTAGCTTCTGGATTATAGTTTGGTGATAGATTATTCATACAGCCAACAATACTATCATTATAATCACAAGTATTAGAAAAAGAAACATTATCATCTACATAAAATAATTCTTCATCTAAATTACTGTCGATAGCTATACAGTTAAATAAATTATTAGTTGCATAGAGACTCTGAATTGATGAATTGTTTAAGAGATCCAGATTTAATAAAAGATTATCATTTAAACTTATATTTCCAAGATTTGAAATGTTGGATAGGTCTATCTCAGTTAAATAATTATAGCCCAGGTTTAAATTATCTAATGAAGTGTTTGGTAAAATAATACTTTTAAGATTAGAAGAAGAAATATCTAACCAATTAAGATTATATAGCATTGACAAATCAACAACTTCAATTAAAGTATTGGCTGCTACTAATTGAGATAATTCTATGTTATTGGTGAGATCTAATTCACTTATTAAATTACTACTAATAAACAGCTGTGAAATATTAGTATTATTAGATACATCAATTGATGAAAGGAGGTTTTGTTGAACATCTAACCATTGCAAATTTTCACATTGAGAAATGTCTAAATTAGTTATACCATTGTCAAATAAGCCTAAAGAGGTTAAATTAGGTAAAATCAATTCTAAAGAACCAAAAATATTGTTACTGTAAGCCGTCAGAGAAACTAGATTTTCAAAGCTATTAATCCCAGTT
Source organism: Flavobacteriales bacterium (assembly GCA_002701365.1). Taxonomy (GTDB): domain Bacteria; phylum Bacteroidota; class Bacteroidia; order Flavobacteriales; family TMED113; genus SP256. The sequence goes on from NZUK01000021.1 coordinate 4,327, forward strand.
AAATCAACTATATCTGAATTTGATAAATTAAGATCTGTTATATCAATTATATTTTCAGTTAAAACAAAATTGTCAAGCACATCATCGTATCCTAAAGATATTAGAAGGTTTTCAAAAGCATCATCAGGAACAAATGTTGAGTTTTGTCCAATGACTAAAAAAGGAAGAATAAGAAGAAATAATAGTTTTTTGATCATATATGGGGGTTGAATTTATCTCAGTAAATATAATTACTTTTAAAAAAATTATTACTAAAGTTTCAATAAAACTTGTTCAAAGTAGATCTTTACTCAAATCTAAAATTGTTACAAAATATTTTATGATAAAGTGTTATTTGATTTTGTATTTTCTTTCTACACTTCCATCATCATATATATATATTAAAACAGATTGTTTTGTATTTGTATTTACAATCCTTCCAATTGCATCAGTTGTATATAATAATTTTTTATTATGAATAACTTTTTGGCTTATAACTTCTGCTATACTGATCCCATTTACTTGATATGTACCACTTCCCTCTTTCCACTTTTCTATTGTAATTACTTCTTCAGTGTTTTGTTCTTTTCTCCATAATTTCACGATAAATTCTTCACCTAGATAGATTCCGTCTTTTTCACGTGTAAGTTTATCATCACCCCAAATTGTAATTACACTGCCATCATTTCTAAAAACATTATTTCCTACTATTAAATTATTTTGATCTGTAATAATTATTTCATCTCCTTCAATTGGTGAATCTAACCAAATTTCTGAAGGAATACCTAAAATCATATTATTACCAGTATTAATAGGTTTCTCGTATTTGTTAGAAACAATCTGTTCATTAAAACTAAATCTTCCATTTCCAATAGTTGGATAGTTTAATGTTATAGGATTAGAATTTTTCACATAATAACCATATCCTGGGTTCATAGTGCCAATACTATTTATACCAAATAATGGCCAATATACATTTCCAGCGTAATCTTTAACAATGATTAAATTATCTACTATAGGCAGCATCATTTCTTCAGTGTTGGCAGAGCTTGGATGTAAATAGCCAGTAATAAACCATCCACTTGGCATATTGATTGGATAATCACTTTCAATGTTTGTTCCCTCAATTTTTAAAGTATCTACACTGTTCATTTTAATATAATAACCTTCTCCATTTGTAATTTCTCCAATTGAATTAATATTAAAAGTAGGCCAGTATACATTTCCAGAATAATCTTTAACTATGATAGTGTTATCATTTATATTACTCACTACGTTAGCCATATTAGGTTCCTCTGGTTGAATGTAAGTTGACCAAATAAACCAACCTTCAGGCAGTATTATATCTTGTGTACTAGTTGTATTTGCACTAAGTGATGTTAAACTTAATAATGCATTACAAGAAAAGTATTCCGATCCTAAGCTATATTCAACTTCAACATTATTGAAAAGTTGATTTGTTTCATAATCCCAAATCATCCATGTTAATAATTCTCCTGCTGAAAATCCCTCTTTTACCTCATCTGTTGTTCCATCATCACCCCAAATTGTAATAGACATGCTTTCGCCAGTCCATACACCTGATCCTCCACTGACAAGTTCACCATTTAAATCTGTATAAAACAATCCAATCCAATCACCAATTGTTATAGGATTATCATCGACCATTATTGTTTCACCAACGCCTAGTGCTAATGTTGCGTTACAATCTGTAATAGTTGATGGTTCATTCCAAGGAGATATACATGAATTATTATTCCCATTGCAAACTCCGCATTCATCCAAGAAAGCAGAGCCGTTACAATCCCCATTACAATCATTTCCACCAATATATATGCCATTACAATCGGTACATTCATTTATTGGATATATACATGTGCCATCATCTACTAAAGCAGTGCTGCTAAAATTGCAAGCTAATGAATCCATACAGCCAAATAAACAAGATGTGAATTCACAGGATCCATCTTCATCTGTTGCATTAGGATCGTAGTTGCAAGCATTATAAAAGGTCATGCATCCACTAATCTCATTTTCATCACAAACCCCATCTCCGTCACTGTCATTTATACAATTACCTTGGCAATCATAAAACTCTTCACCATAACAACATGAACCATTATCTATACATACATATTGACTATAGTTTAATGCCAATGTATCCATACAGCCATATACAGCGCATGAATCATTAATATCATTAAAACAATTATCAAAAAGTTCTTGTATGTTAGAGTCAACTTCTTTTAATTTTTCAACAGAACTCAAATTATTTCCCTCTGAAGCTCTTGCCCAAATAGCTCCTGTTGTTATAAATTCTATGCCACCAGGTTCTATATTAAATGGGCCTGTGGATTGCAAAAATCTTCTATCTGCCGGAGTATTACCTGCTGTTGTTTCAGTCCATGAATTATTTGGAAAATCAGGATCAGTATTATCTGGGAACATAAAGCTGCATTCAGGATTATTTGATTCCCAACCAGTTCCACCATAAGTTATGGGTTGTCCATCTTTCCAAATACCTTTTAGGTATCCATAATAATGGCATGGATCTTCTGGGTTGCCTTTAGCAGTAAAATCATTATTATAGTAGACAAACTTTGACATCATAATAGTTTCACCTTCTTCGTCTATTTCTCCATCTCTATCGTTGTCAATATTGTCATTTGGCGTAGCAAGGGGTCCTCTTAAAAAATCAACTCCTATTGCAGGTGGTGGTTCATTAGAGTCATAATTATATCCATATACTCCTTCATCATTAGAATCTCCGTTATAGCAATATCCTAGGCCAAGTGTAACATCACATCCAACAAAATCATCTTGATAATTACCTAGGTCCGGATCTACCCAAAGTCCTAGATAAGTTTGATTTAATGTTGATGTTGACCTATTAATAATCTTATAATTATAAAATGTTGCGTCTGCGGTTTCATCATCCGTATTAAATGCAAATGCTTGTGCTTGAACTTCTAAGCCAATGGATGAATTAGAACCAGTTTCTTCGTGTACATTTCCTCTGTCATTAAAAACCCACCATATATTTTGATGTCCGTATAAAATATCATTTTCCAAACAATTCATGTTGTTATTAATATCAAATGCAGGGTAATCTCCAGTATTATACTCATTGTCACCATTAGCATCAATAAATGGCGCAAGATAAGCTCCATCTTCGGTATGTGCTGGCCAATTTTCAATACTTTCTGGAATTTCGTAATTCTCAAAACAAGATGGGCAATCTAGATATGCTATATATTGTTCAACTTCTGATTGAGTAATTTCCCAATGTCTATCATATTCTAAACATGTTTCATTATCAGTGTATCCATAATTTGGATCATTTATATCTGATTTTAATGGTCCAGGCCAAAAATCATTACCATCCTGTCTATAGGTCATGGCAGCAATTTTTAAATTGCCAGAGTCATCTAAGCCACCGATCCAGATTGATCCAGTAAACATAGAATTTATGCCACTATTTTTAGGAACTTCATAGATGTTCTCATAATTATTTTCATCTGCATTCCACCACATATCACCTGCACCTAGAATCATAGTTCTTACATTACCAATATCTAAAATAGCTTGAGACGTACTAGGGTTACACCCAGTTTCTAGTAAAACAAAATAATCAGATGATTCGTCATTACTGTTACAAAGAATATAATTACCATAACAATCACTTGTTTCTGAGGCAAAATAACATGATCCATCATCTTCTGTAGCATCTGGGTTATAATTACATGCTAATGGATCCATGCAGTCTAAAATAATATCTATACACAATTCAATATTATCAAGATTATACATGCTACAATTTGATTCGTACAGACAAGATCCATTATCAATTGTAGCAAAATTTAAATAATTACATGCTCCTGAGTCAGTGCAACCTGGTATATCCCCTCCATAAGGTATCATTATAAAACATCCATCTACACATCCACTTAAGTTATTTTCACCGTTTATACTATCTATGTTACTTTCAAAAGTCCCAGTTATAAAGTCACCGTATCCGTTATTGTCATAATAACCATTTAAATTCATATATGCTTCGGACGTATCTAGATAACCCAAAAGCTCTTGCATCTCATTCGACATACTTGATGTGATTGATAAATTATTATTACAAAATGACCATTCACCATTATATATTGGAAATAATTGTCCATTCAAATCTCCTGATGTAAGAAGCCCAAAATCCAATTGTGTTGAAAAGGCACCTTCTTCATTAAAAAATGATTGTTCACCCTGTAACTGATTTGTTTGCATTTCATATTCATCAAATCCGGAACAATTGAAGTCATACAAAATATTCCAAATAGTATCACTTAAATTAATATTTGAATTATAATTAAACTCACAACTTCCATCATCTTCTATTGCAATAGCATTGTAATTACATGCTAATGAATTTGTGCAGCCGTAATCAAATGATTGGAAATTGTTATTTTCAGTAATAACAAGAACATAATAGTCAAGTAGGTCGTCCTGTGTTATTTCAATTGGAATTGGTACTCCTGCAAATAAGTCGTATGTAGCATCTATATCTATTAAAATATTTAATTCATAGTTGCCTAATAAATTACTATCTATAGGAGTACTTGAAAAAATTGAAAAACATCCAAATTCACCTCCTTGCCAAATACAATCATTATTACACTGCCACGTGAAACCGTTGGGTAGTCCTTCTATTGAATTAATACTCATTGAATTTATTTGTAAGTCAAACAATTGAGGGCCTGTACCAAGGTCATATTCAAAAGAAGTTTCATTTGGTATCATGACACTAATTGAAGCTGAATATTGATATCCAATAGAAGCATTAGGAAACGCTGTCAATGTATCTTGTAGAGGATTAAATGGTTCAAGAGATATTTGCTCATTTATTAATTGTATTTGATACGATCCATTTGGGTCACTAAACATTATTTCTTGATTGTAGTCTATTGCACATTCATTGCTATAGTTATAATTACAGTCATATCCTTCTGGAGGATATATGCAAGAATTGTCATTAATATTAGCTTCAGAGTTATAATTACAGGCAGAAATGTCATTGCAACCATATACATTATTGACATTACATTCGCATTCATGATTACCTAGATTAGTAAATGTATTATTTGGTAGTGAGTCCCATTCAATTGTTGGGTCAAATACTGTTGGGTTTTCAGTAATTCCTTCTGTGATTTCAAATTTTCTAATTAATGTGTGATTTTGTGTCCATATGTTTCCATATGAATCTGACCATCCTAATCCTGGATCTTCACCTACTTTACCAATTAAATCAATTATTTCTCCATTTATTGATTGCAGAGCAACGGGGTCATTTCCATTAAAATACATAGTAGTTGGCCCTGTGTTATAATCTGGGTTAATAAATAAATCTATACTGCTTTGCAGATCAAGATTTACATCATATATAGTAATTGTATCTCCAGTTATATTGTCAATAGTTGTTGTGTAGCCATCCCACATGGGTGCCTCATACCCTAATCCATCTGGGTCACGTTTGTCTAATCCAATTACATATGTTGAATATGGATTTACAAAACCTGTAAGTTGTGTACTTGTTGGTGTAGTACTGCCATTTGGATATCTTGAAAGTTGATATTGTGATAAATCAATAGTATCACTGGTTGGGTTATATAATTCAATAGCATGATTGTTCGAACTTCCCTCAACATATTCAGAAATAAATATGTTTGTACATATGTTATTTGTTTCATCGCATATTCCATCATTATCAGAGTCTCCATCAACAATAAAACCTGAGCCATCCGTAAATAGATTGCCATTTTCATCTGTTACACAAGAGTCACAGTTTTCAGGATATAAACAATTATTATCGTCTTCTGTTGCTAATTGATTATAGTTACATGCTGTAGGATCAGTACAACCATTAATGCTTAAAGAATAATCTCCTACCCTAAAAAAATCAGTCAATTCAGTTCCAAAATCAGCTTGATAGTACTTAAAAAATCCTCCTGGAACCTCTCTTAACCTAGCATAACCATCACCGTCATTATTTGCCCAAAATGATAAACCATCTTCTCCTGAGTCTAATATCTGAAACTTATAACATCCTGGATCTAATTCAAAGGTGTCTTTGTAAATTGTATTTGCAGACATACCACTTCTAGAAAATAATAAATTATCATCATTATCTCTTAGCTCATAAGAACTTTCATTTGGAACATTATTTGTTTTAAACCACATTGCAAATGTACTTGGGTATTCTTCTATGAATTCATAGTCTGAATATAGTTGATCATTAACGTTATATTCGTCAATACTATTGTTCGGGCTTTCTACTCTGGCATAAAAAGGAACTTTTTCTTCCCATGAATACCAATTTATTGGAGTCAGTTCAACTTCCTCAGTCTCCCCTATTTCCAAATTTCCTGACCAAGAATATGTGCTTGGAGTATAACCTTCAAAACCATATACAATCTCAACACTAGTTAGTGTCTGTGAACCCTGATTCTTTATTTTAACTATCGGATTAGAACATGAGGGGTTAAATCTAAAGTATTCTTGTTTTGTAGAAGGTACTATAATATCCTCCATAACAGCGTCAAGATTAAAGTTAGGACTACTATAATTAATTAACTGAATAGAATAGTTGTAGTCCGCATCTATTTCCTCTTCATCCTCACCGTCAATATTATCGAAATTTAATGAAAAAGAAAAGGTGTTAATTTCACCAGGATTAATAAAGTTAGATACATCATGCTTATTAATATTAATTTTATCACCTGGGCACCAATTAGCTCTATTATAAATCCATATTCCACTCTGAGGATATAATGGATTCTCTCCGCAGTCATCTCTCCAAATTTCTTTAATTATATCTCCTGGGGATATGTTGTAATATATTCCATTTGCAAATTCTCCTTCTGGACCATGACCACTAATGGTAGCACGAATTAATGAGCCTTGAGTTTCTTCCGATATCCAAATATTATTTTGGAAATCAATTCCTTCCAGTTCTGCATATGGAGTAGTTAATTCATTTGAAAATAAAGTTTTTACATCTAAAACATTTCTTGGAGGAATGCCATGAATCATTTCAAAACTTAGTGTAATATTAAAACCAGCTATCCAGCCTTCATAAAAGGCACTAATTAATACCGAATCTTTTAGTAGTGGAGCAAAATCTGTGACATCAAAAGTATGTCTCTGTACCCAGTCATTTGAAAATCCCTCTGTTTGTTGATCCATATATGCTCCATATGGAGCGAATACGGTTGCTAAATTGTAATTATTATTTAAAGAGTCTAAAAGAGAGATACTTGTTTTATAGTTCCAGTCACTACAACCACTTGAAGAACAACGCAAATCAAAATGCATTAAAATTTTTCTATATGAATTACTATTGTTTGGAAAATATGTTAAATGGTCATAATTTCCATATGTGTCCATATCAACATTATTATGCGCTTGAATAAATGTTGTGTCCTCTTGAGAGTACAAGAATGCCGAGAGTACTAGAGCAGCTAAAAATATAATTTTTTTTTGCATTATATGGGGGTTAAGTTTTTCAAAGATAATGATATCTATTTAAAGATATATACTGATTGCCTCTAAATAACTTATATTCTGTTTCTTTCTAACTTTGTAAATTTGCTGTAGTTTATAACTAGCCTCGTCAGGTTCAGAATTAAATTGATTTTGGATTGAAATTAATTGTTCTTGTTGATTTTTCGAGCATTTGTTATAAACAATTTCTAAATACTTATTAAATATTTTTTTTAAATATAAATCGTAATTATCATTTCTTACTCTTCTAATTGTATATGGATCAGTTTTAGATTGTAAAATTACATCCAATGCTTTTGTTATTTTTTTTTGATTAAAATAAATAGCTGCAAGGTTTACTCTGATTTCTTTAAATGATGGAAAAAGTTTTAAACCTGACTCGTACAAGTTTATTGCTTTGTTACTATTGTTTTTTAACTCATAACATGTAGCTAAGTTATTTATGACATGTATATGGCTGTTATTCAGGATATAAGCATTGTTGAAATAAACAAAAGCTTTATCTATATTGTTCTTATTAAAGTAAGCAAGTCCAACATACCAATCTAATGGTGTTGATGTTTGATCTATTGTGAAAAAGTACTTATTATATCCATTCTTATATTCACTGACAATACCATTCCAGTTTTGTGTTGCCCTAAATTGTTCTATCTTTTTTGCATGAACACTTCCTTGATGACGAATACTTGCAACATAAGTTGTAAATATTATAATTATTAAAAACAGATAAGATATGATTTGAGATTTTTTAATATAGTTTATTTTTTGCTTTTTAATATTTATAGAAATTATGACAGCTGTAATTATTGCAAAAAGGGTGTTGTGAGAGATTCTCTCAAATGGAAAATCTACTAAGCTAATAAATCCGTAACCTATTAAGGTTGAAAAAATTAACGCATATAATAATGTTTCTTTATTTTTTAATTCTTTTGATAACAGATAAGAATCTCTAATTAAAATTAAAAAAATAATAATATAGATTAATCCCACTAATACTCCGCCTTCAGATGTAATCCATAGAAAATCATTGTGAGGACGCTGGGCAAAAGAAATACCTTTTAAGTATTTAACTTCTAATTTGTCACTAGTATACAATTGATGCTTTGGTATTTCAATTTTCCAATTCCCTGGGCCAACACCTAAAAGAGGGTTCTCTTTTATTAATTTTAATGTTGATTTTAACAAATGAAATCTTGGTGATTCTTGGAAATTAACAGTTCTCTGAATTTTTTTTGCTAGAGTATCAGTTCTATTATCAGGGTTTGGGATAAAAAGAATTCCAATAATGCAAATTAGTAATACGCTAATTATCCACTTAATTTTCTTAAAAGAGAATATAGTATTCCTATAATTAAATATTAGTGAAGTGATAAATAGAATTAAGGATAAAATAATTGCTCGGCTTTGAATAAGTCTGAAAATTATAAGAGTTAAAATAATTGAAATTACAGCTAAGTATTTCCATATTTTTTTACCATAAAAAGCATTGTAAATAATAAATGGTAGTGAAAGAAACAGAACTGATGCTAATAAATTTTTATGGCCCATTGTTGAAGCAATCATATCAAAGCCCATGCCTAAGTTATCACTTAAAGACAATTGGAAGAAATATAAAAAAGATGTAAGGAGTGAAAAGATAGTAATTGAACGTAGCAAATATTTATACCCATATTGAATTATATTCTGCACTAGATATATTAATAAAATAATAAATATTAATAGTTTAAGTATCTCATATATAGATTGTGATGTATATCCATTATAAATTAAAGAAACGCTATATATTGTAAGAAAACCTAGATATAACAGAATAATATTATTATTAAAAATATGTTTATTATATCTTGCTTTAAGAACTATTTTTAAGACACAAACAATTATTAGCGTGATTGATAAAAATAAAAATCTAATAGTTAAAACAGGATCTGCAGTTTTAAATGAAACTATTAATGGTAAAAAACAAATTAATAATGGAAGAATAATTGAGTTAATTTTTTTAACCATAAAGTATTTAAATATTTATTCAATTAAGTACTCTTTTTCAACACTACCATCATCATAAATGAATAGTTTTACATTTTTAGATTTATTATCAATTTCTCTGCCTAATATATCAGTAATATAAATAAGTTTTTTTGTTGACACATTCTCATTAGTTATGTCAGCGGCAATACTTATGCCATTGGTTTGATATGCTCCACTACCCTCTCCCCATCTGATTACTTTAATAGTTTCTTCTATATTTTGACTGCCTCTCCATAGTTTTAATATAAAATCCTCACCATTGTACAGTCCATCTTTGTTATTTGTTAACTCATCATCTCCCCATATCGTAACAATGCTAAATTCAGGCCTGTAAGGACCGATCCCTGCAATCATGCCATTTTGGTCACAAACAATAATCTCATCGCCTAAAACTGGCTCTTTTTGCCATATTTCACTAGGAATACCTAATGTCATATTATTTCCTGTAATTCTTGGTGAATCATAATTAGAAGAAACAGATGTATTTTCATCAAACATTAATCTACCGCTATTCATTTCAGGATAGCTAAATGTAGCAGATGACGTAACTCTAATATTGTACCCATACCCAGGATTAATATTTCCTATAGTATTTACTCCTACTGAAGGCCAATATACATTTCCCATATAATCTTTCATTATAACCATATTGTCAACAATTGGTGCCATCATATCAATGGAACTTGAAGGATCTGCATGTAAATATCCAATAATTGACCAACCATCAGGTAGCTCTATTGGATAATTAGAATTAATTTGTTGTCCTTCAATATCTAGTAAATGGTTTTGACTGGATTTAATGTAATACCCCTGGCCAGGTGTAATATTGCCTATGGTATTTATTCCAAAAAGTGGCCAATAAACATCACCTAAATAATTTTTTATAAGCTCAATATTATCTACATTATTAGATACAACACTAGATATATTTGAATCTTCAGGATCAATATAAGTTGAAAATATAAACCAACCTTGAGGTATAGATATTTGTTGAGTCATTGTTTCATCTGGATCTTCTACAAAAATTTCAATTTCAGTTGGCTCGCTGTAGCAAGATGTCCCACCAATATTCCAATCATTATTAATTTCCCAATTATAGAAATAGTAATAGTAGTCTGTAGAGAAACCAGGACTGTCACCGCTATCATAGTAGCCTTCATTTATTTCAACTATACCATCTAAATTATATGGAAAATTTGGAAGTCCATCTGTTGTTCTTTTTAATAATGGATTATTATCTCCAAAATTTTGGTTATTCATATCAGTGTCCGTTGTAAGTATGTAATTGTTCCCAACAGGAATTTCCCAGTTTAAATTAACTACATAGCCATTATCACCTAC
>NZUK01000022.1 GCA_002701365.1 Flavobacteriales bacterium
TAGGCTCAGCAGAATTGACAGTTACTGGTGGTACTGCGCCATATGATATAGATGATTTGTCTGCATTATCAGCAGGTTCATACACTACTATTGCAACGGATGCAAATGGTTGTTCTGTGTCACTTGATTTTGATATTTTAGAGCCAGCATTATTAGAGGCTACTGTTTCAGCAACAGATGCATTATGTAATGGTGATTTAGGCTCAGCAGAATTGACAGTTACCGGTGGTACTGCTCCATATGACATAGATGATTTGTCTGCATTATCAGCAGCTTCATACACTACTATTGTAACGGATGCAAATGGTTGTTCTGTGTCACTTGATTTTGATATTGTAGAGCCAGAACCTTTGGATGTAATTGTTAATACTGAAAATGTATTATGTAATGGAGATTCAAATGGATCTGCATTAATTGATATTATTGGTGGATCTGGTGAATATGATTATGAAATTCAAGTTCAATCAGAAAGCCTGCAAGAAAATAATTATTCAATGAGTTTTAATGGCGATGACGAATTAATTCTTACTAATGTAAATGATTTTAATGGTGATGAATTTACAATTCAATTAGATGCGTTATTAGAAACATATGGTGTTCTATTTCAATCAAATGGTCCACATGTTACGTTTACTTATAGTGAAAATTGTGGTTGCTCTAATCCAACAAATGACTTTAATGTACCATCCATTTCTTTTAGACTTTATTCTGGAGGCTGGACTGTGTTAAGTTATCCTGTAAGTTCATTAGATTTGTCAAATCCAATTAATATCGCGGCAACAAAAAATGGAAATTCTGTTAAATTATATATTGATGGTGTTTTAGTTGATGAGGCTTCATCTGGTGTTAGTAGTGTTAGTGGAGAAACTGCTATTGGATATGACGGTTTTACTGGACTAATTGATAATGTAGCTATATGGGGTAATAGTTTAGATATAAATCAAATTGATGAATTCATGAATTGTCCACCTATAGGAGATGAGATTGAATTATTAAATTATTTCGATTTTGAAGAAGGTCCTGATGACACTCCTTATGATTTATCACAAGGTGCAAATTATAGTTTGGAGTCTGTAAATAATTGTTTTATCTCAGAATCAGTATTTGTAGATGATTTAGATAATTTATCGGCTGGTGATTATGTTATTACAGTCTTTGATTCTAATGGTTGTCTTGATGTTTCTGAATTTTCAATTCTAGAGCCTGAAGAATTATCATTAACTTTTGATTCAACAGCTGGTGAATATTCCAACTGTAATTCTGGATCAGCTTCTGTTTTTATTGATGGTGGTACTGCTCCGTATACTTATTTATGGTCAAATGGTGAAAACACATCTGAATTATTAGAAATTTGTGGTGGTGAATATTTTGTAACTATTACTGATTCAAATGGATGTGTAATTGAAGGCTCATTAATTGTTGATTATTTAGTTCCTGAAGGTTGGGATGTGTCTATTACAGATATTACACACACAATTGATATTCCTACAGATGCTATTATGTTATTAGACCAAATTGATTTAGTCTTGGGTGATTATATAGGTGTATTTTTTGATAATGAGGATGGTTCGGCATCTTGTGGAGGATATGTTATGTTGATTGATGGAACCATGCAGCTTGTAGCTTATGGTAATGATGGCGTTAATGATGGTTTTGATCAAGATGATCAATTTGATTGGAAATTATGGGATAGTGCTACAGAAACTACTATAAGTGGATTTGGGGTTTATGATGACTCATATCCTGATGAGAGATTTTTTAATGCTGGAGGTGAAAGTGGTCTTTTAGGCTCAGTCTTTGCTAGCCATCAGATTATACCGCTTAATGAAAGTTCTTATTCTGATTGGGATATGATTTCCACTTATATTTCTACTGATGAAAATTTAGAATCAATTGTTAGCCCAGTGATAAATGAACTGATAATTATTAAGGATGCTAATGGTTTAGTATACTGGCCGCAAATTCCTGTATATACGTTAGATAATTTTAACACAGAGGATGCTTACGCGATTAAAACTTATGCTTCCAATGAACTTGTTATTTACGGTGATTTTACTCAGCCAGAAGATGTTCTATTTGAGCTGTCAGGGTGGAATTACATGTCTTATCCTAGATATTTTCCATTAGATCCTGAAACGGTGTTTTCAGAAGTTGAAAATAGTATTAAATTATTAAAAGATGACTCTGGTAACTTATATTGGCCTGAATTAGGTATTAATACTATTAATCAAATGGAAGCAGGAGAGGGATATGTTCTTAAGGTATTGAGTGATGAAAGTTTTACTTACCCATCTAATAGTGACTATGTTAATGCTATAGATGGTAGTACTACTGCTGGAAGAATTGGTTTTAATCAGCCTGTTTACTATTCTGATTATGAGGCAACAAACTCTAATATGGTAATTGGTATTCCATTTGATTTATGGATTGATTTTGATCTTCAATATGGTGACGAAATTGCCGTCTATGATACTCAAGAAAATATAGTTGGTGTTTCCGTTTTAAATAATGATAATAATGTTATTGTAGTTTGGGGTGATGATATTTCATCAGATTTAAAAGATGGAATGTATAATGGTGAAGAATTTTCGTTTGAACTTTGGCAACAATCTTCAAATAAATTATATGATGTAAAATTTGAGTGGCAAGAGGGGGCCAATTATTATAGTGAAAATGGCATTAATATTGCATCAAATATTGAGATATCAAGTAAGTACGATGTGAGTATTGAAAATGTATATTGTTACCCAAATCCTTCTTCAGGAGAATTTAATTTAGAGTTTTATTTAAATGATGATTCTGATGTTAAAGTTAATATATATAACTCTATTGGTGAGTTGGTAAATTCAGAGAAAACATTTTATTGTTACAATGGGACAAATACTTTGCCATTTTCTATGAATCATTTGAGCCAAGGATTGTACTATATTAAGTTAACTACAAGTACTGAAAATATTAATATTGTTATAGAGTTGACAAAATGATTATGAGGAATATTTTATGTATAATTTTTGTATTTAATTTTAACATTCTTTTGTCTCAAGAATGGGATTTTGATATAACAGATTCCAACATGACTATTCAAGTTAGCTCTGATGTAGTTTTTCTTGATGGTTTAGAGCCTCCCATAGGATCTTTACTTGGTGCCTTTTTTATCAATAATAATAACAACTTTATATGCGCAGGATATCAAGAATGGACTGGAGATCAATTAGCAATTGCTTTATGGGCAAGTGAAGCTGGATCAGATAATGGTTTTTCTCCGGAAGAAACTATTAATTGGTTTATTCAAGTAGATGGACAATCATACCAATCTTCAACTACAATTATGAATACATCACCTCCATTTTCTGATAATTTTGTATCTAATGGATTTGGACAAGCTTTACAATTGATTTTTTACTCTTCTGGATGTTCAGATGTTAATGCTTGTAATTATTGTGAATCTTGTGTAGAGTTTGATGATGAATTATGTGAATATCCCAATGATTTTTACGATTGCCTTGGTGAATGTTTACTTGATTCCGATCAAGATGGTGTATGTGATGCATTAGAAATTCTTGGTTGTATTGATCCTCAGGCAGAAAATTTCAGCTTAACAGCTACTGAAGATGATGGGTCTTGTAATTATATTGTATTTGGATGCACAAATGATTTAGCAAGCAATTATAATATTGATGCTACTAACGATGATGGGTCTTGTGTTTTTTGTAACGATCCAGTAGCAAGCAATTATTTTTCTGGTGATAATGTGACATTTTGTAACGATGATGTTATTAATAATTATACATTAGAATCTGGTGCTGATGGATTATATGACTGTTGCTTTTATCCTAATCCAGGCTGTACTGATGACGGATCATGTTTTGATATTGATGGAGATGGTGATTTAGATGAATGTGATGATAGTTTTTTATATATTGATGAAGTGACTGGACTATCTGTGTATTATCAAAGTCCTTTTCCAGGTGTTCCAGCTGCAAACTATAATCCAAGTGCTAATATTTTAGTAGGCGTTAATTATTGTCATTATTTTCCTGCTTGTCAAGATCAAGATGCTATGAATTATGGATATAACTGTAATGGTGAGGATATATTGTCTTTAGCAAATTCTTATGGTTTTTCTGTTGATTTTAATGAACAACCGTCTAATATGCCTTTTTCAATTACATTTAATGATCAACAATTTGAATTCATTGAAGAGGATTCAAACTGCTGTTTATATTATGGTTGTGATGATGAAAATGCTGATAACTTTCATGACTTAGATGGTTCTTTTTATATGAATTTACCTGAAGAAGAAAATTATACTCAAGGTAGTATTAATCTTAATTTATTTTTTACTCTAGATGGCACATATGAAGTTCTTGAATCTGATTTACCTGTATGGGCTAATGTAATAAGTTTGTTTAGCAACAATGATACTGATGGCGATGGTATCCAAAACAATCTAGATATAGATCCTGATGGCGATGACTCAAGTTTGTTTTTTCAATACCTTAATAGTTCTGATACTGATTCTGATACCCCTTGTGTGTATTTAGGTTGCACTGATGGTGGAGACACTGAAGATGGCGATGGATTGATCGCATATAATTATGATCCTAATGCTAATATAGATGATGGATCATGTTTGTATTATGTTTGCGAAGATCCTTCTTCTATGAATTATTTACCTGCATCAGATGTCGAAAACAATGAAGTTTTTTCTTATTGTTCAGATATAGATTTTTTTAATAATCAAACATTTGTTGCTGAGCCTGATGGTTATGATGATTGTTGTAAGTATTTAGGTTGTATAGACCCAGAATCATATAATTTTAATCCAAATGCAACTATGGAAGAGTATGTCTTTACTTTATCATCTCAAGGAAGTACATTGTTTTTCTTGCCTGTTTGGAATATTGTAGATGGTGATACTGTAGGTTATGTAAATACATGTTACCCAATTGTTTATGGCTGTCTTGATGAAGATGCTGAAAATTATAATGATTTTGATTTTGATGGAGAGTCTAACCCATATGTTACTGATAACACAACTTATTATCAATTAGCTGATATCAACATAAGTGAAACAGGTGGTCCTTTTGCTATTAATCAATATGATGAAATACTAGAATTTAACTTGTCAGGGAATAATGTAAATGTAAATACTCAGATTGCATTAGATTCAAATGGTAATCCAAGTCCTGGTCTTGAAAGTTCTGTAAATCCTTGTCAATATATTTATGGTTGCACGGATCCTTGCTATATTGAGTATTATGAAATTCAAGAATATAATAATGAAGAGTTATTTAATTTTAACTCAACAGTTTTAAATCAGTTGGAAAGTCAAGTATGTGATTTTTCATATAGCTATGGCTGTACAGAATTAATGTTACCTGATACAATGCCCACATATGATGATGGTTCATGTAATAACCTTCTTAAATATGGCTGTATGGACCCCAATGCCTCTAATTATGATCCTCAAGCTACTTTAAATGATTGTTTGTCATGTATACCATCTATTAGTACTAATTTTAGTGTTTTAAATCCAGTTTGTATTGATGATATATATGGGGAGTTTTCGTTCGAAATTATTAGTGGTGGCGGTGCTCCGTATTTTTATGAACTTTACTCAAATAATGGAGAGTTAATTTATTCTGATGAAACAAGTTTAAATACTCTTTTAGAGTTTAATTTAGAATCAGGAGATTATTTTGTGGATATTTTAGATTCACAAGGCTATTCTTCTGCTATTTCGTTTTCTATTGCTATGGCGAATGAGTTTATTATTGATATTTGGGAGTCAGGTGGATGGTTAAATACGGTTTCTGGTTATGACTCCTACGAATGGACATTAAATGGAAATATTTTAATCGAAGATGGTTACCAAATATATCCAACTGTTTCTGGATTATACTCTGTGACTGTTGGTTTTGAATATGAAGATGGCACATGTATATCTAATACTGTTTATTATGATTATGAGATGTTTCAAACAACATCATTAGATAATCACTCTTCATTTTTTATATCATGCTCACCGAACCCATTTTTAGGATCTACAATTGTTAGTGTTGAAAATAATTCTTTATTTAAGTTAACAATTTGCTTGTATGATAGTTTTGGAAAAAAAATATGGTTAAACAATAAGATTATCAATCAAGAAAAATCATTTATTATTGATAATTTATCTGCAGGCATATATTATCTTTATGTTAATAATACTATGCATGCACAAAAAATCCCTATAATTGTTTTAAAATAATTAAATCATGAAAAGAATTTTAATTTTAAGTATTTTATTGATAACTACACAGATATTTTCTCAGTGTACTTATGATGAAAGTTGTACTATTTCTCCAGCTTTTCCTAATATTTGCCCGCAACAATTACCTGACGCTACAGTTGGTGAGTATTATGACACAGATTTAACATTTTGGATGCCTATTGAGTTTCAGGCTGAAGGATTTGATGTGGTTCTAGATCAACTGGTTGTTACTCAAATTAGTGGTATGCCTATTGGTTTGTCTGTAGAATTATCAAACCCATCAATGGTCTTTTACCCGTCTGAAAACGAATATGGTTGTGCTAATGTTAGTGGTGTGCCTCTTGCAGCTGGTGATTATGTAGTCACTGTCTATGTAGTTGCTGGTGTAACAGTTCCCTCTGTTGGATTTGAATTAGCATATCCTACAGAGTTTGATTTATATATTACTGTAAACCCAGGCTCAGGTGGAAATAATAGTTTTACATATTCACCCTCTAGTGGGTGTGAGGATTTAAATGTTGAGTTTGAAGCGTTGATTTCTAGTGATGAATATGATGTTGAATACATCTGGGACTTTGGTAATGGCTTTAGTAGTAATCAACAATACCCACCTGCTCAATTATATGACCAAGCAGGAGATTATAACATCACCTTAACTACCAATTTAACTTCTAATATTGCTACACTTGATGATTTTAATATTAATTACACTAATTCTGATTGTTGGGGAGGTGATGTTGAAGAATTATGTGTGGACATACCATTTATTGGCGAAACGTGTACATCAGACCCTGATTTATTAATTAAAATTTATGATTCCAATGGAAACTTAGTTTATCAAACTGGAGGGATTGGTTCTAATGAATATATTACTGGAACTACAGCCTCTTGGTCTAATATTGATTTTACATTAAATAATCCACCTTATTCAGTCTCTGTTTGGGATACTGAGAATTGGGATCAATTAGATTTTGGTGTTCAGTTTTCTGATGATGATTTATTAGGAACATTTACATTAAACCTTGAAGATGGTGAACATAGCTTTAGCTCTGATTGTTCAAGTGGGACCTATTCTATTAGCTCAGAAGTAATTAATGTACAATCTTTTAATGATTCAGAAACTGTCACAGTTTTTGAACAGCCAGATTTATTAACATTACTTAATGAGGACTTATATGTTGTTTATATAGACTATGAAGATGTTATATCATATCAATGGTTTTTTAATAATCAAATAATAGATGGGGCTAATGATTCTACATATCTTGTTGAAGAATCTGGATCTTATTATGTTGAAATCACAACTGAATATGGTTGTGTGTCTTCTTCCTTGCCAATAGATGTTGTTAAATGTGATGTAGAATTTACACCTTCTATTTTTGTTTCAGACTTCACCTTGTTAACTACTGATACAGATTATGATATAGATTGGTTTTTTAATGGTTTAGATTATGGATCTGGACCTACAATAGATGTTGGATCTGATGGTTATTATTGGTTAATTGCCTCTGATGAATTTGGATGTTCTTGGAATTCGGATACTATATTTTTTCAATCACCTGTCATTGATGATATAGATAATGATGGAATTCTTAACGATGTTGATGAAGATGTTGATGGTGACGGAATAGTGAATAGCGAAGATGAAGATGTTGATGGTGATGGAATACCAGATGATTTAGATGATGACATAGATGGAGATGGTATTAGTAATGAAGACGATGACACTATCTCTGGCTACTTGTTTCTAGAGGAAATTTCAGAATCTTCATTATTAGTTTTTCCAAATCCATCAAATGGGGTCATTACAATTAATTTAGATTCTTCACTATCTCATTTAGCTAAAATTGAAATCAGAGATTTAAGTGGAGCAATTGTATTTAGTAAAGATGTTGAATTAAATAGAACGGCTATTTTAGATCTCAGTTATTTGCCAAGTTCTGTCTATTTGTTAAATCTACAGATAGATACAAAAAGTATTTATAAAAGACTTGTTATTAATTAAAGATATTGAATCTTTTAATAAATCTTAATTGATGTGAATAGGTATTTGTTTCTGTATTAAATATTCCTTTTGTATCTAGGAGGTCTATCCTTACTTTACCAGATGCATGTATTATTTTATTTCTTTTTAGAATAATACCAACATGGTTAATTGATTTTTTTTTGCCAAAAAAAGCCAAGTCCCCTAATTGAGCGTCTAAATTATTATTCAGTTTTTTACCTAGTTGAGATTGTTGCTTAGAGTCTCTTGGTAGTTTAATATTAAAGAACCTATAGACCATTTGTGTGTAACCTGAGCAATCAATGCCATTAGGTGTTCTTCCTCCCCACATGTATGGGGAGTTAAGATATTTTTTTGCTAATATTGGAAACCATTTCTCATGAGACACATCATGAAAGCGTAAGTTTTCAGCAATATTAATTTCTTGTCTTAGGTGCTCGTCTAAAGGTATTAAGCCTCCTAGTGGCAGATTTTGTCTAATGGAATTAATTTTTATGCTAGCTTGTTTTTTTGTAGAAACAATAGATTTATGATCTGTATTTTTTATAAATTTAAACTGTTTGTTATCAATCCATCCTTGATAGTTGTCGTGAGATAGTTTAATGTAACTCCATTTGTGTTTTTTTTCAAGCACTACAAAGGTTTCGCCAAATAATATCTGATTTATCATTTCTGATTTATCTGACTGTGTTTCTCTCATAGGAATAACAGGTAGTACACAGATTCCATTTAACATAGGTTTTCTATTATCATCGCTGAGGCACCACCGCCACCATTGCAAATCCCTGCAGCACCAATTTTAGCATTTCTACTTTCTAAAGTATTTATTAGCGTTACTAATATACGAGCTCCAGAGCAACCAAGAGGGTGTCCAAGTGAAACAGCCCCACCATTAACGTTAACTTTCTCAGGATTGATGTTTAATTTTTTAATATTAGCTATCCCTACTACAGAAAATGCTTCATTAAGTTCCCAGTAATCAATATCATTCTTTTCTAATTTTGCTTTTTTAATTACATTTTCAAGAGCTTTTGTTGGCGTGGTAGTAAACCACTTTGGTTCCTGAGAAGCATCTGCATAGGATATGATTTTTGCAATAGGTTTGATAGCTAGCTCTTCGGCTTTTTCTTTACTCATAAGAATAATACATGCAGCTCCATCATTAATTGTAGATGCATTACCAGCGGTAACGGTTCCTTCTTTTTTAAAAACAGCTCTTAATTTTTTAAATTTATCAATATTAATATTGTTAAATTCTTCATCTTCATTTATAATCTTATCACCTTTTCTGGTTTCAATTTTAACCTCTACAACCTCATTTTTAAAGAAGCCGTTTTTCCAAGCTTTTGCACTTTTTTCATAAGATTTTAATGCAAAATCGTCTTGATCTTCTCTGCTAATATTCATCTCATCTGCGCATATTTCGGCACAAACACCCATGTGAACATTGTCATAGACATCTGTTAGTCCGTCAACAAGTAGGCCATCTTGTATTTTAGAATGACCAAGTTTTTTACCATTTCTTATATCATTTAAATAAAATGGAATTGAAGACATGTTTTCCATGCCACCAGCAACGACAATATCATTATCACCAATAGTAATGGATTGTGCTGCAATCATTATAGCTTTCATTCCTGAAGAACATACTTTATTAATAGTAGTACAAGGGGTGTTTTGGCTAATTCCAGCATTTATAGCAGCTTGTTTTGCTGGAGCTTGCCCTAGTCCAGATGAAATAACATTGCCCATATAGACTTCATCAATTTGATCGGTATTAATATTGATTTTATCTATAGCTCCTTTAATTGCAATAGAGCCTAATTGAGTTGCGCTAACACTTGATAGCGCTCCACCAAAACTACCTATTGGAGTTCTTGCATAAGATACGATAACTACTTCTTTCATTTTTTTTATATTTTTTTTAGCAATTTAATTATTTAATTTCATAGTCTAGCAATATATGTCTATATTTGCTTTCCTTCTTTTCGGAGAGGTGGCTGAGTGGCTGAAAGCGGCACCCTGCTAAGGTGTTATACTGGTAACGGTATCGAGGGTTCGAATCCCTCTCTCTCCGCTGAGTCTATCGGGGTATAGCGTAGTCCGGTTATCGCGCGTCGTTTGGGACGACGAGGTCGCAGGTTCGAATCCTGCTACCCCGACAAACTTTTCAAAAATCAGGGACTTTTTTCAAGTTTGTAATCTGATAACTGCAATTTTCAAAACTTTTTTGACTTTTTATTTTAAAAAATAAAAGTCACATGTCTATATCTGATGTGTTTGCACAAAAAGATTAAAACGGCGCAAAAAACGGCGCAAAAAATATTTTAATTTTTTTTTAAATTTTTGCTACCTCAAGTCGATTTATACCTGAGTATAAAACTATTTGTATTTAAATATAAATCGCTGAAAATCAATTTGTTATAACAAAAGATTTTAAACTATATTAACAAAATTGATTATGAAAAAAGAACCATTAATTTCCTTCCAATTACGTAAGGCACTAGCCAAAAAAAATGGTATGGTGCCAATTTACTGTTGTTTACGTTATAATAACACACGTTGTGTCTTCAATATTAAAATAGATGTTTTTCCTAGTGAATGGGATGGTAACAACACACGTGTTATTGGACCAAGAAAAAGGGAGCTTAATTTACAGCTAGAAAACATTAGAATAAGTATCCTTCGAAAATACCATGAATTATCAAAAACAAATGTGCATTTAACAGGTAAGAGTATTGTTATTTATTATAAAAATAAATCCTTAATAATGAACTCAATAATTAACGTGTTTAAAAAGCATAATAATAACATGGAAAAATTAGTTGGAAAAGCCTTTAGTTTTGGCTCATTAAAAAATTACAAAACGACCTTAAAAAGGATGGTAACTTTTATTAAAGAAAATTACTATGAAAACGATTTAAGTCTTGACAAAATTAATTACGATTTTATACAAAATTTTTCACAATATATTTTAGAAAAAACACCATGTAATCACAATGGTATGATGAAGCATATGCAACGATTAAAAAAAATCATAAATATTTGCATAAAACAACGATATATTAACCATAATCCTTTCGATGGTTTTTCTATAAATTTTAAACGATCTAATCGTGTTTTTTTATCTAATGATGAATTACAGTCCTTAACAGATATAACTTTAAGAAAATCTTTAAGTAAAATTAGAGACATTTTTCTATGTTCTTGTTACACTGGATTATCATATGTAGATATTAAGAAATTATCAAGGAAAAATATAAGGAGAGGTAACGATGGTTTTATGTGGATTTTTATTAATCGTGAAAAAACTAATATTCCATCCAATATTCCACTTTTACCAAAAGCTGAAGAAATTATTTTAGAATATAAAAACTCACACGACAACGATTTAATCTTTCCTGTGATATCAAACCAAAAAATAAATAGACATTTAAAAGAAATTGCGACAATTTGTGGAATTAATAAAAAATTAACCTTTCATAGCGCTAGACATACTTTTGCAACAACTATCACACTAACTAATGGAATGCCCATAGAAACGGTCTCAAAGATGCTAGGACACAATAATTTAAGGACAACACAAATCTATGCTAAAGTTATTGATGCAAAGGTTAGTTCAGACATGAAGCTGTTACGTGAGAAATTTATATAATATTGTTTATAATTTGTTATATTTTTAAAA
>NZUK01000023.1 GCA_002701365.1 Flavobacteriales bacterium
TAATAAGCGGGAGTAGCTCAGTTGGTAGAGCATCAGCCTTCCAAGCTGAGGGTCGCGGGTTCGAGTCTCGTCTTCCGCTCAGTATTGAAACATTTTAAAAAATAATTTAAAAAATAAATAGTATAAAATTTAAAATAATAAAGTCATGGCAAAAGAAAATTTTGAAAGAAATAAACCGCATCTTAATATTGGTACTATTGGTCACGTAGATCATGGTAAAACAACTTTAACAGCTGCGATCACAACAGTTTTATCAAAAAAAGGGTTATCTGAAGTTAAAGCATTTGATGCGATTGATAATGCTCCAGAAGAAAAAGAACGTGGTATCACTATAAATACTTCTCACGTTGAATATGAAACTGAAAATAGACATTATGCACACGTTGATTGTCCTGGTCACGCTGACTACGTTAAAAACATGGTTACTGGTGCTGCTCAAATGGATGGTGCGATTTTAGTATGTGCTGCTACAGATGGACCTATGCCACAAACTAGAGAGCATATCTTACTAGCTCGACAGGTTAACGTTCCAAGAATGGTTGTTTTTATGAATAAAGCAGATATGGTTGATGATGCTGAATTATTAGAATTAGTTGAAATGGAAATACGAGAATTATTATCATTTTATGAATTTGATGGTGACAATACACCTATAACTACAGGATCTGCATTAGGTGGTTTAAATGGAGAAGCTCAATGGGAAGACAAGATTATGGAGCTAATGGCTACAGTTGATAGTTGGATTGAAGTTCCTAAGAGAGATGTAGAGAAACCTTTACTTATGCCAGTTGAGGATGTTTTTTCAATTACTGGTAGAGGTACAGTTGCAACAGGTCGTATAGAATCTGGTATAGCCAACACTGGTGATGAAGTTGATATTATTGGTATGGGAGCGGAAAAATTAAAGTCTACTATTACAGGTATTGAAATGTTTAGAAAAATATTAGACAGAGGAGAAGCGGGAGATAATGCTGGGATTTTATTAAGAGGTATTGAAAAGACTGATATAAAAAGAGGTATGGTTATTTGTAAGCCTGGATCTATTACTCCTCATAAAAAGTTTAAAGCAGAAATTTATGTTTTAAAGAAAGAAGAAGGTGGTAGACATACGCCATTTCACAATAAATATCGTCCACAGTTCTATATTAGGACTCTTGATGTAACTGGCGAGATTTCGCTTCCAGATGGCACAGAAATGGTTATGCCTGGGGATAACTTAACTATTACAGTTGAGTTAATAAATACAGTTGCTTTAGATAAAGGTGTTCGGTTTGCAATTAGAGAAGGAGGAAGAACTGTTGGTGCTGGTCAAGTAACAGAAATTATAGAGTAGCAAGACATCCGATCATCTGTCGGAGGCGATGTGGCTATCTACGGGTATGGTGTAATGGTAGCATAGCGGTCTCCAAAACCGTTGATGGGAGTTCGAATCTCTCTACCCGTGCTTTTTATTAGCATTAAGTGTAAATTAAATTTATGAAGCAGTACATCAAAGATATAATAGCAGAGTTTAAAAGAGTTCAATGGCCAACATGGGATCAATTACAAAATGATGCCATAGTTGTAGCAATTGCCTCTATTATTATTGCTTTAATTATTTATCTTATGGATCAATTCTTTAATAATGTTTTAGGTTGGTTTTATAGTATTTTTTAAACAATTAGTATGACTGAGACAAGTGAAATGAAATGGTATGTAGTGAAAACTATTTCTGGTAAAGAAGAAAAGGTGAAAAAGTATATTCAACGTGAACTTGAGTTGAATAAAATGAACCGATTCGTTTCTCAGATTTTGATTCCAACAGAAAAGGTCTATCAGATTAAAAATGGTAAAAAAGTTAATAAGGAGCGTAATTTTTTTCCAGGTTACATCTTGTTAGAAGCAAAATTATTTGCTGAGTTAATACACTTAATTAGAAACTTAACAGGTGTTATTACGTTTTTAGGCGCAACTAGGGGAGGTCAGCCTTTGCCTTTGCGAAAAGCAGAAGTTAATCGAATTTTAGGTAGAGTTGATGAATTAGCATTAGATGATGGCGATATTAATATTCCTTATGTAGTTGGAGAGTCTATTAAAGTTATTGATGGTCCCTTTAACGGTTTTAATGCTGTAATAGAAGAAATTAACGAAGAAAAAAGAAAATTGCAAGTTATGGTGAAAATTTTTGGAAGAAAAACACCACTAGAACTAAGTTACATGCAAGTAGATAAAATTTAAATTTAAAATAAATGGCAAAAGAGTTTGATAGTAAAATAAAGTTACAGGTTAAAGGAGGAAGTGCGAACCCCTCACCGCCAGTTGGGCCAGCATTAGGTGCAAAAGGTGTCAATATCATGGAGTTTTGTAAGCAGTTTAATGCTAGAACTCAAGATAAACAAGGAAAAGTATTACCAACAGAAATAACTGTCTATAAAGACAAATCATTTGATTTTGTTATTAAAACCTCTCCTGCGGCGGTACAACTCTTAGAATTAGCTAAGATCAAAAAAGGTTCTTCTGAGTCAAATAGAGTTAAAGTGGCGAAAGTAACATGGGATCAAGTTAAAAATATTGCAGAGGATAAAATGAAAGATTTAAATGCATTTACTATTGAATCGGCTATGAAAATGGTAGCTGGTACAGCAAGAAGTATGGGTATAACGATAACTGGACAATTTCCTAAATCAGAATAATATGGCTATAGCAAAAAATAGAAAAAAAGCTTTATCAATGTTTGATAGTGAAAAGTTATTCACTATAAATGAGGCAGCTGGCATAGTGAAAAAAATTACTAATGTTAATTTTGATGCTACTGTTGATATGTCTATAAAGCTGGGTGTAGATCCAAAACAATCCAATGAGATGGTAAGAGGTGTTGTGTCTTTACCACATGGTACAGGAAAAGAAATTAAAATTTTGGTTATTTGCCAAGCGAACAAGGAAGATGAAGCTAAAAATGCTGGGGCTGACTTAGTTGGTTTTGAAGATATAATTGAAAAAATTAAAGGTGGTTGGGTTGATTTTGATGTCATGATTACTACTCCTGATTGTATGGCAAAAATAGGACCTTTAGGTAAAGTCTTAGGCCCTAGAGGATTAATGCCTAACCCAAAGACCGGAACAGTAACTTTTGACGTAGGTAAAGCAGTACAGGATGTGAAGTCTGGTAAAATTGACTTTAAAGTTGATAAGTTTGGTATTATACACGCTGGAATCGGTAAGGTTTCATTTACTGAAAATCAAATTGCAGAGAATGCTCAAGAATTGTTGAGTACAATAATTAAATTAAAACCAAGCTCTACAAAGGGTACGTATGTTAAAACAATATCTATGTCTAGCACAATGAGTCCTGGAGTTAATATAGATTGCCGACAAATTACAAATTAGACTAATAAAAGTGAATAAAGAAAATAAAATAAAAATAGTAGATCATTTAAAAAATTCTTTAACAGAGAATAAGAATATTTATTTTACCGAAGTTTCTGGTTTAGATGCTCAACAAATAAGTAAACTGAGAAGAATGTGTTTTGATAAAGGTGTTGTTCTATCTGTTGTTAAAAACACTCTGTTAAGAAAAGCTATGGATGCATGTGATAAAGATTTTTCAGAGTTTAATGATTTGCTTAAAGGAAATACAACATTGATGATGTCACAGGTGTCAAATGCACCTGCAAAAGTCATAAAAAACTTTTTAGAAAAAGAGAAATTTAGTGAGTCTTACAAAAAAATTATTTTAAAAGGAGGTCATGTAGAAGAATCTATTTATTTAGGTCATGATCAATTAGATGTATTAAGTGCTTTAAAATCAAAAGAAGAATTGATAGGAGACGTGATTACTTTATTACAATCTCCAATTAAGAATTTAATATCTTCTTTAGGTTCTGCTAAGCAAAATATATCAGGTATTTTAACCTCATTAGAAAATAATCCAGTAGAATTAAAAAAAACCAATGAAGATGTAGTAAATACTTCTGATTTGGATAACAAAGATGATAGT
Organism: Flavobacteriales bacterium; assembly: GCA_002701365.1. Classification (GTDB taxonomy): domain Bacteria; phylum Bacteroidota; class Bacteroidia; order Flavobacteriales; family TMED113; genus SP256. The sequence goes on from NZUK01000023.1 coordinate 3,977, forward strand.
GTTGATAAAAATACATCAACATCTGAAGAATGATTAAATAAGTATAACAAGAATTATAAACAAACAAATAAAAAATAAATAATTATGGCCGATTTAAAAGATTTTGCAGAAAAATTAGTCAATCTTACTGTAAAAGAGGTTAGTGAACTAACAACGATTTTAAAAGATGAATATGGAATAGAGCCAGCAGCAGCAGCAGTTGCAGTTGCAGCTCCAGGTACCGGAGGAGGTGATGCTGGAGGAGGTGAAGAAAAAACAGAATTTGATGTGATTTTAAAATCTGCAGGAGGTTCTAAACTAGCAGTAGTTAAATTAGTTAAAGAATTAACAGGTAAAGGCTTGAAAGATGCTAAAGATTTAGTTGATGGCGCACCCGCAACATTAAAAGAAGGTGTTACTCAGGATGAGGCAAATGCTATGAAAGATCAACTAGAAGGCGCAGGAGCTGAGGTTGAACTTAAGTAATATAATTAATAAGTCTTATTATTTAATAAGCATATATTCCTTAAGGACGTTTTGTTAATTTATTAACTAATTTAAATTTAATTGCTTTGACAAATAAAAATAGAATTCACTTCGGTGCTTTTAGTGGTAATGTAGATTATCCAGATTTTCTTGACATTCAGATACAATCCTTTCAAGACTTTTTTCAACTTGACACTGATTCTGAAAATAGAAACCAAGAAGGTTTATTTAAAGTTTTTAACGAAAACTTTCCAATTACAGATACTAGAAACCAATTTGTATTAGAATTTATCGATTACTTTATTGACCAACCTCGTTATTCAGTTCAGGAATGTGTTAGTATGGGGCTCACGTATAGTGTTCCTTTAAAAGCTAGGTTGAAATTGTATTGTACTGATCCTGAACATGAAGACTTTGAAGAAATTGTTCAAGATGTATACTTGGGTAATATCCCATATATGACATCTACTGGAAATTTTATTATTAATGGTGCTCAAAGAGTATGTGTTTCACAACTACATAGATCTCCAGGGGTGTTTTTTGGACAATCATATCACGCTAACGGTACAAAACTATACTCAGCACGTGTTATTCCTTTCAAGGGCTCTTGGATTGAATTTTCTACGGACATTAACAATGTCATGTATGCTTATATTGATAGAAAGAAAAAATTACCTGTAACCACTTTGTTTAGGGCTATTGGTTATGAACATGATAAGGACATTTTAGATATTTTTGGATTAGCTGACGAAGTCAAAACTACAAAAGCTGGTTTGAAAAAAATTATTGGAAAAAAATTAGCTGCGAGAGTTCTTAAAACATGGGTAGAAGATTTTTCTGATGAATCTACAGGTGAAGTTGTGCATATAGAACGAAATGAAGTAGTAATTGATAGAGATATCATTATTGAGAAAGAACATATCCAAGATATTATTGACTCTGGTGTTTCAACTGTTTTGATTTACAAAGGAATAGAGTTGTCTGCGCATTATGAAATCATCCATAATACTTTCAGAAAAGATCCAACTAATTCTGAAAAAGAAGCTGTTGAACACATTTATAGACAGTTAAGAAATGCTGAACCCCCTGATGAAGAAACTGCAAGAGGAATTATTGATAAATTATTTTTCTCAGAGACTAGATATAGTTTAGGTGAAGTGGGTAGATATAGAATTAATAAGAAATTAAATATTCAGGACAATCCAACTGATGTAGTTTTGAGAAGTGAAGATATAATTTTAATTATAAAGTATTTAATTGAATTAATTAATTCTAAGTCTGATGTAGATGATATTGATCACTTAAGTAACAGAAGGGTTAGGACTGTTGGTGAGCAATTATACAATCAATTTGGTGTTGGATTAGCAAGAATGGCTAGAACAATTCGAGAGAGAATGAATGTTAGAGATAATGAGGTTTTTACACCGATTGACCTAATTAATGCTAAGACTCTATCCTCAGTAATTAATACTTTTTTCGGAACAAATCAATTGTCACAATTCATGGATCAAACGAATCCTTTAGCAGAAATAACACATAAGAGACGTCTTTCTGCTCTAGGACCTGGAGGTCTTTCCAGAGAACGTGCTGGTTTTGAAGTTAGAGATGTTCATTATACACATTATGGTAGATTATGTCCAATTGAAACACCTGAGGGGCCAAATATTGGTTTAATTTCTTCTTTATGTGTATTTGCTAAAATTAATAAAATGGGTTTTATTGAAACCCCTTACAGAGAAGTATCTAAAGGTTTGGTTGATATGGACAAGGTAAGATACTTAACTGCTGAAGAAGAGGAAGATAAAGTAATTGCACAAGCAAATTCTAAGATCAATAATAAGGGTAAATTCAGTAGTGATAGAATTAAAGCTAGACAAATGGGAGATTTTCCAGTCGCACACCCTAGTAATTTGCATTACATGGATGTTGCACCCAATCAAATTGCTTCTATTTCAGCATCTTTAATTCCATTTCTTGAGCATGATGATGCAAATAGAGCTCTTATGGGTTCCAATATGATGCGTCAATCAGTACCATTAATTGTTGATGAGGCTCCAATAGTTGGAACAGGATTAGAATACAATGTTGCTCAAGATGCTCGTATTTGCATTAAATCAGAGGGCGAAGGAATTGTAAGTTACGTCGATAAAAATAAAATTGTAATTGATTACAAAGAGAGTGACGAAGAACAACTAGTCAGTTTTAAGGGTACAGAAAAAGAATATCCCTTAAGTACATTTAAAAAGACGAATCAAAATACATGTTTTAATCTCAAGCCAATTGTTGCTGTTGGGGACAAAGTTAATAATGGTAAGATTTTAACTTCTGGATATTGTACAGATCATGGAGAATTAGCTTTAGGTAAAAATTTAAAAGTCGCTTTTATGCCATGGAAAGGCTATAATTTTGAAGATGCAATTGTTATTTCAGAGCGTGTAGTTAGAGAAGATTTATTTACTTCTGTACATATTGATGAATATAGCTTAGATGTCAGAGAGACAAAATTAGGTCCTGAAGAATTAACTCCAGACATTCCTAATGTTAGTGAAGAGGCTACCTCAAATTTGGATGATAATGGAATTATTAGAGTTGGCGCTGAAATTAATCCTGGTGATATTTTAATTGGTAAGATTACTCCGAAAGGTGAATCTGATCCATCTCCAGAGGAGAAGTTGTTACGTGCTATATTTGGGGATAAAGCTGGAGATGTTAAAGATGCTTCTTTAAAAGCACCACCATCATTAAGGGGTATTGTAATTGATAAAAAGTTATTTCAAAGAGCTCTAAAGGATAAAAAATCTAGATTACAAGATAAAGAAGAAATTAAGTTATTAGAAAAACAATTTGAAAAGGATAAACTTGAATTAACGAATTTGTTAATTGATAAATTAAATAAGATAATTAAGTCTAAAGTTTCTCAAGGAATTATCGATCAAGATGGTGAGATGTTGCTTAATAAAGGTGAAAAAATAACTAATAAAGCATTGTCAAAGATTAAAGACTTTACTCATATTGTGTCCTATAATTGGACTAAAACAAGTTCGGTAAATGATTTAATCAAAAAAGTAATGCGTAACTATTTACATCTTGTTTCTAATTTAGATTCTGTTTTACGACGAAAAAAGTTCAATATTACTATAGGAGATGAATTGCCAAGTGGAACCTTAAAGTTAGCTAAAGTTTATGTTGCTAAAAAACGTAAACTAAAAGTTGGTGATAAAATGGCTGGTAGACATGGTAATAAAGGTATTGTAGCGAAAATCGTTAGAGATGAAGATATGCCATTTTTAGAGGATGGGACACCTGTAGATATTGTCCTCAATCCTTTAGGTGTACCTTCTAGAATGAATTTGGGACAAATTTATGAAACCGTCTTAGGTTGGGCTGGCCAAAAATTAGGTTTAAATTTTGCAACACCTATTTTTGATGGTGCTACAATGGATGAAATTAATCATTACACTGAAAAAGCAGGCATACCACAATTTGGTCATACTTATTTATATGACGGAGGGACTGGAAAGCAATTTGATCAAAAAGCTACCGTAGGAATTATTTATATGCTTAAGTTAGGTCATATGGTAGATGATAAAATGCATGCTCGTTCTATTGGTCCTTATTCTTTAATTACACAACAACCATTGGGTGGTAAAGCTCAATTTGGAGGTCAAAGGTTCGGTGAAATGGAAGTTTGGGCTCTACAAGCTTTTGGTGCATCTAACACATTGCGAGAGATATTAACTGTCAAATCAGATGATGTTTATGGTAGAGCTAAGACTTATGAGTCTATTGTTAAAGGAAATCCTTTGCCTGAACCTGGTTTGCCAGAATCTTTTAAAGTATTACTACATGAAATGCAGGGTCTAGGTTTAAAAATAACTATGTCCTAGTATTAATTTTATTATTTTCTATAAGTATGAATTATTTGAAAAAAAAGAAAAAGAATAACGCAGATTTCTCTAAATTAATTATTAGTGTTGCTTCACCGGAATCAATGTTAGAGGAGTCTTATGGTGAAGTTATCAAGCCAGAGACTATTAATTATAGAACTTTTAAACCTGAAAGAGACGGCTTGTTTTGTGAGCGTATTTTTGGTCCTGTAAAAGATTATGAGTGCCATTGTGGTAAGTATAAAAGAATTCGTTACAAAGGTATTGTTTGTGATCGATGTAGTGTTGAAGTAACTGAAAAAAAAGTTCGTCGTGAACGAATAGGTCATATTAAATTAGTAGTTCCTGTTGCTCATATATGGTATTTTAGAAACTTGCCAAATAAAATTGGCTATTTATTAGGTTTGCCAACAAAAAAATTAGATATGATCATTTATTACGAGCGATATGTTGTTATTCAACCAGGCGCTGGTTTAAATGAGGAAGGTGAACCAGTGAAACATATGGATTTTTTAACAGAGGATGAGTATTTTTCTGTTCTTGAAAGACTCCCGAAAGAAAACATGTATTTAGATAATTCTGATCCCAACAAATTTATTGCCAAAATGGGAGCTGAGGCTTTAATTGATTTGCTTGCACAAATTAATTTAATTGAATTATCTAAAGAATTGAGAAGAAAGGCTCATAGTGAAACATCTGTGCAAAGAAAAAATGAAGCTTTAAAAAGATTAAATGTCGTTGAAGCATTTAGAGAGGCTAATGATGTTATTGAAAACAAACCTGAGTGGATGATTTTACAAGTTATTCCTGTTATTCCTCCTGAGTTGAGGCCATTAGTTCCTTTAGATGGAGGTCGATTTGCAACGTCGGATTTAAATGATTTATACAGAAGAGTAATTATTAGAAATAACAGATTAAAAAGATTGATTGAGATTAAAGCGCCTGCAGTAATACTTAGAAATGAAAAAAGAATGTTACAAGAATCTGTTGATTCTTTACTTGATAATACACGTAAAGCATCTGCGATTAAATCAGAATCTAATAGGCCTTTAAAATCATTATCAGATAACTTGAAAGGTAAACAAGGAAGATTTAGACAAAATTTATTAGGTAAGAGAGTAGATTATTCTGCTAGGTCTGTTATTGTAGTTGGTCCTGAGTTAGAAATGCACGAATGTGGTATACCTAAGGATATGGCTGCAGAACTATTTAAACCATTTGTCGCAAGAAAATTAATAGAAAGAGGTATTGTTAAAACTGTTAAATCAGCTAAGAAAATTATTGATGCTAGAGAACCTGTGGTTTGGGATATTTTAGAAAACGTTATTAAAGGACATCCGGTTCTTTTAAATAGAGCTCCTACTTTACATAGGCTTGGAATACAATCTTTTCAGCCAAAATTAATAGAGGGTAAGGCGATTAGATTACATCCTCTATCTTGTACTGCATTTAATGCAGATTTTGATGGGGATCAAATGGCAGTTCACGTACCTCTAGGTTCAGCGGCTATACTTGAGGCTCAATTATTAATGCTAGGTTCCCATAATATTTTGAATCCTGCTAATGGTGCCCCTATAACTGTTCCATCTCAGGACATGGTATTAGGCTTGTATTATATGACAAAGTCTAGAAGGAGTACTAAGGAACAACCTGTAAAGGGAGAAGGTCTTGTATTCTATTCTGCAGAAGAAGTATGTATTGCTTATAATGAGAAAAAAGCAGATTTACATGCTATCATTAAAGTTAGATTACCTGATGACAAAGAAAATCCAATTAGTTTTTCTATCGTTGAAACAACTGTGGGAAGAGTTCTGTTTAATGAGGTTGTACCGGATCAAATTAAATATTTTGATGAGGTTTGTACTAAGAAAAATTTAAGAGACTTTATTGCTAAAATTCTAGAGAAGACTAATGCTCCGACTGCCGCAAAATTTTTAGACTCAATTAAAAAATTAGGATACAAGAATGCTTTTGATGGTGGACTGTCTTTTTCATTAGGTGATGTGTTAGTTCCTGATAACAAGGATGCTATGGTGTCTGAAGCGATTGGTAATGTTGATCAAATTACAGAGTCTTATAATATGGGTTTAATTACCAACAATGAAAGATATAATCAAGTTATTGATGTTTGGACAAATACTAATTCTAAATTAACGGAAAAAGCCATGTCGGATTTAGAAAATGATAATCAGGGTTTTAATTCTATTTATATGATGCTAGATTCGGGTGCGAGAGGTTCTAAAGAGCAAATAAGACAATTATCAGGAATGAGGGGTTTGATGGCAAAACCACAGAAATCAACTTCTGGAGGAGGTGCAATTATTGAGAATCCTATTTTATCTAATTTTAAAGAAGGTCTTTCAATTTTGGAATATTTTATTTCAACCCATGGTGCTAGAAAAGGTTTGGCTGATACTGCATTAAAAACAGCTGATGCTGGTTATTTAACTAGAAGATTGGTTGATGTAGCTCAGGATGTGATTATTAAAAGTCATGATTGTGGTACATTAAGAGGAGTCTCTCTTAGCGCAGTTAAAAAACAAGATGAGGTAGTTGAGTCACTTGCAAGTCGTATTGAAGGCAGAACGTCTTTGCATGACATTGTCATTGATAAAGAAAAGTTAATTTCTGCTGGTCAAGAAATTACTGATCTAATAGCAAAAAATATTGAGGATAAAGATATTGATTCAGTGATGGTTCGTTCAGTATTAACATGTGAATTAACAGCCGGAGTTTGTGCTGCTTGTTATGGTAGAAGTTTGGCTACTAATAAGCCAGTTCAAATTGGTGAAGCCGTTGGTGTTATTGCTGCGCAGTCAATTGGTGAACCTGGTACACAATTAACTCTTCGAACTTTCCATATTGGTGGTGTTGCATCTGGTTCTGCCCAAGAATCTGAATTGGTTTCTAAGTTTGTAGGAAAAATAAAATTTGAAGAACTGCGAACTATAGAAGGAAAAGATAATGATAACAAAAAGTGTGATATAGTTATTGGAAGAACAGGAGAATGCAAAGTTCTAGACCTAGAAACAGGTTCTATTCTATTTTCAACGAATATACCATATGGTTCTATCTTAAAAACAAAGGAAGATGCTACTATCAATAAAGGTGATGTGATTTGTGAATGGGATCCTTATAATGCAGTTATTATATCAGAGATCAATGGTAAGGTTTCGTTTGAAGATTTTGAACAAGGTATAACTTATCGTATCGAGATTGACGAACAGACTGGTTTTAAAGAAAAGGTTATCATCGAAACAAAAGACAAGAAAAAAATACCTGTTTTAAAGATTGGAAAAGGCAAGAATATTAAAACTTACAATTTACCAGTGGGTGCTCACATTACTGTTGATGAAGGTCAATCTTTAAAAATGGGTAGTATTCTTGCAAAAATTCCAAGAACTACTGCAAAAGCAGGTGATATTACCGGAGGACTTCCAAGAATTACAGAATTATTTGAAGCTAGAAATCCATCAAATACAGCTATTGTTACAGAGATTGATGGAATAGTTTCTTATGGAAAAATAAAAAGAGGAAATCGAGAAGTTATTATAACATCTAGACTGGGTGATGTCAAAAAGTATTTAGTTCCACTTTCTAAACAAATATTAGTTCAAGAAAATGATTTTGTTAAGTCTGGTATGCCATTGTCAGATGGTGCAATTTCACCAGCTGATTACTTATCGATTCAAGGTTCCAATAAAGTTCAAGAGTACTTGGTTTATGAACTTCAAGAAGTTTATCGACTTCAAGGCGTAAAAATTAATGATAAACATTTTGAGGTTATTGTACGTCAAATGATGAGAAAAGTTAAAGTCTTGGATCCCGGTGACACAAAGTTTTTAGAAGGAGATTTAGTACATAAACAAGATTTTAAGCAAGAAAATGACAGGCTATATCATTTAAAAATTGTAGAAGAATCAGGTGATTCTGAAAGTGAAGAGTTTACAGTTGGGTCAGAAATAACTGCTCGTGAATTAAGAGAAGAAAACTCTCTTCTATCAGAAAAGAATAAAAAGCCAGTTGTTGCACGTGATGCAATTACTGCAGTTTCTAAAGCAGTTTTACAAGGAATTACTAGAGCTTCATTACAAACAAAAAGCTTTATGTCTGCAGCTTCATTCCAAGAAACTACAAAAGTACTGAATAATGCAGCTATAAGAGGAACTGTTGACAACTTGTTAGGGTTAAAGGAAAATGTTATTATTGGACATCAAATTCCTGCAGGTACTGGTGTGAAATTTAAGGATATTGTTGTTGGATCTAAAATTCAATTAGAAGAAATGCAGAAAGAGAGTGTAGATGCTAATACTGATAACATTGAAGATTAATTTAAATTTTTATTATGTCAAGTAAGAAAGAAAGCCTTAGCCAAAAGAAAATAAATATTGAAGTAAAAGAGGATGTTGCTAGCGGCGTATATTCAAATTTAGTTATCGTTAATCATTCGCCAACAGAGTTTGTTTGCGATTTTGTTACTATGATGCCAGGATTTTCTAAAGCTAAAGTTGTGTCGCGAATTATTTTGTCACCCCAACATGCAAAAAAGCTCATGAATGTATTAGCTCAAAATGTTGGGAGTTTTGAAAAGCAAAATGGTGCAATTAAGATGGTGGACGTCCCTAAGATACCTATGGATTTTGGTGGTCCTAAAGCCCAAGCTTAGTTAAATAAAACCTTTTTCTTTCATCCAATTGTCGTTATATATTTTTCCTATATACCGACTCCCGTGGTCTGGCAATATGATTACCACTATATCTTTTTCATTAAGTTGTTTTTTTAATTGAATAAGTCCAGCTAATGCAGCTCCACAGGAGTTTCCAGCTAAAATCCCCTCTTGTTTAGCTAAATTTCTTGTCATGATTGCTGCATCTTTATCAGTGACTTTTTCAAAGTGGTTAATTAAATTAAAGTCTACATTTTTTGGAATAATGTCTTCTCCAATTCCCTCTGTAGTGTATGAATATATTTCGCTTTCATCAAATATCCCAGTTTCATGATACTTTTTATATACTGATCCGTATGTATCAATTCCCCATATTTTGATGTTTTTATTTTTTTCTTTTAAAAACTGAGCACAGCCTGTTATTGTTCCCCCTGTTCCTACTCCAGCTACTAGATGAGTAATTTTACCATTTGTTTGCTCCCATATTTCAGGTCCAGTTGTTTGATAATGTGTTTTTCTATTTGATAGATTGTCATATTGATTTACATAAAAACTGTTTACTATTTTTTTTTCTAAATTTCGTGCTACAGAATAGTAAGATTTTGGATCATCTGCAGAGACATTTGTAGGTGTAATTATTACTTCTACGCCAATTGCTTTTAAAATATCAATTTTTTCAGCAGACATTTTATCTGGCATTGTGACAATCATTTTATATCCTTTTTTTATTGCTCCCAATGCAAGTCCCATTCCAGTATTACCTGATGTTGATTCAATAATGGTACCCCCATTTTTTAACAAGCCGTTTTTTTCGGCATTTTCAATCATTTTAATACCGATTCTATCTTTAATAGAATGTCCTGGGTTAAAAGATTCTAATTTTGCTAGCACTAAACAAGGTAATTCTTGGACAGTTTTATTTAATTTAACTAGTGGTGTTTTTCCAATTAAATCTGTTATATGTTCGGCGTATTTCATTTAATTTATTTTTAAAATATTAGATGGAGATAGTTTTTGTATTATATAGTATGGTAAGATCATTCCGAGTTGGGTGATTATTATGATAAGTATATTAATAATTATAATTAGGTTATAATCTAAATATATAGGTAGGTAATTTACAAAATATGATGCTGAATCCATTTGAATAATTTGTGTTTTTTGTTGGATTATACATATTCCAATACCAATTATGTTACCAATTAAAACACTATTAATGGATATTTTGAAACTATTATATAGAAAGATTTTTAATATTTTATAATTTGATGCTCCATAAGATTTAAGTATGCCAATCATTTTGAACCTTTCAATAACAAGAATTAACAATGCATTAGACATATTTATTATACATATAATAGACATTATAATTAAGATAAATGATATGTTTTTGTCAAATAGTTTTATCCAGTTAAAAATGCCAGGAAATTGGCTATCAATTGATTTAGCTACTAAATCATATGGTAATATTGAGTTGATTTTTTGAGTTGTTGTAATAGTGTTGCTATTTTTTTTGAGGGTAATTTCGTAGCTCGTAACTTTATCATTATCCCATCTATTTATTTTTTGAATTGCTTCTTTTTTAGTGAACACATAAAACTGATCAAGCATTTCATTTGCCATTTTATATGTTCCTGTAATTATGAATTTTCTTTTCTGAATATTATTATTCTTTGATAAGAAGTATAAAATACATTTGTCTCCAACTTTAAGGTTTAATTTATTTGCGTGTTCAGTAGAAATTATTAGTTCATTGGGGTTGTTGTCGAAGAATGTCCCAGTAACAATAGATTCTTTGATATGTTTCTGTTTATAAGATAAATCTATTCCTTTCAGTATTATACCCTCAATATTATTTTCATTGCTAATTATTGCAGATTTGGTCACAATTGGATGTATGGATTGAACATCATTGATAGTATTTAATATATCTAAATCTAGGTGGATGAATTCAGTTTCATTATTATTATAAAGACCTGTTATTTTAATATGAGATTCTATATTAATAGCATTGTTTTTAATTGCTTGCTTTAACCCGTTACCTGAACTAGTTGCAATAATCATAATTATGATACTAATTGCAATAGCTAATGTACAGATAGTATTAATTGGTCCTGAATAATAATTCTTATTCAAATTAGACTTTGATAATCGCTTAGCAATAAATAATTCAAAAATCAATTTTTAATATATAAAATTGTTAAATTCAAATATATGAAATTAGATAAATTCATTATCATTCTTCTTCTAATAACTTGTTTGCCTACTAATTTAATTTGTCAAAAAATAGGTATAGAATGTTTGTTGGAGTATTTGCCAATTATAAAAAATAAAAATATTGGATTGGTTGTGAATCATTCTTCAAAAATTAATAATACTCATTTAATTGACACTTTATTGTCATTAGACATTAATATTGAAATTATTTTTTCCCCTGAACATGGCTTTTTAGGTACATTTAATGCGGGTGAACATTTTGATGATTCATTGTATAATAATACTATTCCTATAAGATCTTTATATACAAAAAAAGAACTTAGTGATAGTGATGTTGAAAATATTGATATAATAGTATTTGATTTACAAGATGTAGGGGTTAGGTTTTATACTTATATATCGACTTTGCATTATGTTATGGAGGGAGCTGCTCGAAATAATATTAAGTTAGTTGTGTTAGATAGAACAAATCCTCATGTGCATTATGTTGATGGACCTGTTCTAGACTTGACATATCAATCCTTTGTTGGTATGCATCCTGTCCCTATTGTTTATGGCATGACTATCGGTGAATATGCTTTAATGATTAATGGTGAAGGTTGGTTAGAAAATGATCTGTATTGCGATTTATATGTTGTGAAGAATAAGTTTTATTCACGTCAAAGTATTGTTCCAATTAATATAGCTCCATCCCCTAATTTGCCTTCAATGAAATCTATTTTTTATTATCCTTCTTTATGTCTATTTGAGGGAACATTAATTAGTGTGGGAAGAGGAACAGATATGCCTTTTCAGATTTATGGTGCACCTTTCTTAAAAGGTTCTTATTCTTTTAAGCCAGAACCTAATTTTGGATCTAATTCGCCTAAATACAATAATCAATTATGTCAGGGTTTTAAAATGGTAGATGTGTCTAATCAAGCACATTTAAATACCAATAAGATTGATTTAACGTATTTGATTGATTCATACAATTCAACCCCAATAGAAATAAAATTAGATTTTTTTAATAAATTTTTTGATAGATTGTCAGGAGGACCTGGGCTAAGGGAGTCAATTGTTCAAAATGTGTCAGAAAATGAAATCAGAAGAGGTTGGCAGTCTGATATTGATAAATTTTTATTAATTAGATCAAGTTATTTGTTGTATGATTAATCTTTATATACTTCCAATCCTTTTTTAATAATTTTTGCTGCTAATTTGAGCTTTTCTGTTTTTAAAACATATGCAATTCGAACTTGATTTTTAATTATGTTCTTTGTACTATAAAATCCATTGGCTGGGGCTAGCATAACTGTAGTGTTTTGAAATTGAAATTTTTCAAGAAGCCATTGGCAAAACCTTTCAGCATCTTTGATGGGTAGTTCAGCTATACAATAGAAAGCCCCTTTAGGCATGGGACATTTAATGCCAGGAATTTGATTTAATTCTGCAACAAGTGTTTTTCTTCGGTGGTCATATTCTTTAATTGTTTTTTTGAAGTACTCTTTAGATGTATTAAGAGCTTCAATTGCTGCTAATTGTCCAAATGTAGGCGGACTTAGTCTAGCCTGAGAAAATTTTAGTGCTGTTTGAATAATTTCATTATTTTTTGAAACAATTGCTCCAATTCTTGCTCCACACATGCTATATCTTTTGGAAACAGAATCTATGACAATACTATTTGCTTCAATATTTTGTAACGATAGTATTGATGTATGTTGCTCCCTGTCGTAAACAAATTCTCTATATACTTCATCAGCAATTAGGTAGAGGTTGTGTTTTTTTACAACATTAGATAATTCAATTAATTCTTTTTTTGAATATAACGCGCCAGTTGGGTTGCCTGGGTTACATATTAATATCGCCTTTGTTTTTTTTGTTATTTTTTTCTCAAATTGTTGTGTGGTTGGTAGCTGAAATTTTTTATCGATTGAACATTGAATGGCATTAATACTAACATTTGCAGCATTTGAAAATCCATTGTAATTTGCATAATATGGGTCAGGTATAATAATTTCATCACCTGGGTCGCAAATACAATTTAAAGTAGTATTTAGTGCCTCTGAACCACCGGTAGTGATAAGTATATTACTAGAGTCAATTGTTGCGTTTAAATTGTTATAGTAATCGGCTAGTTTTATTCTATATTCCTTAATTCCTGCTGAATGACTATATTGAATTTCTTTAATATTAAAGTTGTTGATTTTCTCAATAACATTTTTAGGTGGTAATATATCTGGTTGACCAATATTTAAATGCAATACTTTAATTCCCTTTTTTTTTGCTTCTTCAGAGAAGGGCACAAGTTTTCTAATCGGAGATTCAGGCATGGTTGCCCCTCTTAATGATATTTTTGGCATATGTTTAATTAATTAACTTTTGGAGCTAATTGAGATTGTTTTTTGATTGGAGCGCCTGTGTTTTTTTCAGCCGCGATTATTTTTCCTTTAACTTTTAAAATTTTTGTAGTAATTTTTGCATTTGAGTTGATAGTAATGCTTTTATTAAATGAGCCCACTCTTTTTTCATCATAGTTCACCTTTATGACAGCGGATTCTCCTGGTAGAATTGGTTCTTTTGGGCACTCAGGAACTGTACAGCCACAACTTCCTTTGCATTTTGAAATTATTAAAGGCTCTTTTCCAGTGTTTGTGAATTTAAATTCACATTTTGAACTCGGATCATCATATTGCATAAATTCTCCTAAATCTATGACTTCTTGTTCGAATTTCATCTCTGCACCATTGTGGTTTATGACAATATTTTCTTGAGTAAATACTGCATTTGATGTTATAAAAAAGATGATAATAGTTAAAAATAAATTCTTCATACGGATTTTTTTTTTTGAAAATGAGTAACAAATGTAAATTTTTATGTTAAAAATCACAAATATAAAATACACTATTTTTAGCATAGCTATATCTTATAAAATTTGTAAATTGTGACTTAAATTATTTATAATGAGCTCGCAATACAATCCTGAAAATATTGAATCTAAATGGTATGACTATTGGTTAGAACATAAGGTTTTTCGTTCAGAGCCAAATAAAAAAAAATCATACACAATTGTTATGCCCCCTCCCAATGTGACAGGAGTGTTGCATATGGGGCATATGTTAAATAATACGATCCAGGATGTGTTAGTTAGAAGAGCTCGTTTATTAGGCCTTAATGCATGTTGGGTCCCAGGAACTGATCATGCTTCTATTGCTACTGAAGCAAAAGTGATTTCTAAACTTAAAGAGCAAAAAATTCAAAAGTCTGACCTGTCAAGACAAGAGTTTTTGAAGCATGCGTGGTTATGGACTGATGAACATGGAGGTATTATTCTTAATCAACTTAAACGATTAGGGTCTTCTTGTGATTGGGAAAGAGTTAAGTTTACGATGGATAAAAGCATGTCCGAATCAGTTGTTAGTGTGTTTGTTGATTTGTATAATCAGGGATTAATATATAAGGATGTAAAAATGATTAACTGGGATCCTCAAGCTCAAACTGCAGTTTCAGATGAAGAAGTTATTCACAAAGAGCAAAGTTCTAAATTGTATTACATTGATTATCTAGTAGTTAATTCTAAAGAATCAATTACAGTTGCAACAACTAGGCCCGAGACTATTCTAGGTGATACAGCAATATGTGTTCACCCTCAAGATGAACGTTATTTAAAATTAGTTGGTCAAAAAGTTTTTGTTCCATTGATCAATAGAGAAATCCCTATTATTTCAGATACTTACATTGATCAGGAATTTGGTACAGGTGCTCTTAAAGTTACACCTGCTCATGATATTAATGATTATGAAATTGGTAAAAAAAATAATTTAGAGATTATTTCCGTTATTGATAAAAATGGATGTATGAATAATAGTGCCCAATTATATATTGGTGAGGATAGATTTTTAGTTAGGGATAAGATTGTGTTAGATATTCAAAAAGTTGGCCAACTTAACAAGATTGAAATTATACAAAATAAAGTTGGTTTTTCTGAAAGGACAAATGCAGTTATAGAACCACGATTGTCTCAGCAATGGTTTATGAAAATGAATAAATTAGCTAAGCCGGCTTTAAACAATGTATTAAATCAAAATATTAAATTCCATCCCTTAAAATTCCAAAACGTATATAAACATTGGATGGACAATATTAGAGATTGGTGTTTGTCTCGTCAATTATGGTGGGGACACAGAATTCCCGCTTTTTATTACGATGATGAAAATTATGTGGTTGCAAAAAATAAAGAAGAAGCATTAATCCTAGCTAAGGAGAAAATAGGCAATATTGAATTAGCGGATTTGAAACAAGATGATGATGTTTTAGACACTTGGTTTTCTTCTTGGATATGGCCTATTAGTGTTTTTGATGGCATTCGTAATCCAGAGAACACGGATTTCCAGTATTATTACCCTACTAATGACTTAGTTACAGGACATGATATTTTATTTTTTTGGGTTGCTCGTATGATTATGGCCGGATATACAACTGTTGATAATCTACCTTTTAAAAATGTCTATTTCACTGGAATGGTTAGAGATAAAGAAAGAAAAAAAATGTCTAAATCACTAGGAAATTCTCCTGATCCTATAACTTTAATTGATAAGTATGGTGCTGATGGAGTTAGATCTGGAATGTTGTTTTCGTCTCCTGCTGGAAATGACCTACTTTTTGATGAGAAATTATGTCAGCAAGGCAGAAATTTTGCTAATAAAATTTGGAATGCTTATAGATTAATTGAATCATGGAGTGTCTCAGGTAAATCTTTAAAAAATGTTAATGTGGATGTAATTTGTTGGTTTGAAAATAAATTACAGCAAGATGTTTTGAAGATAAATAAATTATTTAATGAATTTAAAATTTCTGAGAGTTTAATGGTGATTTACAAGTTGATTTGGCATGATTTCTGTAGTTCTTATCTTGAAATCATTAAGCCATTTGATAAAAATATTGACGCTGAAACACACTCAAAAACAATCTATTTTTTAGAAAGTCTGCTCATTTTATTACATCCTTTTATGCCCTTTATTTCTGAGGAAATATGGCAGCAGTTATCTTCTAGAAAAGATGGTCAAACTATCTCTTATTGTGCATGGCCAACATTTAATAATACAAAGGTTGATACTGAAGTTTTAAATCGCTTTCAAGACCTTTTTAAGTTAATTGCTGCGATTCGCAAGATTCGAAAAGATAAAAATATTGCTTTTAAAGAAAAGATTGATTTGTTATGTGAGAATAAGTCATTTATCTCTTTTGAAAGTATATTGCAAAAGACTTGTAATATAGATAAGATTGATGTTTACATTGGTCAGGATAATTCATTATTCCCATTTCTTGTAAATAAAAATCGGTTTTTTATTCCATTAGTATTTCATGTTGATCCTGAAAAAGAAATTAATCGTATTAATAAAGAAATTAATTATTTGAAGGGATTTTTAGAATCAATTGAGCACAAGTTATCTAACACTAATTTTATAATGAATGCGCCACAAAATGTTATTGAAGTTGAAAAGCAAAAACAAAATGATACAATCATTAAAATAGAATCTTTAATTAAAGAACTAAAAACATTCAATGAGTCAAGATAAAATATATAACCCTAAACATAAGGTTCGTATTGTGACTGCTGCTTCTTTGTTTGATGGTCATGATGCCTCAATTAATATCATGAGAAGAATTTTACAATCTACTGGTTGTGAAGTAATTCATTTAGGACATGACAGAAGTGTTGAGGAGATTGTAAACTGTGCCATCCAGGAAGACGTTAATGCGATTGCGATTACTTCTTATCAAGGTGGTCATATGGAGTATTTTAAATATATGTATGATTTATTGAAAAAAGAGAATGCAAGTCATATTAAAATTTTTGGAGGAGGAGGAGGAACCATACTTCCAGAAGAAATAGAAGAATTACATAAATATGGTATAAGTAAAATTTACCATCCTGATGATGGTAGAGTTATGGGACTTCAAGGAATGATTAATGATCTTGTTTCTAAATCTGATTTTACAATATGTTCCCAGGAATTTCTTCCTAAGAATAAAGAGATTCGTAATAAAAACAAAAAAGCTATTAGTCGAGCTATTTCTATCTTTGAAAATAATAGCAAAATCGCACCTAAAATTAATAAGGATATTTCTTCGTTAGCAAAAAAAAGTGATTCATTCGTTTTGGGTGTTACAGGAACCGGTGGTGCAGGGAAGTCTTCGTTTGTTGATGAATTAATCAGAAGGTTTTTGCAAGATTTTTCGAGTATTTCAATTGGAGTTGTCTGTGTAGATCCTTCTAAGAAAAAAACAGGTGGCGCTTTATTGGGTGATAGAATTAGGATGAATTCTATTGCGGATAGTCGAGTTTACATGAGATCCATGGCAACTCGAAAGTCTAACAGATCTTTGTCGAAAAGTATATTTGATACATTGCTAGTAATGAAAGCAGCCAATTTTGACATCATAATTTTAGAAACTTCAGGTATTGGTCAGTCAGATATTGAAATTGTTGATTACTCAGACTTGTCATTATATGTTATGACACCAGAATTTGGAGCGCCTACTCAGTTAGAGAAGATTGATATGTTAGATTTTGCAGACTTTGTTATTCTTAATAAATCTGATAAAATAGGTTCTTTAGATGCTTTAAGAGATGTTCAAAAACAATATCAGAGAAATAAGAAATTATTTGATTTGCCATTAGAAAAAATGCCTGTTTTTGGGACAATATCTTCCCAATTTAATGATGGTGGGGTTAATGGATTTTATTTTGAATTGTTAAAGAAGTTGAAATTGCGCGCAAAATATTTTTTTCAAAGTTCTCCAGTTTTAATAAAAGCTTCAAAATCTTCTACTTTAATTCCTCCTCAAAGAATTAGATACTTGTCTGAGATTTCAGAAATGATAAGAGATTTAGATTCAGAGATCACTGCACAGTCGGAATTAGCAGAACTTATTTTTTCACTGAACAATAGCTTAGCATTATTTAAAGATGAAAATATAAGATTAGAAATTCAAAAAAAAATTCAGACTTTATCATTAAAAATTGGTGATGATGTTTTAAACGATTTAAAATCTTATAAGGGTACTATACTTAATTACAAAGAGGATTTTTTTTCTTATAAAGTTAGAAACAAAAAAATTGAAGTTTCAAATTTTTATCAATCATTGTCAGGGTCGAAAATACCTATTGTCTCTCCCCCTAATATGAGTTCGTGGAAAGATATTTTAGTGTGGTTAAGAAAAGAGAATTTTCCAGGTTATTTCCCATATACTTCTGGTATATACCCTTTTAAAAGAGTAACAGAAGATCCCACTAGAATGTTTGCTGGTGAGGGTTCGCCAGAAAGAACTAATCATAGATTTCATTATTTAAGTTCAGGAATGGATAGTATTAGGCTTTCAACTGCCTTTGATTCTGTAACATTATACGGAAGAGATCCTGAGAAAAGACCTGATATCTATGGTAAAATTGGTAATGCGGGTGTTTCTGTAGCTTCAATTGATGATGCCAAGAAGTTATACTCGGGTTTTGATTTATCTGATCCCACAACTTCAGTGTCTATGACAATTAATGGTCCGGCTCCAATGGTCTTAGCGTTTTTTTTACATGCTGCTATTGATCAACAATGTGAAATATATATTAAGAAAAATAATTTAGAATCAAAAGTTGATAAAAAAATTGCTAGTATTTTTAAAAATAAAACTAAACCAAAATATTATGGCAGTTTACCAAAAGGTCACAATGGATTAGGATTGTATTTATTAGGAGTTTCAGGCTCAGATGTATTAAGTGAAAAAGTTTACTTGCAGATTAAAAATGACACTCTATCTAAAGTACGTGGTACTGTTCAGGCAGATATTTTAAAGGAAGATCAGGCACAAAATACATGTATTTTTTCCACACACTTTGCATTAAAAATGATGGCAGATATACAAAGTTATTTCATTGCTAACAAGATTAGAAATTTTTACTCGGTTTCTATTTCAGGTTATCATATTGCTGAAGCTGGGGCTAATCCAATTACACAACTAGCTTTTACACTGGCTAATGGTTTTACCTACGTAGAGTATTATTTAAGCCGTGGAATGGATATTAATGATTTTGCTCCGAACTTATCATTTTTCTTTTCTAATGGAATTGATCCGGAATATGCAGTTATTGGTCGTGTCGCACGTCGAATATGGGCTCGAGCTATGAAATATAAATATAATGCCAATAATCGGTCCCAGAAATTAAAATATCATATTCAGACTTCTGGCAGATCTCTACACGCTCAAGAAATTGCTTTTAATGATATTAGGACTACTTTACAGGCTTTATATGCAATATATGATAATTGTAATTCTTTACATACTAACGCATATGACGAGGCAATTACTACGCCAACTGAAGAATCTGTTAGACGTGCTGTTGCAATACAATTAATTATTAATAAAGAATTAGGTCTGGCAAAAAACCAAAACCCTTTGCAGGGTTCATTTATAATTAATGATTTAACCGATTTAGTTGAAGAGGCTGTTTTAAGTGAATTTGATAGAATAACAGATAGAGGATCTGTCTTGGGGGCCATGGAAAGAATGTATCAAAGGGGCAAGATACAAGAAGAGTCCATTTATTATGAAACACAAAAACATACTGGTGAATTTCCAATTATTGGCGTAAATACATTTTTAAACTCGGAAGGATCTCCCACTATAAAACCCGATACTGTCATAAGATCTACACAACGAGAAAAAAACAATCAGATTAAGGAAGTTAACTTATTTAAGGAAAATAATAAAAATGAGTTGCAGGCTTCTAATAGCATATTAGAAGAAGTTGTGAGAAAAGATGAGAATATTTTTGAGGCGATTATGTCTGTTGCAAAAAAACAGTCATTAGGCCAAATTACTCAAAAATTATTTCAATTAGGTGGGGAGTATCGAAGAAATATGTAATCATAGCTATTCGTATTTTTTTGCAAAATTAGATATAATGTCTTTTTCTGAAATCACTTCTTTTTTTAAGTCTGCTAATTTTAATAAAATATTTTCTAGAATTATGTCTGGACAAGACGCTCCACTGGTAAGAATGATTTTACAGTTCTTATTTGGAATAAAATTGTGAGTAATAATTTCTCTTTTAGTCTTTATGTCAAAATGACAAATACTATTATTTAATTGTATTTTTTCTGATGAATTAATAAAATATGTTTTTGTTGTTTCTGACGCTAATTCAACTAAATGAGTTGTGTTAGAACTGTTATATCCGCCTACAACAATTGCTAAGTCTGTATTATGCTTAAGAAGATTGAGTGTGCTTTCTTGATTCTCATGTGTCGCATAACACAGAGTGTCTCTTGTATTTGCGACATATTCGGATGTGTCGTCAGTCTTGTGAATTAGCTGAAATGTATTAGTAAATAAATTTATAATCTCTTGAGTATCCGAAGCAAGCATCGTTGTTTGATTCACTACACCTAATTTTTTCAAATCTTGACTTGCATTAAAGTTTTCAGAGTATTTTGAATAAAAATGTTTTTGTATCTTTTTTTCATTCACTTCTCCTTTGATAAAATCACATAATAATTGAGCATCATTAATATCTTCTACAATTATTGCAGATCCATGCTTTTTAGCTCTTGAAAAAGTTGATCTTGTTTCTTCGTGATTAGCAGTTCCATAAATTATAATTGTATAACCTCTCTTAGCAATTTGTTCTAATCGATTCCAGACTTTAGAGACAAAAGGACATGTTGTATTAAATTCTTCAGTACATATTTTTTTTGTTTTTAGAATTTCTAAGACTTCTAAGCTAGTTCCAAATGCAGGTATAATAACAATATCGTTTTTCGTAATATTTTTCCAGTCAATTAATTGTGTTCCATTTGTATCCATAATAAAAGAAATGCCATTTTCACGTAAATCTTGATTAACGACTTGATTATGTATCATTTGACTTAATAGGTAAATTTTTTTATTTGGATATTTTTTTAGTGCTTGGTAACATATTTCAATGGCATTCTTTACTCCATAACAAAAGCCAAAATGCCTTCCTAAGTAAATGCTCATGTTATCTAATTCAATAATACTGGGTGATAAATCTTTTTTTCTGGGATCAAAAGTTTCTCGGACCTTCCTAACTTGTTCTATAATGTTAGAATTATAATATGATGGAACCTTAAATTTTTTCATATAAATTAAATACTTTTTATCTACGTGATAGAACAGATAAAAATAGTTTAAAAAATATCAAATATAAAATTAAGTTGTTATATTTGCGAACCCGTTTTTTAGATTTAGGTGAGAAAAATGGGTTAATTAATTTATGTTTAATATACTTTCATGATTTATTTATCTAAAGTCTCACAAATAAATTTTGAAATACAAAACCATTAAAATTATGGGAAAATCAAAAAAAAATGATGAAAAAGACTTCATTTCATCAGAAGATAATCAAGAAAAAAAAATAGCTAATAATACTACTAGTTCATCTGACAAATCATCATCTGAGGCCTCAGCCTCACTCAAAGAGCCAGTTACAGAAGAGCCAGTTACAGAAGAGCCAGTTACAGAAGAGCCAGTTGCAGAAGAGCCAGTTGCAGAAGAGCCAGTTGCAGGCACAGAAAATTCACCATCATCTGAATCAGTTGAAGAAATAATTCATGAAGCGCAAGATATTTCTGATATTAAAGAAGAAGAAAAAGTTTCTATTGAAGATTTTCAATGGGAAGACTATGAAAAAGGTGGTACAAGGTACACCGATAAAGAATATGCAGACCAAGAAGCAATGTATAATGAAACGCTTAGCGCATTGGATGACTCTAAGGTGATGGATGGAGTGATTGTTGCCCAAACAGATAGAGATTTTATTATCGATATAGGAGCTAAATCTGAAGGCGTGATCTCACTGAATGAATTTAGATACAATCCAGATTTAAAAATAGGTGATAAGGTAGAAGTTATTATTGATAAGAAGGAAGATAAAACAGGACAATTGGTTCTTTCTCACAAAAAAGCAAGGTCGTTAAAGGCTTGGGATAGGATTAATGAAGCTCATAAAGATCAAACAGTAATATCTGGTTATGTTAAATGTCGAACAAAAGGAGGTATGATTGTTGAAGTATTTGGATTAGAGTCATTTTTACCAGGTTCACAAATTGATGTGAAGCCAATTAGAGATTACGATATGTATGTAGGTAAAAATATGGATTTGAAAGTTGTAAAAATTAACAATGAATTTAAAAACATAGTTGTTTCTCATAAAGCATTGATCGAAGAAGATATTGAGCAACAGAAAAAAGATATTATTTCAAAATTAGATAAAGGTCAAATCTTAGAAGGTGTTGTTAAAAATATTACTTCTTATGGAGTGTTTGTAGATCTTGGAGGAGTAGATGGTTTAATTCATATTACAGATCTATCTTGGAGTCGAATTCAACATCCAAATGAAGTTGTAGAATTAGATCAGCCAATTAAAGTTGTTACATTGGATTTTGATGAAAATAAAAGCAGGATTCAATTAGGATTAAAGCAGTTAACTGAACATCCTTGGGAATCATTAGATCCTAATTTAAAATTAGGAGATAAGGTAAAGGCTCATGTTGTAGTTTTAGCTGATTATGGAGCATTTGTTGAAATTATGCCAGGTGTTGAGGCGTTAATTCACGTATCTGAGATGTCTTGGTCTACTCATTTAAGATCAGCACAAGATTTTCTTAAGCTAGGTCAAGAAATTGAGGCACAAGTTTTAACATTAGATAGAGAAGAACGAAAAATGTCGTTAGGCATTAAGCAATTATATCCTGATCCTTGGGTGGAAATTGAAAAGAAATATGTAGTTGATTCTAAGCATACAGGAATTGTGAAGAACTTCACTAATTTTGGTATTTTTATTGAACTTGAAGAAGGAGTAGATGGGTTAGTGCATATTTCCGATTTATCTTGGACTAAAAAAGTTAAACATCCTGCAGATTTTACGAAAGTGGGTGATAAACTAGATGTTGTTGTTTTAGAACTAGATACCGAGAATAGAAGATTAAGTTTAGGTCATAAGCAGTTGCAAGAAAATCCATGGGATATTTATGAGACAATTTTCACTGAAGATTCTGTTCATGAAGGAGAAGTGATTAATCTATTTGATAAAGGCGCTACTATCTTATTTAAGAAGGAAGGCTTAGAGGGTTATATTCCTAAGAGATATTGTATTAAGTCAGATAAAACTAAACTTGAAAAAGGTGATGTTTCTGAATTTAAAGTATTAGAATTTTCTAAAGATAATAGACGTATTATTGTATGTCTAAAAGATAATATTATTGACTTTGAGGAGGAAGAAAAAAAGAATAAAAAGAAAGAAAAAGCCAGTGCAAATAGGGCTATGAAAGATGTTCAGTCAAAAATAAATAAATCTACTTTAGGTGATTTAGATGCTTTGTCAGATTTAAAAAATAAAATTGATGAAGAGTAAAATAGGCATTCTATTTAAACTCTTGTAATTTATATGTCATATCAACACAAAATAATTTTAAATTCTAAGCAGTTGAGTCTGACAATCAATAGATTGTCTTTTGAAATCATTGAGAATTTAAATTTTGATGAAGATGTTGTATTAATTGGCATGCAACCTAGAGGTGTTTTTTTATCAGAGGAAATACATGCTATTCTTGAAAAGAATACAAATCGAAAAATTAAGTGGGGTTGTTTAGATGCTACATTTTTTAGAGATGATTTCAGAAGAAGAAAGGATGTTATTATACCTAATGAAACTAAAATAGATTTTTCTCTAGAAGGAGTGCATGTTATATTAATAGATGATGTGTTATTTACTGGTAGATCTATTAGATCTGCTTTAGATGCCTTGGTCTCTTTTGGTCGTCCAAAATCAGTTGAATTACTAGTTTTAATTGAAAGAAGGTTTAGTCGTGAATTGCCTATCCAGCCAAAATATATAGGTAAATCAGTAGATGTTATTGATAATGAGTATGTTTCTGTAAATTTGGAAAAAAATAATAGTCATGTACTTTTGCTAAATAAAAAAGGATGAAGCATTTAAGTGTTAATAACTTATTAGGTATAAAGGATTTAACAACTAGTGATATTAATTTAATTTTTAATATGGCAGATAGTTTTAAAGAAGTACTTTCAAGACCTATTAAAAAAGTTCCTACTTTGAGAGATGTTACCGTTGCAAATTTATTTTTTGAGCCATCTACTCGTACAAGAATTTCTTTTGAATTAGCTGAAAAGAGATTGTCTGCTGATGTTGTGAATTTTTCTACTGCTTCTTCTTCACTAAAGAAAGGAGAAAGTTTAATTGATACTGCGAATAATATTCTAGCAATGAAAGTAGATATGTTGGTTATTCGTCATCCACATCCAGGATCTGCAGCATTGTTATCTAATTATGTAAATGCTGCTATCATTAATGCAGGTGATGGAACTCATGAACATCCAACTCAAGCTCTTCTAGATGCATATTCTATAAGAGAGAAAATAGGAGATTTAAAAAATAAAAAAATTCTTATTGTCGGGGACATTAAGCATTCTAGAGTTGCTCTTTCAAATATTTTTTGTTTAAAAAAATTAGGTGCTAAGGTTCGTGTGTGTGGTCCATCAACTTTATTGCCAAAGTATTTAAATAATTTAGGTGTAGAAACAAGTTTAAACTTAGAAGAATCTTTAGAGTGGTGTGATGTCGCAAATGTTTTACGTATTCAATTAGAAAGACAAGAGCTTAATTTCTTTCCTTCTAACAGAGAGTATGCAATGTCGTTTGGTCTTACTAAAAAGAAAATAGATCAACTTAGCCATGAAATATTAATTTTACATCCAGGACCAATTAATAGAGGAATTGAAATAACTTCTGATCTAGTAGATTCATCTCACTCTATTATCCTAGATCAAGTAGAAAATGGAGTAGCTATTAGAATGGCTGTTTTATATTTACTTGCTGCTAAAATAAAGAGAGTTTAGTCGTGAATATTATTAAACAGGATTCTTATGTGATTTTGGAGATGAATAATGATTCGAGTTGGAATACATTATTTAACTTTCTTACTAATAATAATGTCATGTCGAGTGTTATAATTAATCTTCTAAAATCGGATCTTGATACAGACGAAGTTGTTTTAAAGTTACTTCCATTTCATTTAAATTGGGAAAAACGAAATAAAACTTTTATCTTGGTTTCGAACATTGGAAGAAATATATCAAATCAATTGGTTTTGATTAAAACATTAGAAGAGGCTATTGATTTCTTTCACATGGAACAACTAACTAGAAATATTTAATTTAAAAAAATACAATTATGATTAAAAACTTATCTTTTCTAACAATTTTTTTATTGTCTTATATGGCTTTTCCACAAGCATGTGTTGTCAATGAGACACAAGCTCCATTTTTAGCAGATCCTGTCGGAGCGTATGAAATGCAAATAGTTGATAATATGGTTTCATTGGACCTTTCTGAAGGTTATGATACATTAACTGCATTTCCTAATGCATTTGAAGGAAGTGTATATGAAGCTGTAGTTGGTATTCGTGTGCCAAATGACACTTCTTTTGTATATGATTTAGGAAGTGGTCCACAGTTATTTGAAGATGTTCAATTAAATTCAATTAGTGTTAACTCTGTAGTTGTAACAGAATCTACTAATGGTTCTACTGAATTGCCTGCTGGATTTGCATGGGAATGTGTTGGAGGTGATGGAGGTGATGCATGTGAGTGGTCAGGTGGTGATTATGGTTGTTTAAGATTTGGATTTGATGAACCAATTGCTGCTGGAAGTGTAGGAGCGTATCGAATAAATGTATTGTTAGATGTTTCGGCGACATATTCATTTTCAGGAATTCCAATTCCTATTGATATCACAGTGGATGATCTATTAAATTATTATGTACTTGTAATTGATGAAGAGCAAAGTTCATCTAATCCTGAGATTGTATCTTTACAAAGTTTTCAATTAATTGGTTCTTTCCCGAACCCGGCGACTGATCATGTTAATGTTCAATATGGTAATGATAAATTTGAAGAAATTAGTATTAAATTATATGATATTCTCGGAAATGTAGTAATGTCAAGCCAAAATCAATCTAGTATTGGTTTTAATGAATTTGTTATTAATACTAATAATCTGTTATCTGGGATGTATACTGTAGTTGTTTCTAATCATAATGGACATATGATTGATAGAATTATTGTACAGTAATTATGTAATGCCTTTTGAAGTAACAATATTAGGTTGCTCTGCAGCAATACCAACATCATCTAGAAATCCATCCGCCCAATTAGTTAATCTACTTGGGCGGTTTTTTTTAATTGACTGTGGTGAAGGTACTCAAGTTCAATTAAGAAGAAATAACTTTAAAATTCAAAAAATCAACTATATATGTATTTCTCACTTGCATGGAGATCATTACTTAGGATTATTTGGGTTGTTATCAACTATGAGTTTGTTAAATAGAAAAAAAGAATTAATAATTTTCGCTCCTAAAGGACTATCTAAAATTTTAGATTTACATTTTAAATTATCATACTCCGTATTATCATATAAGTTAAAGATTGTTGAGCTTGTTAGTGGTGAAAAAACAAAAATTTTTGAAGACGATGCTCTAGAACTATATAGTTTCCCTTTAAAACATCGTATACCTTGTTGGGGTTTTAAATTAATTGAAAAAAAACAACCTAGAAAGATGTTAAAAAATATAATAAATAAATATGACATTCCTTTTGATTTAATTAATTCGATTAAATTAGGCCAAGATTTTACTGCTAATAATGGTGAAGTGATACCAAATGAAAAATTAACCACTTCTTCTCATATTCCGCGATCATATGCTTACTGCTCTGATACTAAGTATTTTGAAAAATTACCACATTACATAAAAAATGTTGATATATTATATCATGAATCTACTTTTCATTCTCTTCTTTCCAATAGAGCTGTTTCTACATTTCACAGCACCTCCCAGGATGCGGCTAATGTTGCATTAAAAGGAAATGTTAAAACATTATTGTTAGGACATTTTTCTTCTAGATACAAAGATTTAGATTTATTAAAACATGATGCGGAAAAAATATTTAAAAATGTTGAAATAGCTATGGAAGGTAAAACTTGGAAAATTAAAAAATACTTTTTAGATGAAATTAATTATTGAAAACGGTGGAAGTAAGCTAGATTGGATAGTTGCTGGAGAAAATAAGATAAATACATCAATAGGAATTAATATTTTTGATTCCAAGGATAGTATTATCAAATCTATTAAGGATAATTTTTCAATGTTTCAAACAAATAACAATCCAATTGAAATCGAATTTTATACTACTGGAATTACCAAATTTACAAAAGAAAAAATGTTCAGTATTTTTACAAATTATTTTCCTAATTCGTCGGTAAATATTTACAGCGATATGCTAGCTGCTAGTAGAGCACTATTTAACGACAGCAATGGTATTGCTTGCATTTTAGGAACGGGATCTAATTGTGCTTATTTTAATGGTCATAACAACCAGCCAATATCATATTCTCTAGGTTATTTGTTAGGTGATGAGGGTAGTGGATATGACTTAGGTAAGCAATTTCTTATTCATTATTTTCAAAAAAATCTTTCACATAATACTGTCAAGGATTTTGAAAGCCAAATACAAATGAATACAAATGAATTATTGACAAGTATTTATAATTCTAAGAAACCTAAGTATTATATCGCATCTTTTGCAAAATATTTAAAAAAATATGAAGATGACACTAAAGTATATGAGATTATATATTCTTCTATGTTAAATTTTTTAGAAAATCACCCTTTTAAGTATCCAGGTTTTCAGTCCAAAAAAATTGGTTTTGTTGGAAGTGTCGCATTTAATTTTAGAAATTATATTGATATTATAATGAAGGATAGAAATCTTGAATACTTGGTTTTAAAAAAACCAATTATTAAGTTAATAGATTACTACTCATCTTGAGTTTTTTATGAAATCAATTATTGTATTTTCTTTATCGGGATCAATAACATGATATTTAGATTTTTTGAACCAAGTAATTTGTCTTTTAGCATATCTTCTACTATTTTTTTTTATTTCGATAATGGCTTCTTCTAAAGAGCATTTTTTGTCAAAGTATTTAAATAACTCTTGATAGCCAATGGTTTGCATTGATTGATATTCTTTGTATTTATATATTTTTTTTGCTTCTTCAATTAATCCATTCTGTAACATGTTGTCAACTCGTTCATTTATTCGATTATAAAGAATGTTGCGTGGCATATCTAGTTTTAAAAATATAGTTTTAAAGTTTCTTGTTTTGATTTTTTGATTTGTAAAAAAAGAGTATGGTTTTCCGCTTGATCTATATACTTCAAGAGCTCTAATAATTCTTCTTGAATTATTTTTATCAATTTTTTTGTATGTTTCAATATCAATTTTTTTGAGTTCTTCTATTAATGTTGCTAATCCACTTTTATGTAATTCATGTTCTAATTCTATTTTTATTTTTTCATCTATTTTTGGAAAATTATTTAAACCATTAGTCACGGCTTCAATATATAATCCTGAACCTCCACACATCATAATGTAATTGTGTTTTTTAAATAGTTTTTGAAGTAGATTTAAAGCATCTTTTTCATATTTTCCGATAGAGTATGGTGTAGTAATCGATATGTGACTTATGAAATGATGGGGTATTGCATTAAGCTCTTCCTTTCTAGGCTTTGCTACTCCGATGTTTAGTTCTTTGTAAAATTGACGAGAGTCTGCTGAAATTATTTCAGATTTTAATTTTTTGGCTAATTGTATAGCTAATTTGGTTTTACCAATTCCTGTTGGACCTCCTAATACAATTAATGTTTTATTCATCTTGGATTGAGACCTATTTCTTTTGCAACTTCATACATTAATTTTTCGGCATCTTTATAGTTGTTTTTTATTTTTCCATCTAAAATTGCTTCTTTTATCTTCTCTTTTATTATGCCAATATTCTTGCCTCCTTTAGGATTTGATTTACCTCCTTTAATATTGATTTTTTCAATTATTATTTGTCCATTAATTGGATGCCTCCAATTTCTAATTTTATCTATTTCTTCTATCTCTTGTAGTTTTTCAGCAACAATTTTTAAGTTATTTTGATATTTGATAACTTTTTTTTCATTTTTTGAAGTTATATCAGCGTGACATAATTGCAATAAATCATCTATGTCATCTTGGGCATCAAATAATAATCTTCTTATTGCTGAGTCAGTTACTTTTTCCTTAGATAAACCTATTGGTCTTAAATGTAATAAAACTAATTTTTGAACATATCTCATATTCTCATTCATGGGAAGTTTTAATTTTTTAAAAATTGATAATACCATTTTTGATCCTAGGTGTTCATGTCCATGAAACGTCCATCCATTTTTTTTGTTAAATCTTTTTGTTCTAGGCTTGGCTATATCATGTAGTATCGCTGCCCATCTAAGCCATATATTGCTGTCAGTTTTGCAAATATTATCTAAAACTTGTAGTGTGTGATAGAAGTTGTCTTTATGAGATATTCCATTTATAACTTCAATTCCTCTTAATTGTTCAAATTCAGGAAAGAATAAATTTAGTAGGCCGGTTTCTGATAATAAATTTATCCCGAATGAAGGTTTTTTAGATAATATAATTTTATTTAACTCATCTGTTATGCGTTCTTGTTGAATAATTTTCAATCGACCACTTAATTTTTTGATTGCTTTTAGTGATTTTTCCTCAATCTCAAAATCTAGGATTGATGCAAATCGTATTGCTCTTATCATTCTTAGAGGGTCATCGTCGTATGTTTTTACAGGGTCTAATGGAGTGCGAATAATTTTTTTTTCAATATCATTTATTCCATTAAAAGGATCTATGAATTCACCAAATCCTTTTTGATTTAATTTAACAGACATTGCATTTATAGTAAAGTCTCTTCTTTTTTGATCATCTTCAATACTACCTTTCTCTACTGTTGGATTGCGACTATTTTTGGTATAAGACTCTTTTCTAGCACCATTGAATTCGATTTTGATATTTTTATATGATATTGCTGCGGTTCCAAAGTTTTTATAGATAGCTATATTTTTTAGTTTTAACTTTTCAGCTACTTTTTTTGCTAATAATATGCCATCACCATCACATACTATATCAAATTCAATCTCTTTTGTATGCCTATTTAGAATATAATCTCTAACCCATCCTCCTACAACAAATGTTTCTACGTTTAATGAATCACCACATTTTCCAATGATTTTAAATAACGTATGTTTTACTATTTCAGGTTTAGTTATCATATTATTTTCGAATAATTTTTATTTGAGAATTGTTGATAATTTTTATAATTCTTGAACCTTTATTCTGGTTATTTTTTTTCATAAAATTTTCGGGCACAATATAATCAACATTATTTTTTATATAACTATCTATTTCTGAAAAACTTTTTGGGTTTTGAAAGCTTGAAATATTTGCTGAAGTTGATGTAATAGCTTTGTTAAATTTTTTTAATAAAGTATTGATGTTGTTGTTTTTAATAACACGAATACCAATGCTATTCTTTGACATTAATGTTGGTGAAAGATTAATAGGTCTTTCATAAATTATTGTTGTGGGTTGTGTTGCTTTATTAATTATTTCATGTGCTATTTCAGGAAAATCATGTATATATTCTTTGATTTTTTCAGTGTCATGAACTAAAATTATTAATGGTTTTTTTTCTTTTCTTTTTTTAATTTGATAAATTTTTTCAATTGCTTTTGTGTTTGTTGCATCACAGCCAATTCCCCATATCGTATCTGTTGGATATAATATGACTCCTCCATTTTTTAAGACTTGTATCGCATCTGCTATAATTTGATTTAGCATTCTTTATAAAGATTAATTATTTGTTTCGCTTGATTTATAGCACTAAATTTTTGGACATATTTGAAGTTTGCTTGGATCCTCCTTTCTCTTTCTAATGAGTCAGTCCAAATTTCTGATATAGTTTGAATTAGTGAATCTAGGTTGTTTTTTTTAAAATAGTATGAGTTTTTTCCTCCAATTTCTTGAAAAATTTCTTGATTTGAAGTAATTACAGGCACCTTACTATACATAGATTCTATAATAGGTATTCCAAAGCCTTCGTCAATTGATGGGTAAACTAATCCTCTACTTTTTCTATATAAAATTGCTAATTCTTTCTTTGAACAATCATTGATAAATAATACACGTTCTTGGAGTTTGTTTTCATTGATATATTTTGCTATTCTATTGTAATATTTTGTTTTTTTTCCAACACATATTAATTTAATTTCCTTTTTCATTTTATTAATTGCTTGTAATAAAAAAATAAGGTTTTTTCTTTCTTCAATACTTCCTACATATAGTAGGTAAGGAGTTTGAATTGCTTTTGCAATATTTGGCGTCATTTTTATATTATCCGAGTGATAAATAAATACGTCGTCACATGTTTGATAAATTACTCGAATTTTATCTTCTGGTATATTAAAGAAGCTTATAATATCATTTTTTGTTTGTTGACTTGTTGCTATAATAAAATTAGCATTTTGACATGCTAATTTACTTTTCATGTAATAAATCTTTCTATCTATATAATTATAAAAAGATGGATATTTTAAAAATAAGAGATCATGAATTGTTACTATGCTTTTAATTTTGATCCCATATGGTATTTCATTACTGAGTCCGTGATATATGTCGAGATTAAGTCTTTCTAATTCTTTATTAACTCCTTTGAATCTCCAATATTTTTTGTTATAGTTTTTTGGAGCTGTTACTCTTTTAATATTATCATTGTTTATTTGAAAATTGTCAATATTATGAGCTGGTGTAAACAAATAAAATTGATCATTCTTCATTATATTGGATATAGATTTAATAACAGATCTACTATAATTTCCAAGTCCTGTTAAATTATGAAATGCTCTTTTTGCGTCAAATCCTATTTTCAAAATATAAATATGTTATGTTGAAATTTTATAATCTCTTAAAACTTGATTAAGTGATGTTTTTTTATTTGTACTTGATTTTCGTTTACCTATTATTAGTGCACAAGGAACTCCGTAATTGCCGGCTTGAAATTGTTTTTGATATGTTCCAGGAATTACTACAGAACTTTCAGGAACTTCTCCCTGATAGATAACTTGTTTCTTTTTAGTAACGTCAATTATTTTTGTTGACTTAGTCAATGTTACTCCAGCACCTAGAACTGCTTCTTCTCTAATTATCACACCTTCTACAATGATGCATCTTGATCCAATAAAACAATTATCTTCTATAATAACTGGACTTGCTTGAAGAGGTTCTAGAACACCTCCAATACCAACACCTCCACTGATGTGTACATTTTTGCCAATTTGTGCACAAGATCCTATAGTTGCCCAAGTATCAACCATGGTTCCAGAATCTACATAAGCACCTATATTAATATATGATGGCATTAATATTACATTTTTATTAACAAATGATCCATGTCTAACTATTGCGTGAGGAACTACTCGTACGCCTTTATCTTTAAAGCCTTTTTTTAGTGGAATTTTATCATGAAATTCAAAAGGACCAATTTCAATTGTTTTCATTTTTTGTGTTTGAAAATATAGTAAAATAGCTTTTTTAATCCATTCATTTGTAACCCATTTTTTCTCCTTTTGAAAAGAAACTCGTATTGTTCCTTCATCTAGTTTTTTAATAATTTCTTCAATGTGTTTTGTTTCAGTACTATTGATTGTTTCTTGCTTAAATAATGTGTTGATATTTTTTTCTAGTTCCCTCATTAATCAAATATATATAAAAAAACAATTATTAGATCTTAACTAATATATTGATTTATGTTAATTTTATATGACAATAAATTTATATGCCACGAGTTTTAGCAATTGATTACGGAAAAAAAAGAACGGGTTTAGCTCATACAGATTCAGAAAAGATAATTGCGTCTCCTTTGGAGACGATATTAACTAAAGATATATTTTCTTATTTAGATAATTATTTGTCTAATGAAGATGTTGAATCTATTGTTATAGGTAACCCAAGGACATTACAAGATGAGCCAGCTAAAATATCTTCTTTAATAAACCAATTTATTAAACAAATTAACAAGAAATTTAATTTACCTGTGTATTTAATTGATGAAAGGTTTACTTCTAAGATTGCTGTAAGATCAATGGTAGATGCAAATATTAAAAAAAATAAAAGAAAAGATAAATCAATGATTGATAAAATAAGTGCTACACTTATATTGCAATCATTTTTAAATAGAGAAAACACACAATGATTCTTCCAATAAGTATATATGGAAATCCAATTTTACGTCATAAATGCAATTCTATCGATAGCAATTATCCTAATTTAAATGATTTAATTGTTAACATGTTTGAAACAATGCATAACGCAAGTGGTATTGGAATTTCAGCACCTCAGATAGGGTTGCCTATACGCCTTTTTCTTATAGATTTAACACCATATCACGAAGATAATCCTTCTATTCCGAAGATTAAAAAAGTTTTTATTAATCCAAAAATTATTAGTGAATCAGGTCAAGATATTATTCATAATGAAGGGTGTTTGAGTATACCAGGTGTAAGGGAGGATATATCTAGAAAAAGTCAAATTAAGGTATCTTATCTAGATGATAAATTTAATTCTTATAATGAAGATATTGATGGTGTTTATGCTAGAGTTTTTCAACATGAGTATGATCATTTGAATGGAGTGCTATTTATTGATCATTTATCTCCACTTCAAAAAAATATTCTTAATAAAAAATTAACTCGAATTCAAAAAGGTAAATTCGAAGAGTTATATCCCACTATTAAATATAAAAAATGAGTGAGTTGTTAATTGCATTTGAAAGACTGGTTCATGTGATGACAGAGTTGCGTGAAAAATGTCCATGGGATATTAAACAAACAAATGAAAGTTTAAGATACTTGACTTTAGAAGAATGTTATGAATTGTCAGATGCAATTCTTGAAGGCAAGCATGATGAAATCAAAGAAGAGCTAGGAGATATTTTATTGCATGTTATTTTTTATGCTCTTATAGGTTCGGAAAACAATCAATTTAATTTATTGGACGTAATTATCTCTCAAACTCAAAAATTAATTGACAGACATCCCCATATTTATTCAGATGTTAAAGTAAAGGATGAAAAAGATGTTAAACGTAATTGGGAATTATTAAAACTAAAAGAAAAAAATAAAAAATCTGTATTATCTGGTGTTCCTAAGTCTTTGCCTGCAATGTTGAAAAGTTATAGGATTCAAGAAAAAGTAAAAGGGGTTGGGTTTGATTTTTCTGATGATAAAAGTGCTTTTAATAAAATTATTGAAGAAGTAAATGAATTTGCTCATGAAATGGATGGTAATAATATTGATAAAGCTACAGAGGAATTTGGCGATCTTTTATTTGCGCTTATTGGTTATGCTCAAAAAAAAGGCATTAACTCAATGAATGCACTAGAGAAAACAAATAAAAAATTTATTTCAAGATTTACTAAAATGGAAAGTTTAATCACCAAGCAAGAAAAATCTATTTCGGATTACTCTATTGAAGAACTAGATCAATTTTGGTGTCAAGCTAAAAAGATTGAATTAGGAAATAAGAACCAAGATGCTTAAAATCAGTCCCATATAAACGATTAATGGTATAATGCGATAGTTAAATTTCTTATATACCGATTGTTCCTTTTTATATCCCCAAAGACAAAATAAAATATAAATCCCACTTCCTGCAATTGCAAAAATCCAATGACCTATTGTAATGCTATCCATATTATTTAAAGCTTATTGGATTTAGTGTTATTTTGAAATCATCGTTAATAAAATGATCTCCTAAATCAGGAAATATGCTTTTAGATTTATATTTTATATCAAATAGTGTTCTATCTACAATAATTTCAGCCTTGTAAGTTAGAGGTGAAACTTTGGTGTAGTCAAATTTAATTGGGTGTGAAATACCTTTTACTGTTAGTATTCCCATTATTGTGTTTTGTTCGACTTTCTCTATAACAAACGATGCTGTTGGATATGTGGATGTGTCAAAGAAATCTGAATCTTTTAAGTGTCCTTCAATAGAGTTTTTTTTCTTTCCTTCCAGATCCGTGCAATTGATTGTGTTCATGTCAAGAACAAATTTCCCTTTTGTTATATTTCCTTGTTTATCTGTAGATACAAAACCTTTTTTAATTTTTATATTTCCGTAGTGAGCACCTGTTGGTTTTTCTCCTAGCCATTCAATGTTACTATTTAATGTGTCGACTCCAAAAGTACCTTCTTGATCAATAAGAGTACTTTTTTCGGCTGGGTTATTGTTAATTGTTGTAGTATTTTGGTTTTTATTATTGGAACATGAACTTATAAGTAAAATAAGTGTTAATAAATATGGAGTAAGAAAGATGAATTTTTTCATTTGTTTTTATTTTATTTGAGTTACGAAATTAAACAAATAAATGTAAATGAAGAAACAAATAGAACAAGTTCGAGAATTTCATAATGCATTTGGCATTAAGAACCTCGATAAACCTACTTCAAATTTATCAAATGAAGTTTTTTTACTTAGACATCGTCTAATGCATGAAGAGAATGAAGAATATCTTGAGGCTTGTAAAAATGGTGATTTAATTGAAATCGCTGATGCCTTAGGTGACATGATGTATATCCTATGTGGGACAATCTTAGCACATGGTTTGCAGGATAAAATAGAAGATATTTTTGAAGAAATTCAAAAAAGTAATATGTCTAAACTAGGTGCTGATGGTAAACCTATTTATAGAGAGGATGGTAAGGTCATGAAGGGACCTAATTATTTTAAGCCTGATATTAAAAAAAATCTACTATAATCACATTATTTAAGATATCGAAAATCGTGATTGTTTTTGATTTTTAATAAACTGTTATAGATTAGATGAATTACACTTTCTACATCTTTTTGAGCCACAGTTTCAACAGTGGTATGCATATATCTCAATGGCAGTGAAATTAAAGCAGATGCTACTCCTCCTGTGTTAAAAGCAAATGCATCGGTGTCTGTTCCGGTTGATCTAGATGCTGCAGCTCTTTGAATATCTATTTTATTTTTTTTGGCAGTTTCTATGATTAGTTTTAATAAATTATTTTGAACGGATGGGCCAAAGGTCACTACAGGTCCTTTTTCCATTGCGCAGTCACCTTCTTTTATTTTGTTAATCATAGGCGTATGGGTATCGTGTGTTACATCTGTTACGATTGCCACATTTGGTCTAATAGTTTCTGTAATCATTTGAGCGCCTCTTAAACCAACTTCTTCTTGAACAGCATTTGTAATATAAAGTCCAAAAGGTAATTTCTTTTTATTTTCTTTTAAGAGTCTAGCTACTTCTGCAATCATAAATCCACCAATTCTATTATCTAAAGCGCGACCAACAAAAAATCGTTTATTTAGGATCATAAAGCTGTCTTTGTAAGTAACAACATTTCCAACTTCTATTCCTAATGCTTTCACTTCTTTAGCAGTCCTTGCTCCGCAGTCAAGAAAAATATTTTCTAACTTTGGAACTTCTTCTTTCCCTCCTCTGCGAGTATGTATTGCAGGCCAGCCAAAAACTGCATCGA
Source organism: Flavobacteriales bacterium (assembly GCA_002701365.1). Classification (GTDB taxonomy): domain Bacteria; phylum Bacteroidota; class Bacteroidia; order Flavobacteriales; family TMED113; genus SP256. The sequence continues at coordinate 40,732 of NZUK01000023.1, forward strand.
CACCTCCTTTGTCAGTGTGAATAGTTACTCTTTTTGAAGGAGCAATTTGATGATCAGATCCACCATTTCTAACTAAATAAATAAACCCATCCTTAGTAATATAATGTACAAACCATGAGATTTCATCGGCATGTGCTTCGATTACTACTTTGTATTTGTGTTCGGGATTTATCACACCTACAACAGTTCCATACGTATCAACTATATGAGTATCTATATATGGTTTTATATAATCCAGCCACATTTTTTGTCCGCCAGATTCAAATCCTGTGGGTGAAGGATTGTTTATGTATTTTTCTAAAAAAGAGAGTGATTTTTTATTAAGTATACTTTTTTTTGACATATCTATTTTTTTCCAGGGTTCATATTTAAAATATCTCTATCAAACAAATATAATCCACCTTTATCATCACCAATTAATTTTAATTTATCTAATATATGTCTTGCTAGTGCTTCTTCTTCTATTTGTTCTGCGACATACCATTGCATGAAATTATGAGTAGTGTAATCCTTATCTTTGAGACAAATATCAACAACTTTGTTAATTTCACGACTTACCATAACTTCGTGATCTAGAAGATCTTGGAAAACGTGACTAAGGCAATCAAACACTTTTGGTGGTTTTGCTAATGATGGAACAATAGCATGGCCACCTCTTTCATTTACATATTTAATTAATTTTAACATATGTTCTCTTTCTTCATCAGAGTGACGATAGAAAAAACTTGATACACCTTCTAAGCCTTTTGTGTCTGCCCATGAAGCCATCGCTAAATAAAATTGCGAGGCATTAGCTTCATGTTCGATTTGTTTATTGAGTGCATTTTCTACTTTTTTTGTTAGCATAGTAATTTGTTTTTCATGAAATTACAAAAAAGAATTAATAGTATTGTTCTTAATTCTCATCAAGTACTTTTTTAATAATCTCACAAGCTGAAAGTATTTCACTCTCACTAATAGTAAGCGGTGGAGAAATACGAATATTGTTGCGATTAAAAAGAAAGTAAAATGTTATAACACCATTGATTAATAATTCTTTCACAATTTTTTCACAGTATTTATCATTTTTTAACTCTAAAGCTAGCATTAAACCTAAACCATGAAATTTTTTAATTTTACTGTGTTGTAAGTTTTTTATAAACAATTCTCTTTTTTTATTTATTGATCGTATCAAATCTGAATTGACTAATTCTATCCATGTTGCTAGCGCTGCTGCACATGATACTGGGTGCCCACCAAATGTTGTGATGTGTCCTAGTGCAGGGTTCTGACTTAAAAGTGACATATTTGATTTTGAACTAATAAAAGCACCTATTGGCATTCCTCCTCCCATCCCTTTAGCTATACATAATATGTCTGGTTTAATATTGTAAATTTCGAATCCAAACATTTTTCCAGTTCTTCCAAATCCAGTTTGAATTTCATCAAAAATAAGTTCAATGGAGTACTTGTTACATCTGTCTCTTATTGTTTGTAGCCATTCTTTTTCAGCGGTAATAAAATTAGTTCCACCTTGAACGGGCTCTATAATTATAGCTGCAACATCTTCATTAAGAATACTTAAGTCCTTAATATTATTGTATCTAATGTTTTCATGAAAAGGAATCAGTGGCTCATATTTTTTTTTCATGAGATCTGTTCCCATAGCACTTAGTGATCCTTGAGTGCTA
>NZUK01000024.1 GCA_002701365.1 Flavobacteriales bacterium
ACCCAGATATTATCATTGTTGAAAAAAGTCAAGCGCAAATCAATCTCATTATTAAGCACTTGTTGTCTGGAAAGCCTATACAGTATTTTTTTGGATATAGTTATTTTAAAGGTTTTAAATTTTTGGTCAATGATCATGTTTTAATTCCAAGGCCAGAAACGGAAGAATTAATAGATCATGTCTTGAATTATGTGAAAGACAAAAAAATTAAAAAAATAATAGATATTGGCACTGGTTCTGGATGTATTTCTATTGTTTTAAAAAAAAAACTCAACGTAGATATTACTGCAGTTGATAATTCTAAAAAAGCATTAGATTTGGCTTCTAGAAATGCACAATATCATCGTACCTCAATAGACTTTAAATTAATTAACATTTTAGATGTTAGTCAACGTCAATCATTACCAAAAGTAGATTTAATTGTGAGTAATCCACCATACGTCTTGAAGGAAGAAGTCCCCTTAGGCTCTGTTGTTTTGTCAGAACCATTTGATGCAATTTTTGTTGACGAAGAAGACCCATTTGTTTTTTATAAAGCCATTTGTCAATTTGCTAAAGAAAATTTAAATCACGGTGGTAAAATTTTTTTTGAAATTAATTCAAAACTAGTTTTTCAGTTAATTGATGTAATTAAATTATTAGGTTTCTCTCACATCGAAATTCGTCATGATTTTTTTGAAAAAAAACGATTTATAATTGTATCTTCTTGATTGTATGATTAATAAATCTATTGAACATAGGATTAAACAATTGCGAGACGATTTAAATTACCACAATCATCTTTATTATGTCATGGATCAACCTATTATTAGTGATCATGAATTTGATAAACTAATGAATACACTACTTAATTTAGAGAAACAATATCCAGAGTTTTTTGATTCCTCATCACCTACACATAGAGTTGGTGGAAGTTTGCTGGAAAGTTTTGAGTCAGTTAAACATCTTTACCCAATGTTGTCTTTATCTAATACTTATTCAAAAATTGAACTTGCAGAATTTGATCAACGTGCTAAAAAGACTTTATCTGTTCTAGAATTAGAATATGTTTGCGAGTTAAAGTATGATGGTGTTGCTATTTCTCTAATTTATGAAAATGGGGTATTGAGTAGAGCAGTAACAAGAGGAGATGGTGTTTATGGTGATAATGTGACAGAAAACATCAAAACAATTAAGACTATTCCTCTAAAATTATTTGGTAATTATCCTTCACGGGTTGAGTTTAGAGGCGAAGTTTATATCTCTAAAAAAGAGTTTACAAAAATCAATGATTACCGCAAAAAAAAACAATTAAATATTAAAAAAGATTATAATATCCAAAGCCAGTCTAACACTAATATTGAGCCTGCTAAATTAAAGAAGCAATATCTTGCTGAAATGAGAAAATTTGAACAGTATTCTAATCCTCGAAATTTTGCTTCGGGTAGTTTAAAACTTTTAGATAGTTCAAGAGTTGCTAAACGAAATTTAGATTGTGTCATTTATTCTGTTATTGATAATAACTCAGATATTCATAGTCATCATCAACTTTTATTAAATGCTAGAAATTGGGGATTTAAAATTTCTGAACACATAGAAATTCAAAATAGTATTAATGGCATGATGGATTTTATTAATAACATTGAATCTAATAGAAATTCTCTTGACTTTGAAATAGATGGTGTAGTAGTTAAGGTAAATTCATTGTCTGATCAAAAATTACTAAGTCATACATCTAAATCCCCAAGGTGGGCCATATCCTACAAGTTTAAATCAGAACAAGTAAAAACACACTTGAAAAACATTACTTATCAAGTCGGTAGAACCGGAGCAATTACTCCAGTTGCTGAACTGGAATCTATATATTTATCTGGTAGTCTTATCCAGAGGGCTAGTCTGCATAATTCAGATTTTATCCAAAAACTAGATTTAAAGATAGGAGATGTTGTTATTGTCGAAAAAGGAGGAGATGTAATTCCAAAGGTTGTGGCAGTTGATTTGGAAAATAGAAATGATCACTGTAAAGATATTGTTTTTATTACTAATTGCCCTTCTTGTGGTCATCAACTGAAGAGAGTCCAAAATGAGGCGAATTATTATTGTATGAATAGTAATAAATGTTTACCTCAAAGAATTGCAAGAGTTGAACATTTTATTAGTCGTGAAGCATTAAATATAAATACCTTAGGAGTGAAAACTATTGAGATGCTATTTATAAATGAAATTATTCAAAATGTTGCAGACCTATTTTTGCTTGATATAAATTCCTTTAACGGACTAAAAGGGTTTGGAGAAAAATCTCAATCCATCAAGAAAGCACAAAATATAATTAATGGTATTAAAGAATCTGTCAAACAACCATTTGAAAAGGTTTTGTATTCTTTGGGAATTAGATATGTAGGTAAAACAGTTTCTAAGAAGTTAGCAGAATATTTTGGATCAATAGAGAAAATGCGACAAAGCACATTAGATGAATTATTACAAGTTGATGAAATAGGTGATAAAATTGCTAATAGTATTGTAGATTATTTTAATGACCACAATAATATTCTTTTAATTGAAGACTTGCAAAGCCATGGTTTGCAGATGAATATCATTGAAAAAATTATGCAATCAAATAAATTACAAGGTTTAGTCTTTGTGGTTTCTGGGACTTTTCAAATTTCTAGAGAAGAAATTAAAAAAATAATAGATTTAAATGGTGGTAAAAATACTAGTTCTTTGTCAAAAAATACTAGTTATTTAATTGCAGGTGAAAATATGGGACAAAAAAAAAAGGATTTGGCACTTATTTTAGATATACCAATTGTTTCTGAAATGGATTTTCAAAAAATGATAGAATAATTATTATTACAAATATGTTGAATCAGTTAAAATTAAATATTTCGAATTTCTTGCTTAGGAGACATCTTTCTAAGAAGAAACATTGTCCAAAATTAATTACTTTATCTGAAGCAAAAAAAGTAGCTTTAGTTTTTGACGCAGAAGATTTAGATTCAATAACAGAAGTAAAGTTTTTATTAAAATATTTTTTAAAATTAAATATAGATGTTTATGTTTTGGGTTTTATTAATAGTGTGAAGAAAGATAATAATTTCATATCTACTTTGCATATTAATTATTTCAACTCAAAAGATGTAAGTTTTTTTGGCATACCTAATAATTTAAAAACAAATTCTTTTTTAAGAAATAAATTTGATTTATTAATTAACTTGTCGCTGAAAAATAGTTTTCCAGTCAAATATATGTCACTAATGTCTAATGCCCATTTCAAAATAGGCATGTCTTATAATAATAATGATATAGATTATGATTTAATATTTAAATTAAAAATTAAATCATTAAACTATTTTATTAAGAATATTATACATTATCTAGAAATAATCAATCATAATAATGAGAAATAAAAATTTAAAAGGTACTGGTGTTGCGTTAATAACACCGTTTAATCGAGATAATTCAATTGATTTTGATTCACTAAAAAAATTAATTAATCATTTAATTAAGAACCAAATAGATTATTTAGTAGTTATGGGAACCACTGGTGAATCTGCAGTTTTGACATTTGATGAACAAAATGAAGTTATTAATTATGTGAAAAAAATTGTTAACAATCGTTTGCCAATTATTGTTGGCATTGGTGGTAATGATACAATACAAGTGGTTAACAAGATTAAGTCATTTGATTTTAATGGTATAGAAGCTATTTTATCAGTTTGTCCTTATTATAATAAACCTTCTCAGTCTGGAATATTTGCGCACTATTCTAAACTGTCAAAAGTGTCTCCTGTTGACATTATATTGTACAATGTTCCTTCAAGAACTTCTGTAAATATGTCAGTTGAAACAGTGGTTTCACTAGCTGAAAATTGTCAAAATATAGTTGGCATTAAAGAGGCCTCTGGAAATATTGAACAATGTATGGATTTATTTTCTAGTTGTCCAGATGATTTTATGATTATATCTGGTGATGATAAAATGACATTCCCAATAATGTTACTTGGAGGTGTTGGTGTTATATCGGTTCAGGCAATGGCACTGCCTTCATTGTTTTCTAAAATGGTTCAATCAACTCTTAGTGGTAATATTGATTTAGCACGAAAATGCCACTATGAATTACTTAAAAGTGTTGATTTGTTTTATGTAAATGGTAATCCCTCAGGAATTAAAGAAGCACTATACCAACTTAAAATATGTTCCTCTAATCAAGTTAGATTACCTTTGGTTCCAATGAATGCACAATATGCATCAAAACTTAATTTCCAAATTCAAAATACGCTAAGTAATAAAAAATAAATTTTTTCGTTATCCTTCTTGAAGAAATAAGCATTATTTAATAGTTTTGGGTTTTTTAATATAAAATTTGAATTTATATGATAACAAAAGATATTGAATTAATTGATCAAAAAATCTCTAAAGAAAGTGCCTTTATAGATGATATTTTCTTGGAAATAAATAAAACTATAGTTGGTCAAAAGCATATGATAGAACGTCTTTTAATTGGCCTTTTAGGATCTGGGCATATTTTATTAGAAGGTGTTCCGGGACTTGCAAAAACTCTTGCAATTAACACGTTGTCAAAAGTAATAAAAGGTGATTTTAATAGAATACAATTTACTCCTGATTTATTGCCCTCTGATGTAATAGGTACATTGGTTTACAATATTAAGTCAGGTGATTTCAATATTAAAAAAGGTCCAATTTTTGCTAATTTTATTTTAGCTGATGAAATTAATAGATCCCCTGCAAAAGTTCAGAGTGCATTATTAGAAGCAATGCAAGAAAGACAAGTTACAATAGGTGATGAAACATACGTGTTAAATGAACCTTTTTTAGTATTAGCTACGCAAAACCCTGTTGAACAAGAGGGTACATACCCCTTGCCAGAAGCTCAAACAGATCGTTTTATGTTAAAAACAATTATTAATTATCCTACTAAGGATGAAGAAAGAATGATTGTTAGAAACAACCTTGATAATAATACTAAGTCTATTAAGCCCGTAGTTTCTATTAAGAAAATAATATCATCTAGAAAGCTAATCAATGAAATATACATGGATCCAAAAATCGAGAATTATATTCTTGATATTATTTTTGCAACTAGAAATCCTGAGCAATATAAATTAGATGACTTAACTCCATTGATTAATTTTGGCGCTTCACCAAGAGGAAGTATAAATTTAGCAAAAGCATCAAAGGTTTATGCTTTCATTAAACGAAGAGGTTATGTTATTCCAGAAGATGTTAGAGCTGTTTGTCATGACGTTTTAAGACATAGGATTGGTTTATCTTATGAGGCAGAAGCAGAAAATATTACTACAGAACATGTTATTGATCAAATTCTTAACACAATTGAAGTACCTTAAATGGAAACATCAGAGCTATTAAAAAAAGTTCGTAAAATAGAAATTAAAACAAAAAGATTAACAAATAATCTTTTTACTGGACAGTATCACAGTGCCTTTAAGGGTAAAGGTATGGTTTTTAGTGAGGTTAGAAAATATGTGCCTGGTGATGATGTTAGAGACATTGATTGGAATGTGACAGCTAAATTATCAGAACCATATATTAAAATATTCGAAGAGGAACGTGAGTTGACAATGATGTTAATGGTAGATGTTTCTAAATCAGAGTTCTTTGGGTCGTCTGGTTTATTAAAAAAGGATTTAATTACTGAAATTTGTGCTGTTTTATCTTTTTCTGCAATGCAGAATAATGATAAGGTAGGTGTGATTTTCTTCACTGATGATATTGAATTATTTATTCCTCCCAAAAAAGGTAAAAAACACATTTTACGAATAATAAGAGAACTTATCAATTTCACCCCCAATTCGAATAAAACAAACATATCTAAAGCCTTTCAATATCTAAATAACGTAGTTAAAAAAAAGTCAATTGTATTTATGTTATCTGACTTTATTGATGACAAATTTGATAATTCAGTTAGATTAATTGCAAAAAAACATGATTTAACAGGTATTCGTGTTTTTGATAAATTTGAAGAACAAGTATTTTCTATGGGGTTAAATTTATTTTATGACACAGAGAATGAGTTATATCAATGGATAGATACATCTGATTCTAAGGTTCGAAATAAAATACAACAAAAATATAATCAAAGACTAGAGTATTTTAGAGATGCATTTTTAAAATCAGGCGCGTCGATTGTTAATATGTCTACTCAGGAATCCTATATAAAAAAATTATTAGAATTGTTTAAGAGCAAATGAGATACATCTTAATATATATACTACTTATTTCTTATAATATGTTATCACAAAGTGTGACATTGGAAGTTGACACCAATTTATTAAGAATAGGTGAGCAGTTTAATGCAACTATAAAAATTTATGAAGCGGATAAAAATGAGATATTTTTTCCTGATTCAAATTTATTATTTCAAGACTTTGAATTATTGAATAATTCTCCTTTGTTTGACCGAAATAATCAAGATGAATTTTGTTATAAGAGTTTTTTGCTAACCTCTTTTGACACTGGGCAATTTATTTTAGATTCAATCCCTGTACTGATTGCTCAAAAAGACAGTTTATTCACAAATGCTGTTTCTGTCACCTTTTTATCACTTCCCGTTGACACAGCTAATCAATTTTTTGACATCAAGCCTCCTAAAAAAATTTCATTTAAATTGAAGGAGCTAATGTTTTATCTTCCATATTTATTATGTGTATTGTTATTGACGTTTATTATTTTTCTAATGTTTAAGTTTTTTAAAAGTAAGGAAGAAACTATAGTTAATAAAATAGATCCAGAAATACCTATTGATATTTACTTCCTTGATCAATTGAAGGAATTAAAAAGCAAGAATTATTTAAAAAATAAAATGTATATAAATTTTTATACCAAACTTTCCGAAATTTTCCGTGGTTATTTAGAGCTTAGGTTTAATATTCCCGCTTTAGAGTCTAGCACGCATGAATTAAAATTAATAATTGAAGATTTAAAAATTAATAAGAGTTGGATGTCTAGTTTTTTTAGAACGAGTGATATTGTAAAGTTTGCCAAGGGAGTTCCATCTGATAAAGAAGGAGAAACTTCTTTTTTCCATGTAGAAAAATTTATTAAGGAATATAGTGTTATTAATGAGATACAGGATAGTGATGAAAAAAAGGATAATTCTTTCTCCAGTTCAAGTGAAAAAAAGATATAATTATGAATTTTTTAAATCCTTTTTATTTCTGGTTACTATTAATTATTCCGATTGTTATTGTATTTTATTTTTATAAAAATAAAATACAATATTCCCGCATTCCCTTTAGTCTTTTTGATAGTGATTTATCGTCTTTAAAATCATCTTTTTTCATCTCTTTATTCATTTTGCGAATTATTGCTATTGTATTAATTATTATAGCTTTAGCTAGGCCACAAACTCAGAGTGTTAGTGAAGATAGCTTAAAGCGTGAGGGTATTGATATTATGATTGCAATGGATGTCTCTAGCAGTATGTTGGCTGAAGATTTTCAGCCAAATAGATTGGATGCAGCAAAAGAGTTGGCAGTTGATTTTATTAAGCGAAGAAAAAATGACCGAATAGGTCTAGTGACTTATGCAAGCGAAAGTTTCACTCAATGTCCACTGACAACGGATCACGATATACTTATTAATATGATGAAAGGAGTTAAGACTGGTTTGTTAACTGATGGTACTGCAATTGGTTTAGGTATTGGTAATTGTGTAAACCGACTTAAGGATAGTAAAGCAAAAAGTAAAATTATTATTTTATTAACTGATGGCGAAAATAATAGCGGTGTTATTGACCCAATAACCGCTGCTGATATGGCACGTGAATTTAATATTAAAACCTACACTATTGGTGTAGGTTCATATGGAACGGCTCCATATCCAGGGAAAGATATATTTGGTCGTTCTGTATACTATGATGTTCCATCAAATATTGATGAGAATATGTTGCAGGTAGTTGCTGACACCACAGGTGCAGTATATTTTAGAGCAGATAAAAAAAGTGAATTAGCTAGAGTCTACAATGAAATAGAGAGATTGGAAAAAACAGAGATCGAAGAGATTAAGTTTTATAATGTAACGGAACATTATTTTATATTTTGTTTATTTGCTTTTTTGTGTTTTTTACTTGAAATGATTTTAGATTATACTGTTTTTAAAAGAATTGTTTAATGGATTTTTCGAAACCAGAATTATTAAATCTTTTATTTTTAACAATTGTATTATTGTTAGTCTTTTACATTTATTATATATGGCAAAAGGATATTGTTGAGAATAAATTTAATAAAGACACCTTTCTAAAAATAAACCCTAATTATAGTAGTGTTATTAAAATTGTACATTTTATATTAAAGTTAACTGCTTTAGTATTTTTAATTTTAGCTTTAGCGGGCCCAAGAATGGGTATAGAATTAAAAAAAGTCAACAGGGAGGGAGTCGATGTTGTTTTTGCATTAGATGTTTCAAAAAGTATGCTAGTCGAGGATGTAGCTCCTAATAGATTGTTAAAAAGTGTGCAAGTTCTTTCTAAGACAATTGATAAAATGGTTTCTGATAGAGTAGGGATAATTGTTTATGCGGGCCAGGCATATCCTTTAATGCCTTTGTCATTTGATTATTCAATGGCTAAATTATTAATCAAAACCATCAGTACAGATTTAGTAAATATACAAGGTACAGACCTATCTAGTGCATTAATGCTCTCAGATTCATTTTTTGATAATAATGAAAGGAGTAAAATTATTTTTTTAATTTCTGATGGTGAGGACCATGAGGGTAACTATCAGCAATTAAGTACAGTATTATCTGATAAAAAAACTATTGTTTGTACAATTAATATAGGTACTGAATCAGGTGGGCCTATACCCATTAAAACTCAGTCTGACATTAGTTACAAAAAAGATAAAAATGGAAATGTCGTAATATCCAAAGCAAATGCAAAAGCACTAGAAACTGTTGCTGCTAACTACAATGGTGCTTTTATTAAATCAAACCAAACAAATGATATGGTTAAGTTTATATTTCAAAACATCAATATTCTTGATAAAACATCAACTGAAGAAGAGATGTTTTCTGATTATGAGGATCAATTTCAATGGTTTTTAGGTTTTGCGTTATTCTTTATTTTATTAGATTTGATCTTAACGCACAAGCGAATTAATTTTATACGTCATATAATTAAACAGTAATAGATGAAACAAGTAATTTTTGTATATATTCTTTTTTTTACAACTTTTATGTTTGCCCAAAATGAGAGACAGATTGCAAGAGATGCAAATAATTCATATAATAAAGGTTTATTTGTAGACTCTGAAGTTGACTATCGAAAATCTATTTTAAAAAATCAAGAGTTTGAAGAAGCAAAGTTTAATTTGTCAGATGCGTTATTTAAACAAGATCGTTATGATGAATCTATTAGTTTACTAAAAGAGGTGATCTCTGAAACCAAAGACAAGAATATAAAATCAGATGCCTATTATAATATGGGTAATAATTTTCTAAAAAAACAAGAATTAGAAGAAGCTGTAGAGGCCTATAAAAATTGTTTACGTATTAATCCCGACGATGAGCAAGCTAGATATAATTTGTCAAAAACACTTTCTATTATGCAAAAACAGAATCAAGAGAATAGTGACGAGCAAGATCAAGAGAATAGTGACGAGCAAGATCAAAATAAGAATGGTGGTCAAACTGATGGAGAAGAGGACTTAGAGAATGATAAAAAAAAATCAGATCAAACAGATTCTCAGGATGATTCTGAGGGGCAAAAAGAATCAAGTCAAAAACAGCAGGATTCTGATAAAAATGAACAGGAGAATAAGAATGATCAACGTCAAAATGTTGATTTGTCAAAAGATGATATTGAAAGAATTTTAGATGCTCTAGAGAGAGATGAACAACGTGTTCAAGAAGAAATGCAAAAACGAAAAATGCAAACTAAATCAAAACAACTTGAAAAAGATTGGTGATTATGCGCTTAGGTTTACTATACATATATATATTTTTTAGTATTACATTGTTTTCTCAGGAATTTGAAGTAGTTGTTAGTGATAATAAGGTTAGCCTTAGTGAAAGTTTTGAGATTTCATTTGTGCTAAAAAATAGTGGCAAAAATTTCACACCCCCACCATTTACTGAATTTAAAATCATTAGAGGTCCAAGTAAGTCTAGTAGTACATCCATTGTTAATGGTGAAATGTCTCAAAAAATATCATACACATATATTTTAAAACCTAAAAAAGTTGGTGTTTTTACCATTTTACCTGCTTCTATAAAATCCAAGGGTAAAACTATTGGTACAAGACCTGTAACGATACAAGTTCAAAAAAACAGTACAGACAAAAAGCAAAACACGCCCTACAATATTGTTTCTCGTAAAGTTCATCTGAATGTTACAGCCAATAAAACAACATGTTATGTTGGTGAGCCAATTGTACTTACATATACATTATACTTTAATTTAAATATCGGCAGCGTTTCTCAAAACCCTATTCAATATGGCGATTTTTGGGTAAATAATATTGAGGTGGATAGCTCAACAAAAAAACAACAATTCAAGGGAGAAAATTACAATTCTGCAGTCATTAAGCAAGTTGTATTAATTCCTAGAAAATCAGGTGAACAGATTATTACTCCATTAAGTTTAGATTTAATTGCTAGTATACCTACAAATAGAAGAGATTTTTTTAATATGTCGATTAATCAACAAGTGGATTATACTGCTCAGTCAAAAAAAATGTCTATTAATGTCTTGGATTTGCCAGAATTAGGTCGCCCAGATAATTTTTCTGGAGCAATAGGAGATTTTAGTATTGAGGTAGATCTGGACAAAGATTCAATTGGTGTAAATGAATCATCTACATTCACAGTGAAAGTGTCTGGTTCAGGAAATTTAACTATTGTTAACAGTCCAGAAGTACAGTTTGATTCGGAAATAGAAGTTTTTGAGCCTAATAATTTAGATAATATTAATATCAACTATAGGGGGGTTAGGGGTTATAAAAAAGATGAGTATTTAATTGTCCCAAGGTATAAGGGAGTGTATAATTTAAATCCTATAAGTTTTAACTTTTTTAATCCAAAAATAAAAAAATATATTACTTTAAATTCAGACGCCAAGCGCATTACTGTTGGCGGAGATCAGGTGGGTGAAAAATCATATACTCTCGAAAATGTAAGTAAAGAAAAAATAGATTTAATTAATGAAGATATTAAGTTTATTAAATTCTCTAATACCTCTTTTTTGACTCAAAAAAAATTTCTTGCATCTATTGTGTTTTATGTATTGATTTTTGTTGGTTTTTTAATAATCTTTTTGGCATTCTTGCTGAAAAAAAGTCATCTAGATTTTTATCTTTTATTTACTAAAAATTATTCAAAGAAATCCCTTGATCAACTAGATAAATTAAATTTACTATTATTGAGCAAGCAGTATGAGAAATTACAGTCCGAGCTTTTAAGTATTTTACTTATTTATGTTTCATCTAAATTTTCAATTGTAAAGGCTGAGTTAAGCCTTGAGAAAATAAATAATATCTTGATTAAGAAAAACTTGTCTAATGAGATAATTTCTGATTTTATAGCTCAAGTTCAATACTTAGAAAAATGCAAATACTCTCCACATCAGGACGACCAAACCAACAAAGAGTTAATTGTTAAAGCAAGAGATATAATTAATAAAATAGAACATGCTAATGATAAATAAAATACTTCCATTATTAATTTTTTCTTGTTCGTGTCTTTTTGGTTTGAATTCATCTGATTCATTATTTCATAGGTCCAATGATTTTTATCAAAATGGTCAATTTGAAAAAGCGTTAGATAGCTATCTCAATATACCACAAGAAGATCTTAGTTGTGCAGTTTATTATAATATTGGAAACTGTTACTTTAAGCTTAAAAGACTTGGTTATTCCCGCCTGTATTATGAAAAGGCGAAGTTGTGTGACCCATCAGATAAGGATGTGTCTCATAATCTTGAAATTTTAAAAACCAAATTAATTGATGAGATAAATCCTGTCCCGGATTTTTTTTTAATTCGTTTTCTTAATAGTATTAATTCTACATTTAATGATACTCAATGGGCATATTTGTTTATAGCATTGTTTTATTTTAATATAATCTTATTTGTAGTTTTTTTATTTTCTCAATCTGTGGATGCTAAAATTAATTTTTTAAGAACTTTATTTTTTTCTATTCCTGTTTTACTTGTTGTTTGTTTTTTAATGCTTTACAGTAATCAACTTAATAAGTTTGAGTCAGCCGTTTTAATTAACTCGAATACATATGTTAAAACAGCTCCTTCAATCTCGGCTTCTGATTATTTTATCATACATGAGGGACTAAAGTTTCAAATTATTGATCAGGTTGATGGCTGGTCAAGAATTAAATTAAAAGATGGTAAAGATGGCTGGGTTGAGAATACGTCTTTTTTAAAAATATCACTATAATTTTATAAATATTCATTTTTTTCTCTTTTAAATGACTTGCTTTACTGGTGTGTTGAAGACATGGCATAATAATTGCTTATTTACTTTTAATACTTATTGATAATTAGTACATTGTAAGATTATATTATACAATCAAGAAACTATAATTTAAAACATCATATTTTGGTTCTATATAAAAAATCATTTTTAGCATTTTTAACCTTATTGGTTTTTACTTGTTTTTTATCTACAAAAGTACAAGCTCAATGTGTAAATGGACTTGTTGATCCAACAGATATTATTTTCCCTTTTGAATTTACTCAACAAAGTGCAATTTATAATACTGATTTTAATGGATTCACTTTTACAAGTTATTTGGAAACAAATTTAGATTATTGTGGTGCTGCTCCTGGAATGGGTCCCTTAGTGGATACATGTTTTCAGGCTGCTTTAGTTAATCCTACTACTCTTGATGATCCTTATAATTATAGTGATTTTGGTTTTTCAGCAGCAACTTTTTTATTATTTACTGAGGAAGCTTATTTTTCTTCCTGTGGATTTAATAATCCTCCTGTATATCTAGATGCTGATGGTGACGGCTTTTTTCTAGATGCAGTTGATATTCCTTGTGGTCAAAGCAATCCTTATAATTTAGAAACCTTTACTTGTGAAGAAGCAGATTCAACTGTCTATAAAGTTTTTATGCGTTTTTTTTGTGCTGATGACCCTAGTTTTCCAGGTAGTGAAACTCAAATAATTTGTCAGGAAGAAATTGTAGATTTTACAGTTTTTTGGAGTTGTCCCCTAGAAGCAGAGATCGATGAAGTAAGTCCTGTGTTATGTAATGGAGATTCTACTGGAACAATTTCCGTTAATGTTATTGAAGATACAGGAACGCCACCATTTACTTATTTGTGGTATGTTGATAATCCATCTGGTGTAATTGACATTGATTCTGATGGATTTAATGAAGTTTTATACACTATCCAAGGCCCCACATCTGATCCCAATGTATTAACAGATGCTCCTGCAGGAATTTATACATTAGTTATGTCTGACCTTAATGGTTGTGAGTACATTGTTCCTGATATCAATATTGAAATAATAGAGCCACCTTTATTAGAAATTATTGATCTTGAAACAACCGATGTTTCATGTAATGGTTTTAACGATGGCTCTGTCTCATTTAATATCATTGGAGGAACTCCAGAGTATGAAATACTTGGAGATACTGTTAATCTTTCTGCTGGAACATATCTAGTATCTGTGATTGATGCTAACAATTGTGAGGCTGAAATAGAATTTACTATTGAAGAACCTCAGGTTCTAGAGGTTACTGATATTATAGTGACAGATGCATCCTGTAATGGATTTTCTGATGGTTCAGTAGAATTAATTATCGCAGGTGGAACAGAACTCTATGAAATTATTGGCCAAACAGATAATTTATCTGCAGGTTTTTACTCTGTTAGTGTTTTAGATGCCAATGGTTGTTCAGTTGATGTGGAGTTTACGATAGATGAGTCAGATCCAATTGAATTGTTAATTGAAACCACCGATGTTTCTTGCAATGGATTTTCTGATGGTTCAGTAGAAATCATTATATCAGGGGGAACATCTCCTTACACTGTGTTAGGTGCAACAGATAATTTATTAGCTGGCACTTATACAATCCCAATTATTGATGCATTAAATTGTACTATAAATGCAATTTTTACTATAGAAGAACCTGAAATATTAGAAGTGAGTGAGGTTTTAATAACTGATGTTTCTTGTAATGGGTTTTCTGATGGTTCAGTAGAATTGGTGATATCAGGTGGTACCGAGCCATACACAGTAATAGGAGATACTACTGATTTATCCGCAGGAATTTATTCGGTTACTATACTTGATTTTAATAACTGTGAAACAGAACTGGAATTTGTCATTGAAGAACCAGATGTCTTAGAGATTATTGACAGTGTAGTAACTGATGCTTCGTGTAATGGGTTTTCTGATGGTTCTGTAGAATTGGTGATATCAGGTGGTACCGAGCCATATACAACAAGTCAAGATACTGACAGTTTGTCGGCGGGTATTTATTTG
Organism: Flavobacteriales bacterium; assembly: GCA_002701365.1. Taxonomy (GTDB): domain Bacteria; phylum Bacteroidota; class Bacteroidia; order Flavobacteriales; family TMED113; genus SP256. Next base: position 14,472 of record NZUK01000024.1, read on the forward strand.
ATTGTTGTAACAGATGATAATGGCTGTCAAGATGAGATAGAATTTGTTATTGAGGAGCCTGAATCAATTGAAGTTTTAGTAGAAACATTTGCAGTTTCATGCAACGGAGATTCAGATGGTTCAGTAGAATTAATTATTTCTGGTGGAAATGGTCCTTATATTATTGTTGGTGACACTGTGAATCTAAGTCCAGGATTAAATGAGGTTTTGATCATAGATTCATTAGATTGTGAAACAAGTGTTGACTTTTTTATTAACGAACCTGAATTGTTACAAGTTGTTACTGAGACAGATTCTGTCTCTTGTAATGGTTTATCAGATGGTTCAGTAGAATTCATTATATCAGGTGGAACGGAACCCTATGAAATTTTTGGTCAAATAGATAGCTTGTCCGCAGGCTCTTTCTCTGTTCTTGTAGTCGATGATAATGATTGCCAATTAAACGTTGAATTCGATATCAATGAACCTGACATATTAGAAGTGAGTGAAGTTTTAATAGCCGATGTTTCTTGTAATGGGTTTTCTGATGGTTCAGTAGAATTAGTGATATCAGGTGGCACAGGGCCATATACCACACTTGGAGCAATAGATAGTTTGTCTTCAGGGTCATATTCTGTTACTGTTCTTGATTCTAATGGTTGTGAAACAAGTGAAGATTTTTTTATTAATGAGCCAGAGCCATTAGAGTTAACAATTGAAACAACACCCGTATCTTGTAATGGCGGTTCTGATGGATCAGCAGATTTAGATATTATTGGTGGAACCCCTCCTTATGTTATATCTGGAGAATTAGATAGTTTGTCAGCAGGAAACTATACAATAACTATAACTGATTCATTAAATTGTTTTTTAAATACTCTATTCACAATTGAAGAGCCCGATTCTATTCAGGCAATAGTTAATATCACACCATCAAGTTGTTGGAATGAACCAGATGGATCAGTGTCATTTGACATTACTGGTGGAACACCGCCGTATACTATAATTGGCGATACCACAGGTTTTTATCCAACAGAATTTTCTGGTGAATCATATTTTGTAACAATTATTGATTCATTATTGTGTGAAAAAGAAGTAGAATTTGAAATGATTGGTCCTGATGAGATTTCAGTGATCTTAACTTCTGTATTTGTAACGGATTGCCCTAATTTATTAATAGACGAAGATGGTAATCCGGGAAATATAATTATTGTTGATGATCTCACTGCTTATGGTGGAACCCCTCCATATAATTACACATGGTCTTTTGAAGAAGAAATACTTGCTGATGGTCCAGATGAAACATCATTGTATGTTTATGAAGATGGTATATATACTTTAACTATTACTGATAGTACAAATTGTCAATTAGTTGTTGACTATGAATGGGAGGTGGGGTTTATAGAACTAGAAACAGAGTTAATTACAATTCCTTGTTTTGATGATTGTAATGGATCTATTGTTATTCCTCATCCTTACGATGCTCCTCTTGATTGGGTCATGTTTTTTGCTTCTAATGATATAGATGGAGATGCAATATATGATGAGGATTGGAATTGTATTGCGAATTGTAACATAGATCAAAATAATTTTAATTATGAGTCATTACTGGCTATGGATTCAGATATAGATGAAGATGGTGTATTAAATGGAAATGATTCTGATATTGATGGAGATGGAGTTTATAATGCAAGTGGTGATTGTATTTCTAATTGTAATAATGAATTTACATCTAGTATTTATGATACTGATCTAAGTCCCACTGCAGCTTCTTTAAGTAACTATACACAATTAGTTCCTATTTCTATTGACTCAGTATATTGTAATCTAGATCCTTTTCAAGATGATCTTTATAATTGGGAAGATGACGACATGGATGGAGATGGACTTTTAAATACAGATCCATTTGAATTTGATATTGATGGAGATGGAGTTTATGATGAAGATGGCAATTGTATTGATAACTGCAATGATTATGCTGTGTATGACGAAAATGGTAATTGTATTAATTTTTGTGAGCACAATGATCCAACACCATATGGAGAAACATGTCTTATTTATGAAGTGAATAATTTGTGTCCAGGAGAATATTATGCAGTTATGTCTGCACCTAGTTTTATTTTTGAATTAGATTCTATTGGTCAGCTATCTGGTGATGTATCAACTGATATTGATTTTATTCAGTTTGAACTTGATGTTTTATGTGAATCTAATTTTGAATTCATCACGATTCCTTCATATGAAGAAATTTTACTTGAAGCTATTATTTCTACATCTACAACAGGAGATGCAATTGCATGTTTCGGAGATAGTACAGGGTCAATTGATATTGAAGTAACTGGCGGTGTACCAGATTATTCATACTCATGGAATGGTCCTAATGGCTTTACGTCTCAAACAGATGATATTTCTAATCTAATTGCGGGTACTTATAATTTAGTTGTTACTGATTCTGTAGATTGCTTCATAGATACAACATTTGTATTAACAGAGCCACCTCAAATTATTTTAAACACAGAGAGTGAAGATTTACTCTGCTATGGGGATTCAAGTGCATTTATAAATCTTTTTGTTGAGGGAGGATCACCGGGATATAATTTTTTATGGTCAGGAGTGATTTATGATGGCACAACTTTCACATCTAATGATCAGAGTATTAATAGTTTATTCGCTGGTGATTATACTGTATTAGTAACAGATACTAATGATTGTGTGGAATCAATTAGTGTTCAGATAACACAACCAGATTCATTGAGCATAAACCCTGTTTTATCTGAGTATTTGTGTGGATATAATATTTCTTGTTTTGGTGATACAACTGGTTCTATTGAATTAGATGTTTCTGGAGGAACTCCTTCTTATTCATTTGATTGGTATGTTGATTTAAATGGTGATGGTCTTTTTGATGATTTAAATGGTGATGAAAATATAGATGCATTAGATGTTTTCTCTCAAAATCAAAATCTTTTCGGTTTAGAAGCAGGTATTTATTCAGTATTTATTGAGGATGATAATAATTGTATTGATAGCTTAATTAATATCGAATTAACTCAGCCTGATAGTTTAATTGTTTTGCCAACAATTTCGTCTACGCCTGCATGTTTTGCTGATTCTACAGGATCTATTGACATAGAGATTCTTGGTGGCTGTACACTTGATGGCACTTATGATATTTCGTGGTCAGGAATAGAGTATAATGGCAATTCTTTTTCATCTTCTGATCAAAACATATCTAGCTTATTAGCTGGGGTATATAGTGTTGAAGTTTGTGATGATAATGGTTGCTGTACGCAATTAGATTCTCTAGAAGTTGTTCAGTACCCAGAAATTGAAATTTCATTGATTGACAGTACCTCATTTATTAATTTATTTTGTTTTGGTGATAGCACTGGAATAATTGATGTCGATGTAATTGGAGGTTCAGGTGGTTACACTTATTTATGGAACACATTAGATACCACACCTTCTATTGATAGTTTAATTGCAGGCACTTACACACTTGATGTTGTTGACTCTATAGGGTGTGTTGGTTTTTTTGAAATTACAATTAATGAACCAGATGCAATAGAGATAGTCTTAGATGACTTAACTCCTAATGGATGTGATACAATTCCAAGTGGTAGTATTGAGATAAGTGTATTTGGTGGTACAAATCCATATAACTTTTCATGGATAGGTCCTAACGAATATGAATCAAATCAAGAAGATGTTTTTAGTTTAGAGCAAGGGATTTATGAATTAACAATAACAGACTCATTGGGTTGTGTTTTAGATACTGTTTTTGATATTATTCAACTTGATGCTCCAATTATCACTATTATAGATGTTGTTAATATTGATTGTTTTAATGAATGCACTGGTTCGATTGAAATAGATGTTGAAGGTGTTCCTGAATTTAGCTTTGATTGGTTAGGACCAAATGGTTTTGTATCTAATTTAGAAGATATTACTGATTTATGTGCAGGTGAATACATATTAACCGTAACAGATTCAACAAATTGTATTGCTGTTGATACTATTACTTTAATTGAGAACCCTGAGTTAATTATTGAAACTGATTCGCTCTTTAATAGTATTGCATGTTTTGGAGACTCTTCTGGATATATAAGTGTTAATGTCACTGGTGGAGTGCCTGACTACTCATACTCATGGATAGGTCCAGGTGGTTTCACTTCTTCTGATACGTTTATTGAAGATTTATCAGGAGGAAATTATACTTTAATAATTACTGATGCTCTTGACTGTGAAACAAGTGAAGACTTTTTTATTGAAGAGCCTCAGACATTGGCTGTTTCTGGAGTGTGTAGTGATGTTACATGTCAAGGTTTTAATGATGGCGCAATAAATCTAACTATTACAGGTGGTACGCCAATATATGAGTACTCATGGATAGGTCCAGGTGGTTTCACTTCAACAAATGCTAATATAAACAACCTGGGTCCTGGTGTTTATAGTGTTACAGTAACTGATGCAAATGGATGTGAAGAAACTTTTTCATGTGAAATTTTTGAACCAACAGAAATTGATGTTACAATTGATAATGTCACTAATTTAAGTTGCTTTGGTTCGAATGATGGCTCAGTAGAATTTTCTGTTGTTGGTGGTTCAGGTTTGTTTACATATACATTAATTGATGTTGGTTCAGGTTTTGATGTAACTTTAATCAATACTATTTTTCCAACTTCATTCAATGATCTTTTTGCTGGCCCTTGGGTTCTTAATGTAGTTGATTTCTTTGGTGATTGTGTCTATACATACCCTGATACAATTTTCATTCTTGAACCTCCTATATTGCAAGTTGATTATGATTTTACTGAAAACTTATGTGTTAATGATTGTAGTGGTTTTATAGATATGGATGTTAGTGGAGGAACTCCACCTTATGAGTATGAATTGATAGATGATTCTAATAATATTATTGAAATTAATGATACTGGTTTTTTTGATGAATTATGTCCGGAATGTTACACAGTGAATGTCTTAGATTCTATTGCTGCCAATGGAGGTCCTGAAGAATGTATAGAATCATATCAAATTTGTATAAATGAATCAGACCCTGTAATTGAAGGAGAAATTATTATAGATTGTGACATTGATAATGAGTACTCTACTTCTATTAATACTGAAGTTCTTGGTGGAATTCCTGATTATACATACACTTGGACAGGACCAGGTGGATACACTTCTAATGAAGATGATATCTCGAATTTAATAGATGGTACATATACACTTTCAATTCTTGATTCTATAGGATGTGTTGATACATTGTCTTTTGATATTATTAATCCTGATCCAATAAATATTGAAATTGATTCTGTTCAAGATCTAATTTGTTATGGTGATGAATCAGCCTTTATAAGTATTTCAGTAACTGGTGGTGTACCAGATTATTCATACTCATGGACTGGTCCTGGTGGTTTTACATCACAATTAGATGACATTTCAAATTTAAGTCCAGGAACGTATACAATACAAGTGCAAGATGCTGCTGGATGTGTAGTTTTAACAGAAATAGTGATTAATGAATCTGTGCCAATTGAATTTGATTCTGACTTAGATGGAGATGGTGAAGTTAACTCTAGTTATGAATTTAGTGAATATGTTTGTGTTGATGAATGTACTGGTAGTATTTCATTTGACATTAATGGAGGTGTCTCTCCATATCAGTTTGATATAATTGATTCAAGTGGTGGTATTGTTCAAAGTAATAATAGTGGTTTATTTAATGGTTTGTGTGGCGATTGCTATACTGTCAATATTTTAGATGCTATTCAATGTATTACGGTATTTGATTTTTGTATTATTCAATCTGAACCCATCATTGAATCTGCTGATCTAATTAATTTGGGCTGTAGTTCTCCTGAAGGTGGTTCAGCAACATTTGACTTCTCCTCCGGTATTTTGCCATATAATTTAAATTTAAATTTAAATGGTGCATTAGCTCAGCAGGAATTAGGTGTTAATTTTAATAACTTTACTTTTAGCAGTCTTGAACCTGGTCAATACGAATTTGTTCTTGAGGATGATTTAGGATGCCTTGATTCATATGAATTTGAAATTATTGATCAAATTAATGTCATGGATACAGTTAGTATTGTTGTTGAAGATCCTGAATGCTGGAATGCTCCTGGCTTTGTTGATATTGAATTTAATGCTTCTTATAATATTGAAACAAATATTTCTTTTGGAAATTTAAGTGTTTACATTGATACTGATAGTAATTGCAATTTTGATCCTATTATAGATGTTTTAGAATTATCTAATATTAATATTGTGAATTCTATAAATTCAAATGGAAATTTATCAATTAGCTCATCTGATATTGGTCCTTTGGATAGTGGAGATTATGTATTTGTTATTGAAGACAACTTCGATTGTACTCTAATATCATGTTTTTCTATAAATACTGTTTTAGAGCCTGATCCAACTATGTTTTTTGCATCCGTAAACGCGAGTTGTACTGAAGCTTCTGGTAGTGCATATGTTAGTTCTGATCCACTTGATATTGGAGGTACTCCTCCATATACTATAGAATGGGAAGATGCTAGCGGTAATCCAATAACAACAATTAGTCCTGATGCATTGATTGCTTCTTCTTTATATGCCGGAGATTATGTTGTTACGTTAACAGATAGTAATGGTTGTGAGTTTTCGCATCCTTTTACTATTGATGAGCCACCTAGTGTCTTGATTTCAGGTGTTTCATACTCAGATAGTCCGTGTAGTGGAAATACAACTAATGGAACAGATGATCCATATATATTAATTCAGCCATTTGGAGGGCAAAGTGGAGAATATGAAATTTTTATTACTCCTAACCCAAATAGTGGTAATTGTAGTAATCTCTCTGGTGCCTATGGTCCAATTGATTTAATTGATGGTACAAATCCTGAATTATATCTTACTAATATTTGTCCTGGTGAATATGTGATTCAAATTTCTGATGGTGTTTGTCCTGAAATTACGGAAACAATTATTATTTCTGAACCAAGTCAAGAAATAACATGGGATATTGCTACCGCTCCATTACCATGTGATGATTCTATTATTGATTGGTCACTTGAAGATAATTATTATGTTTATGAGGGAGAAAGTCCACCTCCTGATTTGCATTGGTTTACAAGTATTCAAAACTGTAATAATATCAACCTTGAAGATGCTGTAGATATTAATTTCTTAGGGCCGGATATTTATTATTTATATAGTATTGATGCAAATGGTTGTTGTGTTGAACAAGAGCCACATCAGATACTACCTGTTTCACAATTAGAATCTGATTTTAACTATTTTGACTCTGATACATGGATTGAATGTGATGGAGATAATAGTGGTGTAATTGCTTTCAATACATATGGAGGTACTCCACCTTACACTTACATATGGACATATGATGGAACTTATATTCAGGATTATGATAATTTTAATTATGTTGATAATTTAGAACCTGGCCTTTACGAAGTTGTGGTGAATGATTCAAATGGTTGTAGAGAAATCATACATAGTATTGAAATAGAAGATGCAGAACCAATAGAGAATCAAGTTAGTGTTGATATTGAAAATCTACTTTGTTACAATGACTCTTCTGGGACTATAAGTCTTGAGCTAAATGATTTATTATATGAATACAATTGGTCAACCTATGAAAATTTAGATGATGGTTCTGTTAATGTAATTGCTTCGGGTGTTGATGAGATTGATAATAATTTTATTGTTTACTGGTTAAATGAACTAGGTGATACTATTTTAATAGATGATGATTTAAACAACTCTTCTATTTTAGATACATTATCAGTTGGACTTTATGGTTATATTGTTTCTTTAAATGATGATGTTAATTGTGATTATCAAAATTTAGAGTTATTAGAAGTTACACAACCAGATTCACTTCAGATAACTTCAATTGATTCAACTAATATTTCTTGTTTTGGATTTAGTAATGGTTCTATTGATTTGTCAGTTTCTGGAGGCAATACTCCTTATATATATACTTGGCAAGGGCCAGAAGGTTATTCTTCCAATCTTCAAGATATAAGTGGTTTATCTGCTGGTTTATATACAGTTGTTGTTACTGATCAAAATGGATGTGGTCCTATATTTGATACAATTAATTTAATTGAACCAGATGAGTTTATAGTTGATTTATCAGGTAATGAAACGAGCTTTACTCCAACTAGTTGTGCATACGGCACAGATAATAACGGAGAAATTGTAATTAATTTAACTGATTTATTTGGTCAAATTTCTGGAGGGACAGTTAATGCGCAAGGATTGTATTCTAATCCAATTTTAATTGATTTAGATAATAATCCTTATACTGGTCAAGTAGTCAATGATGAAATAATATTTTCAAATCTTGAGGCAGGAGAGTACTTTATTTATGTTTCTGATTTTGGATCACCTGAGCCTTGTGATTATACATCTACAGATCCAATACCTATTTATCCAATAAACGATGAATACCTTGATATAGATTATTATATTAATCCAGCTAGTTGTTCTTTAAATGGATCATTATTAATTTATGACATTGATTCACAGACATGGGATCCACCTTATGAAATAACTATAACTAGTGTTGCAGATCCTGACATTGTCTTTAATTATTCTATTAATGATTATACTCTTTCAGCAGGTTATAATTCTGATATTGACGGTGATGGTATATTAAATCAAAATGATCCTGATATTGATGGTGATAATATTTTAAATTCTTTAGACAACGACCCTTATGGTGGAGAAATATCTGACCCTGCATTTAATGAAGCTCGGTATTTATTAAATCAAGAATTGCCTTCTGGTGAGTATGATATTTTTATCTCAGATGGCGTTGGCTGCGAAAGCGATAATTTTAGTATTTATATTCCGCTTGAAAGTATTCCTTCAGTAAATATTTCAACTATAGCAGGCAATTGTTATTCAGGTCTTGATCAAGAGTGTGATAACCTAAGTATTAATGGTGCCATTTTGATTGATCCAAATTCTTTACCAATAACTACATTATACCCATATACCATATCTGTTTCTAACAATCTTATTGATGAAGTTTTTATTATAGAAGAATGGCCAGTTTTAGATAACGGTGATTTGGGGAATTATATTATTCCTAATTTAGACGCAGGTGCTGCTTACTCTATAACGATCACTGATGCAAATGGTTGTGATTATGAGCATTACCTTTATGAGGATAATAGTCTTATTGATACTTATGATAATGGAAGTTATTATGAAATTCCTTTTGAGTCAGAATTGAATATTGATATAACAGGATTCTGTCCTGAGTGTCAAGAGTCTAATAATGGTGGTTTTGCCTATACATTTTTAACAATTAATGACGAAATCTATTCTGGTATTAGTCCAGATATCGATGATATAACAGTTGGTCCACTTGACAACTCAAATGTTGATATATTTATTAATGGAACTAATATGAATAGTTGTTGGTATGATATAGATGGTGATGGGATCATTAATAATGAGGATGATGACATGGATGGGGATGGTGTTTTAAATGATGATGATGATGATATGGATGGTGATGGCATTTTAAATGATGATGATGAAAGTATTAATTATCCTGATTTTGATAATATTAACTCATATGATAGCAACTCCTTTATTCCTGTTCAATTAGATGGTGACCTTCAAGAAGAACTTTATTATATCAATTCTCAATGGTGGAATGATATTCCTGATCCAAATCCGTTAATTAATTATCATCAAGACTACATTCAGTTATTAGATGATACAACTGATTATGCTATTGGCGGTTTATCTTATGGTGTTTATCAGGTTACTATTATTGATCAAGAAACTGGGTGTCAATTTACTGAAGAAATCGATATTTCTGATGAGACTTGTAAATTTGAATTGGGTTCTCAACAATGGGATAATTGTTTATTTATTCCATCTGTTTTTACCCCTAACTCAGATGGTTTTAATGATTTATGGGAGATATATAATATAGAGCTGTATGAGCCAGGTGCTAGTGTCACAATATTTGATCGATGGGGTCAAATAGTGTATAAGAATGATGGAGATAATTATAGTTCTAGTTTATGGGATGGAGTGAATTTAAAAGGCAATAGTGTTGAGGTGGCAACATACTATTATGTGATAGAAGTAGAAGTGCCAAATACTAATCCAGTAAAAATGAAAAATTATACTGGTTACGTTGTGGTTAAAAGATAATAAATGAATAAAATAAAGTTTACATTATTATTATTATTATTTTGTCTGTCAATGACATTTGCTCAGACATCATATGAAGATGATGTCTTACCTATTTTTGAAGTAAAATGTGCTAATTGTCATGGTATTGGTGGTGGTGGGTTAAATGTTGGGCTAGATATTACATCTGAAACAGCAATTCTAGAAGGTTCTAATTCTGGTGAAGTCGTTGTATTAGGAGATTACGAAAACAGCATATTATATCAGCGAATTACTGGAGATGGCGGTTATATGCCACCTTCTTGGACAAGTAATGAGATTTTAGATGCTGAGGAAGTAAGTATTGTTGCTTCATGGATTCTGGGTTTAAATGATGGATGTACTGATGAAAATGCCCTTAATTACGATCCTGGCGCAATAAATGATGATGGCTCTTGTGAATATGCACCTTGGGATGTTTTAGTAACTGACTGCAGTATGACTATTGCACTTCCGTCCAATTTAAGTATTACTTTAGATGGTGAAATTGTTACTGAACCTATTTGGATTGGTGTTGCTAATACAGATGGTGTTGTTTCAGGTTCATCATTATATACACCAGGAGAAGTTAGTGCAATTGCAATATGGCAAGCTTCAGGTGGTGATCCTGGACTAACAGGCGGGGAAACTCTTAATTGGGTTGTTAGTTATAATGGTATTGTTGGTGTTGCGACTGTGAATTACGATACATCAATGTTTGCAACTGATGGTACATACGCTTGTAATGGTATGGCAAGTATTGATATTTTGACAGCTTTATCAGAACAAATTTTAATTGATGGTTGTACTGATTCTTTCGCCTGTAATTATAATTCCGAAGCAACAACAGATGATGGTTCCTGTATTTATATTACTGAGACTTGTGATGAGTGCTCAGGTGAAACAGATGGTTTAGGTACTGTTCTAGATGGAGACACTGATAATGATGGTATTTGTAATAATGATGAGATTCTTGGTTGCACAGATTCAGAGTCTTGTACATTTAATGCTAATGCAACTGAAGATGATGGATCATGTCAGTATTTAGATAATTGTGGAGTTTGTGGTGGTGATGATACTGCTTGTTTAGGATGTACAGACGAAAATTCGTGTAATTATGGTGGAGCATCAATTACTATTGATGATGGCTCTTGTGAGTATACATCTTGCGCAGGATGTACTGATTTCGAAGCATGTAATTTTAATCCTGAATTTACTATTGACGATGGCTCTTGTGATTACTCATGTCTAGGATGTACAGACTCAACAGCTTGTAATTTCGATCCTGATGCTACGCTAGATAATGGTACTTGTGAATATACTTCGTGTAATGGATGTACTGACACTAATGCTTGCAACTATAATCCAGATTCTTTAGAAGATGATGGAAGTTGTGAATATACTTCATGCGTAGGTTGTTTAGATTCAACAGCTTGCAACTATGATTCTAGTGCATCAGTTGATTGTTCTAGTCTTCAGGAGGAAATCGAAGGATTTAATTTAATGGGGACATTTGAAAATAGTAATTATTACATATCAACTAGTGAATTTAGTGCAGATACTGCATTAATAATATGTGAAAGCCTAGGTGGTTCACTTGTATCTATTAACTCACAACAAGAAAATGATTTTGTTTTTGACAATATTGATGAAAATCCTGTTTGGATAGGTTTAAATTTAAATGAAAATGGAGAATATGGTTGGACAACAGGGGAGGTTGTAGATTATGTTAACTGGGCAAATGGTCAACCAACTGCCGATTGTACAGTTGGTGATGGAACAGATTCGGGATTAAATTGGACGTTAATTATTGGTATTAATGGAGGTTGGTGGGGAGAGTCATTTAACTCAGAAGGCCCTGCTGCTTGGAATGACCTCTGTTCAAACTATCCTTTTAATTTTGTATTAGAGCTACCATCTACATGTTGTGATTATGTTGATGATATATGTGAGACGTGTGAAGATGGAGTAGTGGTCGATAATGATGAAGATGATGATGACATTTGTGATAACGATGAAATACAAGGATGCGTAGACTCATTAGCATGTAATTATAATGAAAATGCAACAGATGATGATGAAAGTTGTATATATGTTAACACAGAAAATAACTGTGGTTATTGTTCTGGTGAAACTGATGGAACGGGTGTATATATTGTAAATGATTCTGATAATGATAGTGTTTGTGATCCAGATGATCTATGTCCTGATGAAGATGATTTAGCAGATGTTAATAGCAATAGCATTGCTGATTGTTTAGAAACAACAGGATGTACAGATCCTAGTGCATGTAATTATAATGAAGATGCTAATGTCGATGATTTAACATGTTTTTATCCTGATGGTTGTACTGATTCTACTGCATGTAACTATGATCCTGATGCTCTGTGTGATGATGGAACTTGTATCTTGCCTGATGGTTGTACTAATCTAAATTCATGTAATTATGATGTAAATGCTTTGTGTGATGATGGTTCGTGTACTTCGTTAACTGAGGACGATTCTTGTTTAGTTTGTACAGATCCAACAGCATGCAACTATGTTGATGTCAATGGTGTTGATTTTTATACTATTGAAAATAATTCTACATGTACATTTGATTCTTGTTGTAATGAACCGTCTGCAACAAATTATGATCCTAATTGTGAGTGTGTTGATAATGCTTTGTGTTTTACAATTCCAGACGGTTGTGATTTCGATTGTTTTACAGGTGATGATGGTATTTTTCCAATTCCTGTAATATCTTCATACGGAGCTTATCAAATTAGTTGTTTTGGTGGTTCTGACGGTGTTTTAGGTATTGATTTTAATACCATGAATTTAGTCTCGGATGGAGTAGCTCCATATTCTGTTCAAGTTTATCAGCAATTTGATTCAAATGGAGATGGTACAATTAGCATTGACGAAGAAGTATTTATAGGTACTCTAGATGAGAATAATTCGGAATTCAATAATTTAACGGCTGGAGATTATGTTTTAATTGCATATGATCTTAATGGTTGTTGTGGGCAAACATTGGTTTCAATGAATCAGCCTGGAGAAAATACATTGACTATTTCTGATTATGATCCTATATTATGTCCCGGTGGTCAGACGGAAATAGACTTTATTATTGAAGGATCAGTTGGACAATTTGACGTCCTGATTGATAATGTTTTACTCCCTGAAAATACAAGTATTGAGGGAGGAACAGTAATTATTGACACTAATGACGCTGATGGGGATGGCTTTCCTGACGGATTTGTTCAGTTGAATGGAAGTTATTGGGATGGCATACCAGAAACCTTTTGGCCAGATCTATATAATGAATGTGACGGAGTGGTAAATACTATTTATATAAATATTGAAAATAGCTCAGGTATTGATGATGGAGATCTTATTGGAGCTTTTTATACCACTGGAGAAGGAAGTTTACAATGTTTTGGATATAATGAATATGTTTCTTCAACTAGTGGTAGTAGTTTAATTACTATACCAATATGCGAGGGTGATGAAAATGGTTTTAATAATGGTGAAGAAGTAGTCTTTTTAGTTTTTGATTCAAGCGAGGGTGTAACATACGAAGTTAATGTGTCATATGAATATAACAACGAATTTGGCGTTTTTTCAGATGTTTTTACATTTGATTCCACTTATGATGGATTATGGATATCGTCACTGAATATTGTAGGTGTTTCTGGCAATGTTCCGGATTTTACAATAATTGCCGAAGAGGGAAGTTACAATATTCAAGTCAATAGATCGGATAGCATTGACTCTAATAACGACGGTGTTTTAGATGATGCATTTATTTGTTTGGTGGTTGATACAACTATCAATGTTGTTGATCCTGACCCAATGATAGTTAATATTTCTTCCGGAGGTTCCGCATGTAATTATCTCGATGATAATGGTGGTGTTCAGTCAACTCCAGGAGGATACATAGAGATAAATGATTTTTCAGGTGGTACCGCTCCATACATATATTCTTGGTATGATTCTGACTCAAATATTATAGAACAAAGTTTCATAAATGGTATTCCTACTATAGAAGACTTTGATGGAGACGGTCTTCTAGATGATTTAGACTTTCTTCCTTCAGGTTTTTATGCACTAAATGTTGAGGATGCAAATGGCTGTTTTTTTGATACAATTATCGATCTTTCTGGATCAGACTTACAGTTAAGTTCTCTAATTGTCAATTCTTCTCTTATTGCTTGCTCGGGTGGTACAACAACTGTTGAGTTGGTATTAAATGAATCAGACAATGCGCCATATACTTTTACTTGGTCTACATCTTTAGGTGATTTGATATTGTCAACTACAGAATTTAATGGCATTATTGAGATTTTTGATGTAGAAGAAGGTTTGTATACTGCGACTGTAACTGATTCCTTTGGTTGTCAAATAATTAATGATGTTGATATTGATGTCAATCCATCTGGTCAGATTGCAATATTTAACCCTCTGATAGAACTTGTTTGTGGAGAAGATGATGCTTATGTGAATTTTGCTAATTGTCCAAATGAAGGAGATTTATGCATTGCTAATGGTACACCGCCTTTTAATTATACTTTTTATATAGTTGAAGATCTAAATGGTAATGGTGTTTTGGAGTTTGGTACAAATGAGTATTCTAGTGCAGGTTGGTCGGGATCTACAGATATAAGTGAGCCTGAGGCAACATTATTATTTGATAATGATGGCGATCAGATTTTTGATACATATTCATTTTTTGTTGAAGATGCTTCAGGGTGCGAAGGAGAGTATTTCTTTACTTTAGTTCCGCCTGAGCCTATTGAGTTTGAGCCTGCAATAGATTCAATAATATGCTATGGAGATTCTGCAACAATTTCTTTAGAGTTGGTTACGGGTAACCCTGGGCTATATGATTTTATTTTTCAGGGTGATACAACAACTATTACAATTGGGGGAGCTTCAGAGTTAGATTTTTATATCGATGATGATACGGGTATGTTTGATGACGCTTATTATACTGACGTTAATGCAACTCTATTGTTTTTTGATGATGCTGCAAGTATTTTTACAGAAAATGATACAATTGGAGTGTTTTATACTGGAGAAAATGGTATTACTTGCGGAGGTTCTATTGTCTATCAAAATGAAACTGTATTTAATATACCAGTTTGGGGTAATGATAGTTCTACTCCGGAAGATGATGGTTTTGTTGCTGGTGAAACAATATTGATTTTAGTTAATTCTGGCGGAATAGTGTATCAGGTTGATATTTTAGATTTTGACATAAATTCAGATTCACCATTTACATATATACCTAATGGAACTTCTGCTATAAGTGATGCTCAAATTGGCAATGAGTTTTCACAGGGTCCTAATTTTATTACAGAACCTCTTTCTGAAGGAGATTATTTTATAGAAGTGGTGGACGGAAATCAATGTTATTGGAGTGATTTTATCTCTATTGAAGGGGTAGATGAATATTCTTTGTCAGGGGAGGTTAATAATCCAACCTGTGATTTGGGTGGTTCAGGTGAAATTATTGTAGATGTTTTTGGAGGGACTGTTCTTACAGGTTATTCATTTATTTGGACTGGTCCTTCTAATTTTTCGTCAGCTGATTTTGGATTTTCAACTACCTTGTCTGATTTGTCTCCAGGTGAATATACTTTAATTGTTTTTGATGATAATGAATGTTTATTATCAGAAGTGTTTGTTGTAGAGGTTGATGTGCCTGAGCCTACAATTTCTATTATTAATGAATTATGTGGTGATGACGGCTCAATTGAAACCTGTGTAGATTGGCAAGGACAAGTTGTATTTAATTATTCTAATGGATCTCTTAGTGATTCATTTACTTTGATTAATGATACAGGTGGTGAGATTTGTTATGTGTTTGATAATTTAGCTGCAGGTAATTATAATCTATCAATTTCTAGTGGTGATGATGATTCGGGATGTTTTTATGAGCAATTCGACTTGGTTATTGAAGAGGCTGCGCCGTTTTTTGTTCAATTTGAAACTGAGCCCGCAACCTGTTATAACGGGACTGGTAGTATATGGATTGAAGTGTTAGAAGGTGGAAACCCTCCGTATAGTATCGATTGGGAAGGTATAGATACGTATTTTGCTCCTGTAGGTGAGCATCAATTTACTATTACTGATGATAGTGGATGCTCTTATTCGCAAAGTTATTTCATAGCAAATCCTCCTGTTGTAAGTATTGATTTCTCTCTTTTAAATAATACTTGCTTTGAAGAGTCTGAAGGTGCTATTGAATTTGTAATTTCTGGTGGTAATGATTCACAGTACACTTATGAAGTATATGGCCCTAATTCACTGGAAAACATAGTTTTAAGCGGAACAGGGTCTAGTGGAGCTTTAAGTTCTTTGGTTTCAGGTGTATATACTTTTAGTATCGAGGATGGTAGTGAGTGTGAATTTGTTTTTGCTCAAGAAATTTCAAGTGAGTTTGAAGAAATAGTTTTTGAGAATGTAGATAATCAAAATACAGCAATTGGGATTTGGGAGTTAGATGAAACAGTTCCAGGAGATTGCTTTGGAGAGAATGGGGTAGTGTATTTAAATATTTTGAACGCAGACAATTCTAATTATTTATATCATTGGTATGAATTGCCGGATGGTGAAGAAGAAGATTGGGATGGGGATGGCTTGCTAAATTCCGATCCTTTAGAAACAAGTGTTGATGGCGGTGTTTTTATAAGCAATCAGGTTAGTTATTCAGATCAAGTGTCGTTGCCGGCTGGTTTTTATTATGTTTTTGTTGAGTCTGTTTCTGACGCTTGCTTGTCTGATATAGTATTATTCGAAATAGAGACACCGGATGTGTTTAATGTGAGTATAGATGATGTTAATCTTAGTTGTCAAGGTGAATTAGCAAGTCCGATCTCTATTATTAGTGGTGGTAATGAAGAAGATATTGATGGAGATGGTCTAGTTAATAATGATATATTCGGTAACTGGATAGATCCTGATATTGATGGAGATGGATTATATGATTTGGATGGTAATTGTATTTCTAATTGTAATGATGATGATGATGACATAGATAACGATGGGATTCATAATCCTGGTCCAGATGGGATATTATATACTTATGACGACGAGTGCGTTAGTGGATGTAATAATGATGATGACTATATTGGAGGAACTTTATATAATGGCCTTTCTACAGTATATGATCCTTTAATATTCTCTAATGGATTGGTATTCGAAGTCTTTGAAAACGGTAATTGGGTAGAGTTTGACACCTCTTTGGGCTTGTCTGGAGGAACCTACAGAGCTTACGCAACAGATAGTAATGGTTGTTATAGTAATATGGAAGAATTTGTTGTTTTTGAGCCATTTTTGCTAGAGATTGCTGCTTCATATGACTATAATGCTTTAGGTAGTTCTCAAATAATTATTCATAATCCAGGTTTAGATGGTGTTTTATATAATAATGACGATGAAATTGAGCCAATAAATTTATTGTGCTTTGGTGATTCTGTCGCAATAGTAGCTGAGCCTTTTGGCGGTTCGCCACCATATGTGATTAGTTGTGTGAATAATTTAGATGAAGAGGTGGATTTGCAAGAAGAAATGTTGTCGTCAGGGGAATATCAGATATCTGTATATGACAGTGAGCAGTGTCAACAATTTTTTAATTTCACCATATTGCCTTCGCCTCCACAGATATCAATTAATGCAGATTTGGACAACGATGGTATTAGTGGGGAATTAAATTACAATAATTTTCATGTGTCGTGTAATGGAGCTTCTGATGGAGAAATTCAGTTTTTGGTTCCTGAAAATTCTGGAACTCCACCTTTTTCTATTGATATTTATTTGGATAATAATATTGTTAGCCAAGGTGATTATGTGGATGTTCAGCCAAATTCATTGATGATGATTGATAATTTGCCGGCAGGATTTTATGATTTCTTAATTACAGATGCAAATACTTGTGTTTCTGTTGAAACTATAGAATTGATTCAGCCAGATGAATTTTCTCCAGATATAGAGTATATTATTAATGCTTCTTGTGATGAAGAAACAGATGGTATGATAATTATTAGAACAAGCGGTGGTAATCCTCCTTTTGAATATGTTATTAATTCTTCTTCAGATGTTTATACTACACAGGACAGTTTATTGGTTGTGTATGAAGACGACTATCTAGTTGATGATGTTATTGTTGAGGAAATTTTAATAACAGAATCTGATATACTATTGTCTAATTTACCTGGTAATTCTTGGCATACAGTTAGTGTAATAGATGATGATTATGGGTGTTTAGAGTTTCCGGTAGGATATTCTTTATATGTAGGTTCGGATGATTCTGATTGCCTGTTTATTCCGTCAGTTTTCACTCCCAATGGAGATGGAATTAATGATACTTGGGAAATGGATGGTATAGATTTATATTCTGATGTGACTATAAAAGTTTTTAATAGATGGGGGCAGGTGGTTTATGAGTCTGAAGAAGGGAGCTACGTTCCATGGGATGGGGTCAGTCAGTTGAACGATGCAGACCAAGAAATAGCAACATATTACTACGTTATTGATTTAAATATAGAAGGTAAAACATATAACGGTAGTGTTACAATTAAAAGATAAGATATGATTAAACTAAAAAACATAATAATATTAACAGCTGTGTTATTGCTTTTTACAAATGTAAAAGCTCAACAGCTTCCCGTGTATACACAGTATGTGTTTAATGAGTATGTTATGAATCCGGCAGTAGCAGGTACTGTAGATCATTCGCCAATTAGAATGAGTTATAGGGATCAATGGAGTGGTTTTACTGATATTAAAGGAAATAATGTCGCCCCTAAGACATTTTCTTTTAGTGCGCATACACCTATTAGTAATAGTTTAGCTTTCGGTGGTTTTGCCTACAATGATGTGACAGGTCCAATTAGTCAAACAACTGGTCAGGTTAGTTATAGTTGGAGAGGGTGCTTGTCGCCACAGTCTTGTTTTTGGGATAAGAAAAAATTTATTTCATTTGCTTATGGGGTTAGGTTTATTCAATGGGCTTTTGATGAAACGCAAACTGAAGATTACAGTGGGACAATACTGGGTATTAATGATCCTGTTTTGCCTAATACTATAGAAACTGATTTTCTTATTAGTCATACTGTGGCTTCATATTTTTATACTGAATATTTTTATGCAGGTCTTTCTGCGCAAAATCTATTTGCCAGAGCGCTAAAAATACAAACTCACCAGAGTTATGAAAACAGATTAACTCCTGAATATAATTTTATGGCTGGCGCATATCTTCCTTTTACTGAAGATAGGTCCTTGGCGGTGGAGCCCTCGATATTAACTAAAACAACTAGTTGGTCTGAGACTCAAGTTGACGTTAGTCTTCGTTTTATATATGAAAATAGTGTGTGGTTAGGCTCGTCTTATAGAGCATCTGAGCAAGCATTTGCATTTTTATTTGGTGTTGAGCGAGGTGATTGGTTTATTGGGTATAGTTATGATACAGCTGTTAAAGGAATAGATAATT
Source organism: Flavobacteriales bacterium (assembly GCA_002701365.1). Taxonomy (GTDB): domain Bacteria; phylum Bacteroidota; class Bacteroidia; order Flavobacteriales; family TMED113; genus SP256. The sequence continues at coordinate 34,114 of NZUK01000024.1, forward strand.
ATAGTTCTGGAACACATGAAGTTGCGTTAGGTATTAATTTATCAATGTTTGCTAATTTTGATAACGTTAGACTTAAAAGTAGATTTAAAAACAGAAGAATGTTATTGAATCCTTTTAGAAGAACAGGGTCTAGTAGTAGGAGGGGGGCAGGTGTGTAAAATCCAGTACTTATGATAGATCATTATAATAATTTAACTGATAAAGAAAAATCAATACTTTTAGATGGTGGTACAGAGCCTCCATTTAGCGGTGAGTATAATGATTTTTCTCAGTTAGGGAGTTATGTTTGTAAAATGTGTGATTCGGAATTGTTTAGTTCGGTAAGTAAATTTCAGTCTGATTGTGGATGGCCATCTTTTGATGACGCAATTCAAGGTTCTATTAGAAAAAAAAGAGATGCAAGTTTAGGGCGAATAAGGACAGAAATAACATGTGTTAATTGTGATGGTCATTTGGGGCATGTGTTTGAGGGAGAGGAGTATACTAAAAAAAATATTCGGTATTGTGTGAATAGTTTAAGTTTAAAATTTATACCAAAAAAAAAATGAGAAATATAATTTTTTATATGGCAATATGTTTGTCAGTAAATGTCCTTTTGGGGCAGGAAATGTTTATTCAAAATACAGATAATTTAAAGGGTAGTGTTAAGGTTATGGGTAAGCAGTATACAACAGTCTATGACAATACTGCTCATAGTTATCGCTATTTTGATGAATTCGGAAAAGAAATATTTTTAATTAAATCTTTTAATGAAGAAAATGAAGAGATTAATTTGTCTATTGAAAAAAACCCAACTACTGAGTCGATAGAAATTATTATTGACAATGAGCCTATTGGGGTTGTTGTTAATTCTGTAATTTATGATTTCAATATGTTAGAGATTGGTAGATTATTTGGAGGCAGGTATTCTGATAAAAATATAAATGATTTTTGGGAGGGTGTTGATTATAATCGTGGCAATATATCAATATATGAGCATACTGGAGTTTATAAAATAGGAAGTTTATTGTTTGAGAGGGAGATTGATCATTATGCTGTTCTTGGAATGGAAAAAATAGAACTAGAGGATATTGAGAAAATGGATATGAGGACATCAAAAAAATCAGTTAGAAATATTCAGCGTATGTATAAAAAGCTTATGAAAAAATATGATTTAAGAAAAAATCCAAATAATGCCGAGGTGCAGGAGATGGCAAGTAAAATGACGACAGCCTTTAATAGTGTTATGAAAGACTTTGGTGTTAATAATAAAAAAGATAAAAAAATATTAGGATTAATTCCTGATGAGTACTTAAGCGAGGAAAGAAGGTCAAAATGGAGTGATCATGAAGGGTATGTTCCTTATAGTCAAAGAGATATTAAAGGTCATAATCCAGATACTCAAATTCAAAAAAATGATTTATACGATTTAGATTAATATAAGTCATCTGTCAATAATTCAAATACTTTTTTTAAAAAGAGACATTTTGTCATGATTTTTTAAAATAAAAAGACATTTTGTCTTTTTGTTTTAAGTGGCATAAAATATGATGGTTAATTTATAGTATTAACTTAAAAAAAATAAAATGTTTAAATTAATTAATAAAAATCACGAATTAGAAAGTATAGATTTATTGTTTAATAACTTATTTAATAATAATCACATAACTAGTGCAGCTAATTTAAATGTATTAGATTCAAGATGGTCTAGTGATGATGAAAATTATTATTTACAATTTTCATTGCCAGGCCTAAGTAAAAAAGAAGTGAATTTAAATTACAGTAATCATTATTTGTATTTAAGTCATGAATCTAAGCAAAGTACAGAGAATGTGTTTTTAAATGAGTCTTTTAGTCAAAGAATAAAATTGCCAAAAGATATTGATGTTAATAGTATTGGGGCTGAGTTAAAAAATGGCGTCTTATTAATTACTATTTCAAAGGACCAAAAAAAATCCGAAGAAAAGAAAATATCAATTAAATAATACCATGGATAAGGCTGATATATTAGATCATTTAACTGCACAGAAATCCAGTCTTGTTGTAATTAGTGTCTTAAATGTTTTAGGAAATCTAGAATGTTCTCGAATGGCCGATTGGCCATTTGAGGACTTGTCTTTAAGTGAATTCGTTCTTCAAGTTCAAAAAATCTATTCTAATATTGATCTTAAAAACGATTTAATTCAATGTTGTGTAAATGAAATTAAAAACAAGAATAGTTATTTAATTATTGAGGGGGGCTTTAGATTGTTAAAATTACTTGAATCTTTGGAGAGATACGAGGATTGTATTATTTTAAAAGACATAAAAGACAGCGTCTTATTAGATGTTGGGTAATTGTTATAGGTGTGCTATTATTTATATTTATTTGTTTATGAATGTAAAAATTGAAAATTCATGGAAAAGAGAATTGGATATGGAATTTCAAAAACCATATTTTATCAAATTAGTTCAGTTCTTAAAAAAAGAATATAATGAATGTTCAGTTTTCCCTCAAAGTTCATTGATTTTCAATGCTTTTAATAGATGTGTTTTTGGTGATGTGAAAGTCGTTATTTTGGGTCAAGATCCATACCATGGGATTGGCCAAGCTCATGGGTTGTCCTTCAGCGTTCCTTCCGGCGTTAAAATACCTAGGTCATTAATTAATATTTTTAAAGAACTAAAATCAGATCTTAAATTAGATATGCCTACTTCAGGTGATCTTTCTGGTTGGTCGGACCAAGGCGTGTTACTTCTTAATTCAATTTTAACAGTTAAAAGGTCTATTCCTGGATCTCATCAAATGCAAGGTTGGGAGGTTTTTACGGATGCCGTAATTGAGCTTATATCTAGAAAAAAAAGGAATGTTGTTTTTATTCTTTGGGGTGCATATGCTGGTAAAAAAGGATTAAAAATAAATAAGGATAAGCATATGATCGTCACAAGTCCTCATCCTTCGCCATTCTCTGCAAATAGGGGTTTTTTTGGTTCAAGGCCATTTAGTAGGTGCAATGACTATTTGGTTCTAAATAAAAAAGAGCCAATTAAATGGTAATAATAGCTTTTTATATTTATTTTTGATTTAAAATTATTATATAACTTATTTTATTATGAAATTATTAAAAACATTGTGCATGCTCGTAATTCTACTAACTGCGTGTAATAATATTGGCACAAAAAAATTAACACCTTATGATGCAGCTCAACAAGCTTGCGAGTGTATGAAATTAAGTAAAGATTCTTCAGAGGATGGTGTTCAATCTTTTAAAGATTGTAATACTAAAACTACAGATATGATTAGTGAGTATAAAGATGATCCAGAGTGGATGGGTAAGTGGAGAGAAGAGTTGATGAAAATTTTAAAAGATTGCATGAGTGAATAACTTTCATGATGTTAAATTAATTGTCATGCGTTTTTTATTTTTTTTTATTTTAACTTCCTCGTTTCTTTTCTCACAAAATAACAATCAATTTTCAGATCCTTACAAGAATTCTAAACTAGAAAAGAAAAACTTTTATGTGTCTCAAAAAAAAGATGAAAAGAGACCAGATAAAATTGACTTGAAGAATCCGATGGTTATTGACAAAAAAACTAATAAAAGTCGCAATAAGAAATCCCAAAAAGTAAATAAAACAACTAAAGATCTTAATTTAAAATCAAAAAAGACGGAGCTGAAGCGTGATGATGAGCAGCGTAAAAAAAGAGAAGATTATCTTGAGAAAAAATTAATAGAAGATTATCTTGAGAAAAAATCATCTATTGATGTTCATTCTGACCAACCCGGATTATATGAAGCTGAACCAAAGAGTGTCACTAAATGGGATGGAAATAAGAGAAGTGATTCTAAAAAAGATATTGATAAAAAGGATACTGGTTTCGAGTTTAAGAAAATTTTTAAGAAAAGTCGATTGCTTTTTCAGTCAGAAAAAAGTCGAAAAAAAGGAACTGCACTTTTAGGTGCAGAGAGTCAATTTTCAGGAACTTCTTGGGCTGAGTCGATGATTAGTCCAAAAGTTGGATACTTTATTCTAGATGATTTAGCAATTGGTGCAATGTTTCACTTTGGCAGTGACAATCAGTATGTGCCTGCATTTGCTGGTAATTATGAAATCGTCAATGGACAACCTACTGTCGTTGGAGCTCACGGAGACTATACTCTTACAGAAGATAAAAGAGTGTTTGGTTTTTTTGCAAAATATTACCTTAATAACCTGTTTTTTGAAACTAGCTTAGGTCGTACGGTTTCACACGTAGATTCATGGGTTCCTGTTACATATTTTAATGTTGGCCAAAATCAGTGGATAACTGAAGATATGGTGACTCAAACAAAAATGTCTACTTCTAACTTAGGCTTAGGAATGGGGTATGCTTTCTTTTTTGGAAAATTTTCTATTGAGCCATTTGTTCGTTTTGATATTATTGTTGATGGTGAAATGGTTATGGAGGACAATGGAACTATTCAGACGGTTGAAACTGTTGATTTGTCAGGTTCTGAATTTGTCGGAGGTCTGAGCCTTAATTTATTCTTTTAAAAAAATATATGTTTAAGTATATTATTGTTTTATTTGTGTTGTTTTCAACTTTCTTAATCAAAGCACAGGATTCTCTTGTTTTTAGTAATATTATCACTTTAGATGTAAACAATGTTGAGAGTCAAGGAAAAACTGGCACTTGTTGGAGTTATGCGACAGCATCATTTCTAGAATCTGAATTAATTAGAATGGGGAAGGGGCAGTATGATTTATCAGAAATGTTTGTGGCAAGAAATGTATATCTTGAGAAGGCTGATAATTTTGTTAGAAGACATGGAAAAACAAATTTCGGAGAAGGTAGTTTGAGTCATGATTTAATCAACACAATTGAAAAATATGGACTAGTTCCTAACGAGATTTTTAATGGTTTTGTAACAGATTCTGACAAGCATGATCATTCAGAGTTGTCTAAGCTTTTAGAAGCTTATTTAAACGTTGTTATAAGTCAAAAAAAGCCATCTGTTTTATGGAGAAAAGGTTATGAAGCAATTTTAGATGTTTATTTAGGTCAAGCTCCTGAGTATTTTAATTTTCAGGGAAAAGAATATTCTCCTACTACTTTTGCTAAATATCTAAAACTAGATGTTAATGATTATATTAATCTTTCATCGTTTACGTATCATCCATTTTATGAATGGTTTGTCTTAGGGGTGCCGGATAACTGGTCAAATGGTATGTTTTTTAATATTCCTATAGAAGAAATGTTAGATATTGTTAAGAAAGCAATTAATAATGGTTTTTCTATAGCTTGGGATACTGATGTGAGTAATGATGAGTTTGATTCCAAAAAAGGTGTAGCAAGTGTAGATGTTGAGGTTACACAAGATTTTAGACAAATTAATTTCGATAACTATACTGTTACAGATGACCATTTAATGCACATAACAGGTTTGGCACAAGGTAGTGATGGTCTTGTTTATTTTCTTGTAAAAAATTCTTGGGGTGATAATCGTGGTATGGAAAATTATAAAGGCTATATATGGGTCTCAGAAAATTACTTTAAGTTAAACACAATATCAATTATGCTTCATAAAGATGGTGTTTCTAAAAAAGTAATAAAAAAATCCACACCAAACTAACGCCAATAAATCATCATAATATATTAATTGGTTAAATTTTAATCTAATCTGTAAATTATTATTATATGATTTTTTAAAGTCTAAATCTAAACTTAATATAAAAGTATTTAATACTCTGACCACAAGGCTGTTACAGTCTCTGTTGTAAAAATTATATTCTCTTATTCCTATATTTATCATATATGCACATATAATTGTCTTATAATTATTATTATGTTAAATAGACTATTATTGGATTGAGGTTTGAAATCTTCCCTATTTTTTTACTTAGCAATAATAATAATGTCTTTTATTAGTATATTTTGACTTTGAATTTGTAAAATATATGCAACTTTATAAATTAATTAAATCATTTTGTTTTAGAGATCATACGTGGTAAATAAATTAAATCAAACGCCACAGCTATAATTGCACATAAGATTGTAATTGTACCTAATTGTGATACAGATTTGAATTCT
>NZUK01000025.1 GCA_002701365.1 Flavobacteriales bacterium
TTATAGATTTCAGGAATTTGATGGAGGTATAATATTACGTGGTAAGATAGGAATTTTAGGTCTTGGTTTGGGTATTGGGTATTCTTTTTAAATACTGGTATGTTTTTTCAATTTTAAAGAAAGGAAGAATAAGAGAAGAAAGAATTGGTAGAATGTTTAAGTCAGAGGTTACTAATATAATGGTGTTAGTTTGATGTGGGAATATCACTCTCTTATATTCGTTCAAAAATAGTTTTTACTTGTTTCAGTTAAAATGCATTTTCATTCCTTCGTGTGATTGTTTAAATCCCAATTCCTCATAAAACTTAATCGCTTTCGGTCGTTTTTTGTCTGTCGTTAATTGAAGTAAATGTGCTTTGCGTGCTTTGGCTCTATTAATTGCCCATTCAAACATAACTTTCCCAATTCCGAGTCCTCTTTTATCCTTTCTAATTCTTACTGCTTCAATTTGTGCTCTAATTCCACCGCGATAGGTCAAGTATTGTATAAATGATAGTTGAAGAGTACCTATTATTTCCAAATCTTCATTTTCAACAACAATTAATTCTTGATTTTCATCAGAGTTTATTTTCTCAAAAGCTTTTAGGTATTCAGAGGGTAATGGAATTTTAAAATTTTCCCTTTTCTTTCCAAGTTCATCATCAGCAATCATTTCTACAATTACTAAAACATCATTTTTTGTTGCTTTTCTAAACTTCATTTTCATGATTCTAATTTAGGAAAAAAATAATGGTCGAAAACTACTCCACCGTAACGGACTTAAAACAAATTAATGTGTTTAAATCTAAAAATGGGATAACTAAAAATGTTGAAGAAATTATAATTTCATTCACATTATCAATCAACAACATTGTCCTTCGTAAAAAAAGAGGTTCTAAAAAATGATTACATTTAACCCATGAAACATCTATACATAATATTATTGGTTTTACCATTGATTGGATTTGGACAAGGTTTAGTTAATACTGATACATTAAAAGTGTCAATATATCTAGAAAACATCTCGGGTGTTTTGGAATACATTCGTGTTAGTGATTATTCAATAGTAATCAATAAAAATTCTATGTATTATCAAGGAAAACCTTATAGTGGAATATACGGAGAGTATTATCCATGTACAGAAAACCCAGGTAAATTACGAAGACATGGTATAATTATCGACGGAAAACCAGAGGGGGTATTTAAAGGGTATTATGAAAATGGTCAAGTATGTATACAGGAAAATTATAATAATGGAATCTTAACATCAATACCTACATGTACGGACTCTATTGGTAACAAAATAGATTGTAATAGACTATATTTCATACAACCATTGATAGATGAATCATATTGGAACGATGTATCCTATGGGTATTTTGGGTCGTCAACTAATGGGGAAAAACATTAAGTCAATTTCATTCAACAGTAACGGACTTAGCAAGATTTCGTGGTTGATCAACGTCACATCCTCGAATTTTTGCTATATGATATGATAAAAGTTGTAATGGAATAGCTGTAATTAAAGGAGTTAAAAAGTCATGTGTTTCAGGCACTTGAATAATATGATCTGCTATATTATTCATATTGTTGTCATCCTGGGAAACTATTGCAATTAACTTCCCAGATCTCGCCTTAATTTCTTCTGCATTAGCTACAACTTTTTCATAATTAGGTTTATTAGTGGCAATTATTACAGTAGGCATATTTTTATCAATTAATGCAATGGGACCGTGTTTCATTTCAGCAGCGGGATAGCCCTCTGCATGGATGTATGATATTTCTTTTAGCTTTAATGCCCCCTCTAGTGCCACTGGAAAACTAATTCCTCTTCCTAGGTATAAAAAGTTTTTTGCATTTTTATATAGTTTGGCTAACTTTTGGGTTTGTTTATTAATACTATCAAGAGATGATTGTATTTTTTTACTAATAGAAAATAATTCTTTTGATATTATTTGAAATTCATCATCAGAAATAGATTTTTTTAATTTACCAATTGACAATGCCATCAATACTAGGGTGGTTACTTGTGATGTAAAAGATTTAGTTGAGGCAACACCAATTTCGGGACCAGCATGCATATATGTTCCTACGGTAGTTGCTCTTGCAATAGATGACCCAACTACATTACAAATTCCGTAAACAAATGCTCCTCGTTTTTTCGCTAAACTTATGGCAGATAGTGTATCAGCAGTTTCTCCAGATTGAGATATTGCAATCACAATATCATTTTTTGATACCAGGGGGTTTCTATATAAAAATTCAGATGCATATTCTACTTCAACAGGTACTTTTGCAATTCCCTCAATTAGGTACTCGCCAACTAATCCCGCGTGCCATGAGGTTCCACATGCCACGATAGTAATTTTATTGGTGTTTTGAAAAAATTCAATATTTTCATTTACACCCCTTAATTTAACAAAATTAAAGTCGGGAGAAATGCGTCCTCTTAGAGTTTCTAAAATAGCGTTAGGTTGCTCATAAATTTCTTTTAACATAAATGTTTCATAGTCTCCTTTTTCAATTTGATCTAATTCAATATTTAGTTTTTGAATATATGGAGTTTTTAATTCATTAGATATTGTACGAATTTCTAAATGTTTTAATCCAATTTCTGCAATTTCACCATCGTTTAGATAAATTACGTTTTTGGTATGTTGAATAAACGGTGCTGCGTCAGAAGCAACAAAGTATTCTTCATCTCCTACGCCAATTAATAATGGACTGCCTTTTTTTGCTACAACTAGTGAATTGGGGCTATTAGTATCTATAACAGCAATTGCATATGCACCAATAATTTGAGATAAAGCTAATTGTACCGATTGGAAAAGATTAGTTTTTTCATTTTTTTTAACATCTTGAATTAGATTGATTAAAACCTCTGTATCCGTTTGACTTTTAAATTTATATCCTCTATTTTGTAAACCTTCTTTAATTGCCGCATAATTTTCAATAATACCATTATGAATTATAGCCAAATTATTGTCTATTGAAAAATGAGGATGAGCATTTTCGTCTGAAGGTTTACCATGAGTTGCCCATCTTGTATGACCAATTGCTAATTGAGCATTTAAATCGGTTGAAATATGGCTTTTTAAAACTTTAACCTTGCCAGATTTTTTAATAAATTCTAAATTTTTTGTATTGTGCCAAGCAATTCCAGCGGAGTCGTAACCTCTATACTCTAATCTTTCTAGTCCTGAAATAATAAGAGGTATGGCATTTTGTTTCCCATTATATGCAACAATCCCGCACATTTTATTCTTGAATCGTTTCTTCTTTGATTAATAGTAGATTTAGCTCAACTGGTTTATTGGTTTTGTTGAGCACAACTCTATGAACATTTGATTCGGGAGAACTAATCTGCAGTCTGTATGCAGGAGTTTCTCCCTCAGAAATTACACGCTGAACATGATCAACAATATTAAATGCATATTGAGTATTTGTAGAATCCCATAGCGCATAACTTACAATATTGTTTGGGTATGGTCTAGTATTATTTGATTGTGGGCTATCTAAGTATTCATATAAAACAAGTGTGTCAGGCTTGGGGAATGCTCCATTTGATTCTGCAAGATGCAGTATTAATTCAGCCTTATTAACACCAATATATCCACTATCTTTTAGGTTAGATAAAAATGCCATATCTATAATAGAATAAGCCCCACCCATTGATTGTAAAAGTAGTGTTGAATCGTTTATGCTTGTTTTATGCTCAAAATGATTAAATATATTTAGGTTTTCTTTTTTCATTTCGAATTCAAGCGTATCAGTTTCATTATTTCCATTTTGGAATTCAATTCCAAGTATTGCTTCATCACTACCAGTGTTCATATATAGTATGGTTCCATTTTCAGGATTTAAACTAAGGTTGGAAACAGATAGATTAAGACCATTGAATTGGCTTAAAAAATTATTCTGTAACAAAGCTAAATCAGGTTCACTCAGAACGCCATCAGAGCCATCCACTTGTAAGGCATTAAATAAGGATGTCGCAAAACCATTATAAATTTGCAAGTCATTTATGAACAATGAACTATCATTTTCATTTTGAATTTCTGATAAATACTTGGTTGTAGAAGTAATTAAAGATTTATTAAAATCATTTTTAGTTAGAGAATATATGTTGCCTAATATGCTCTCTTTGAGTTCATACAGATCAATATCTAGTGAAACTTGCGTGCTGTCTAAACCCTGTAAGCCATAATGACCAAGATATGGAATACTTATGTAAATATCAGATATTGATTCTAAAGAAGAGGGGATTGTATTACTAGTGGGTCTAATTTGCCATGAAAAACCAACTTTTGTTTTTCCAAAAAAAGGGTCAAAGTACCCTCCTAGCATGTTATTGTTGCCAGATCCTGAAGTATTTATATTAGGAATAGACCTTGATACAATCTGGTCACTTACAACATCATAAGTAGTTAAAGAATGAGGGTTGTTGGTTATAAAATCAGTTCCAATAAGACTCTCTTCATTTTCACAGGATAATAAAAATGATAACAGAATTATCAAAATAAGGGAAAAAGATTGAAATGCAATTTTCATAAATTCTACACTAATTCTTGAGAAAAAAAGTTTTGATAAAAATTATAATACTCAGAGTGCTCTTGAAATTCAAGTGTCGGAACTCCCTTAATTGGGTCAAAGATATCTGTATTAGAAAAGTTATCTTCAAATACAATGCCATCAGAGAATTTAGCAGCTATTTTATATAGATTTAGGCAATTTGGGGTTTTTAACTCTTCAAAAAGCTTAGTTTCTATGCCATCAAATTCAATTTTATCTATTAATTTTTTGTCTAATTTACCATCCATGCCTAATGCATCATTAAAAGATGAAATAATTTTTGTGGTTTCAAACACGGGGTGTGTATTATACATGTTTTTTAAATACAAAGGCATTAGACTTGTAAACCATCCATGGCAATGAATAATATCTGGGCTCCACCCAAGCATTTGTAGTGTTTCTAACACACCTCTGGCAAAGAAAATCATGCGCTCATCATTATCAGCGATTAAAGAATTATTTTTTTCTTTAAGCATTAGCTTTCTTTGGAAGTACTCCTCATTATCTATAAAATATACCTGAAGTCGAGCTTGTGGAATAGAAGCAACTTTTACAATTAATGGTTGATCAATATCATTAACAACGATATTAACTCCAGACAATCTAATAACCTCATGAAGTTGGTGTCGACGTTCATTCACACAACCAAACTTAGGCATGAATAATCTAACTTCAGCTCCTTTGTTTTTTTTTATTATTTTGGCTAAATCGAGAATGTTTTCTCCGGAATCGCCCTCTTGTGTGTAAGGGTAAAGTTCCTGTGAAACAATTAGTATTCTTTTCTGCATCTACAATCTTACTTTTAATTAGTGCAAATTTAACAAAAATTAAGCGCTTTTTAAAAAAATAACGTGCATTTTAGCAATAAATTGTTTCTAAATTTTTGAAAACTTTAAAAAACATAGATTCCCTTAAGCAAACCCTGATTGATATTAGAAAAAACAATCAATCCATCGGTTTTGTTCCTACCATGGGAGCCTTGCATCAAGGGCATTTGTCATTAATAAATAAGTCGAAAAAAGAGAATGATATAACAATCTGTTCTATTTATGTAAATCCAACACAATTTAATAACAAGCAAGATTTAATAAAATATCCTAGGAATATTGAGAATGACATTGCTATGTTACATGAAATTCATTGTGACATTCTTTTTGTGCCTAGTAATGAAGAAATGTATGCGAGAAATGAACAACTTGGTGATTACAATATATCTGAAGTTATGAATTTGTTAGAGGGAGAAAAAAGACCTGGTCATTTCACTGGGGTTATTACTATTGTGCATAAGTTATTTCACTTAATTAAGCCACACAGGTCTTATTTTGGGGAAAAAGATTACCAGCAGATATGGTTAATTAAATTGTTTGTAAAAAAAATAAAATCATCGACTAAAATAATTACTTGTCCTACTATTCGAGATGATGATGGGTTAGCTTTAAGTTCACGCAATGCAAGATTAAATTTGACGCAGCGAAAAGCAGCGACTATCCTTTTTCAGACCATAGATTCTTTTAAAGATCAAATCTTGAAAATTAAAAAAAGACATCATAATAATCGTATAGATATATCCATTTTAAAATATGAGCAGATAAAAATGATTCATCAATATAGTTTCATAAAATTAGATTATTTTGAGGTAATTGATGTTGAAAATTTTAGTTTTGCTACAGAAATAGTATTTAATAAAAATTATCGCATTTTAATTGCCGCCTTTATTGGCGAGATTAGATTAATAGATAATATATTAATAGATTAGTGCCATGCTTTTACAGATAATGAAATCAAAAATTCACAGAGTAAGGATCACGCAAGCAGATGTGAATTATATAGGTAGTATAACTATTGATCCTGTTTTAATTAAAGCTGCCAAAATGATCCCAGGTGAAAAGGTGCAAGTGCTAAATGTTTCGAACGGAGAACGTTTAGAAACTTATGTTATAGAGGGCGATCAAGAGGGTGAAATAGGCATTAACGGCCCCGCTGCCTTAAAAATGCAAAAAGGTGATATTGTCATTATAGTTTCGTATGCTTTTATTGAATATGATTTAGCTACAAAACATAAGCCAATGATTATTTTTCCAAATGAGCAAACAAATCGACTTGAATGATGCGTGTGCTAGTAAATATCATAAAACCACTTATTTTTTTTCTATTTGGCTGTTTGCTATTATCATTTGCTATTAAGGGTATAGATCTGTCTAATTTTACAGCTACACTTTCCTCCATTCCCATATATTTAGTAGGTGTTTCAATGTTTTTAGGTTACTTGGCCTTTGTATTTAGAGGTTTAAGGTGGCAATTATTGATTAATCCGCTAGGATTTTCCCCCAGAAGGACCGATCTGATACATTCAATTGCTTTCGGATACTTATTTAATTCTTTTATTCCAAGAAGTGGAGAATTAGCAAGATGTACGGCTCTAAACAGAACGACAGGAATTCCTGTTTCTACATTATTTGGGCACGTATTACTTGAAAGATTAATAGACTTTATATTACTGGCATTATGTATATTATTATCAATTGTCTTAAATTATAAAGATGTTTTACAATTTGTAGAAATTATATCTATTCCAAGACAATTAATTACATATATTTTCTTTTTTATAGCCTTAATAATTATAATTTATAAAACACGTAAGTTCTTCTTAACAAAAGTTCAATTGCAGCAAATTTCTAGTTTTACACTAGGAATAAAAACAGGCTTTACATCAATTAAAAACATCCCTAATAAATTACTTTTTTTTACTTACACAGTATTAATTTGGATTTGTTATCTTTTTATGTCAGTGGTATGTTTTTATTGTTTTAATGAAACACAGGATTTAAACCTAGGGCATGGTTTGTTTGTATTAGTGGCTGGAGGCTTAGGAATGGTTGTTCCTACACCAACAGGAATAGGATCGTACCATTATTTAGTAATTCAAGCTTTAATGATTTTAAATATAAGTAGAGAAGTTTCTCAATTTTTTGCCATCATCGTTCACAGCTCTCAAGCCTTGATGATTATAATTTCAGGATTTTTAGCCATGTTAATTTTGTACAATAGAAAACGAAAAAATCATGAGTAAGTTGCGGTTTTATTGTCAAAATTGTGGCCATGAAACCCCTAAGTGGCACGGAAAATGTCCAAGTTGCAAAGAGTGGAATAGTATAGTTGAAGAAGTGCAAAAAAAAACTACCACTAATCAAAATTTTGGAATATCATCTAATCAAGAAATTCCAACTTTAATTCAAAACGTTACAAATGAGAACGTTGAAAAAATTATTACAAATGATGTAGAGTTAAATGTAGTTCTTGGTGGAGGTGTTGTTAGTGGTTCAATGATTTTATTAGCCGGGGAACCAGGTATTGGTAAGTCGACACTACTTTTACAAATGGCCCTAAAAGATGATAAAAATGTTTTATATGTTTCAGGAGAGGAAGCCGCAACTCAAATTAAAATTCGTGCGAATAGAATCGGTATTGTAAATCAAAATTGTCATATATATAGTGAGACTTCATCACAAAAAATAGTGCAACATTGCATAAAGAGTCAAAATAAATATAAATATATAATTGTAGATTCAATACAGACTATTCATAGTGATTTTATTGCATCACCTATTGGTTCGGTTAGCCAAATTAAACAGTCTTGTTCAGAATTATTAAAATATGCTAAAGAGTCAAACACCTCAATTATTTTAATTGGTCACATAACTAAAGAAGGGCAAATAGCAGGACCAAAAGTACTGGAGCACATGGTTGATGTTGTATTACACTTTGAGGGTCAAAAAACACATTTATACAGAATGTTAAGGTCTAAAAAAAATCGGTTTGGATCTACATCTAAAGTAGGGATCTATGAAATGGAAGAGAGTGGGTTAAAACCGGTTTTAAATCCATCTACTATCCTTATGAACAATCGTAACGCAAATTTAAGTGGTACTGCGATCGCATCTGCATTTGAGGGGCATAAAACATTTTTAGTTGAGGTACAAGCTCTTGTTACTCCTGCAGTTTACGGTACCCCTCAAAGATCTGCAAATGGTTTTAATTTAAAGCGACTACATATGCTTTTAGCTGTTTTGGAAAAGAAAGGCGGTTTTAAATTAAGTTCACAGGATATTTTTTTAAATATAGCTGGTGGAATTAATGTTTCGGATCCATCTATGGACTTAGGTGTTATTGTTTCATTGATTTCATCCAATCAAGATATTAATATACCATCAAATATATGTTTTTCCGGCGAAGTTGGTTTGAATGGAGAAATAAGGCCATTACCTCTAATAGACTCTCATATTCAGGAGGCAGAAAGAATAGGATTTAAGACAATTGTAATATCATCTTACAATAAAACAATTCACTTGAATTCTAAAATTAAAATTATACAATGTTCTGAGATCAGTGAATTATATACTTTTTTATCAAAATTGTAGTAGATGTTTTTAACATGCTGATTACATTATTTCTTTACTATTTTTTAGTATATTTGTTCGCAACTATTTTATGATCTAAATACTACAAAATGAAAAGATATATTTATTTATTACTTGTTTTTATGATAACTAACAGTTTTGTACTTAGTCAAGTTCAAGATAGAAAGTATTGTGGAACATCTCAACACATGCAGGATATATCAACACCTGAAAAACAACAAATATTAGATCAATTAGAGCTTTTTACTCAGGAGTTTATAGCCAACATTGATGAAAACAGATTGGGTGGGCCATATATTATCCCAGTTGTTGTACACGTAATTCATAATTATGGAGTAGAAAATATTAGCTATGAGCGCATAGATCACGGTATTTATAGAATCAACGAAGATTTTCAGGGTCTAAATGATGACCTTTCAGAAGTAATAGCTGAATTTGATAGTATTAAAGGTTTTCCAAATTTTGAATTTAGACTAGCAACAAAGGATCCTGATGGTAATTGTACATATGGTGTGACAAAAACCGCTACTGAATGGACTGAAGGTTCTGGTCCTAAAGTGATGGCTTTAGTGAATTGGGATGATAAGAAATATGTTAACATATATGTTGTTAATTCCTTTGACGATAGTATGAGCTCAGCTGCTGCTTATGCTACTAAACCAGGAAATGGAAGTCCAGACTATGGAGATTACATATTTTGTAGATATGATTATTTTGGCGATTGGAGCAACGGAAACCCAAATCCAAATAATAATTGGGCACGTCATACACTCCCTCATGAAATGGGGCATTTTTTTAATTTAGATCACCCTTGGGGTGGTAGTAATAGTCCAGGTGAAGAAGGCAATTGTTCAATTGATGATGGAGTTGTTGATACACCACCTACTCTTGGAACAGACGGAAATCAAGTTGGTTGCCCATTAGATCAAGCTACGTGTGATGGATCGCTAGATAATGTTCAAAATATTATGGATTACTCAAGTTGTGCACATATGTTTACACAAGGTCAATCTGATAGAATGTTAGCAGCAGCTAATAGTTTAGCTGGTAACAGATCTTATTTGTGGCAACCTCAAAATTTAATTGATACTGGTACAGATGATGAAAGCCTTATTGATGCATACGCTGATTGTGCACCAATTCCAGATTTTAAAAGTAATACAGACTTAGGTTGTTCAGGTGCGGTGATTCAGTTTGAAAACTACACGTATAATTATAGAAATACAGCGATTAATTATGAATGGACTTTTGAAGGAGGATCACCATCTACTTCCAATCTAGAAGAGCCAGCAAACATCACTTATGAAAACCCTGGTACATATTCAGTAACACTCAAGGCTTGTAGGGGTTCAAATTGTAACGAAGTCACAGTAAATAACTTTATTACTATTTTATCTCAAACTGATGTAAATCCTGAAGAAGGCGAGGTGGGATTTTCTCAAGGTTTCGAAGACGCAAACTTTCCAAGTATTAATAATAACGGTGCACTAGAAACTTGGTGGGTAGGTGATGATAAAGGTGAAGAACACTGGCAAAGATCAGAAATTGTTTCTACTGAAGGTAATTCTTCATTTAGAATAAAAAGTCAAAATTATAGTTATGACAGAGATTCTCATGAGTTTTCAACCCCGGAATTAAATATGTCTGATTTTGTAACAAATGCATCGGATCCTTTAATGTTATGTTTTGACTATGCTTACGCTCGGAGACTGCCATATAATGCTGTTGACTATGACTATGAAACAGGCCTTGTCTCTGATGTATTTTCAATTCATCATGATGAATTATTAATTTCTTATAAGAATTGTGATGCTAATACATGGACTGAGCGTCCAAGACTTTCAACTAGGCCTGGCTATTCCGGTAGTTTTGCGTCACAACAACAAAATTTAATTACTACGGATAAAATATATTTTAATTCTTTTGCCCCAGAACCAGATGAGTGGTTACAGCATTGTGTCACAATACAACAATTAGCTGGCGCTCAGGATGCAATGATTAAATTTGAATTTATTGGAACGGGTCAAGGTCAGGAATCAACATATTTAATTGAAGATTCTAATGGAATTCTAGATGAAATAGAATCTAGTACAATAGGTGGAAATTGGCTTTATATTGACAATATTATGATCGGCAATAGTAGTGTTGTTGAAAACTCTGATGAAACGATCGCCAGAGGGGATATTATTCAAGATATTGGCATATCACCCAATCCAGCTTTTATTGATCAAGCATCAATATCATTTAAATTAGTTGAAGAAAGTAGAGTGACTATATCTATGTCTAATCTTTTAGGTCTGAATATTGGTTCTCAAAATCTAGAATTAGTGAAAGGTGAGCACAGTTATAAATTATCGGATCTATTTATTGTTCCTAAGAAAGGAGCTTATATTATAATGGTTGAATCTGCTGATTCTACAAGTTCAAAAATTATAATAATTCGGTAAGAATTAAAAGCATATATTAAACATAATGCAGAAAACACTATTCATATTGTTATTGGCGTTTTCTTGTCAACTTTATTCTCAAATTAATAAATGTTCAACTACCCAAATGGTTGAGCAGGAACTTTTGTTAAATCCTGACAAGAAAATAATTTTAGATCAACTAGAATTATTTACAAGTACATTTATTGGTAATGTAAATAATCGGAGGTTTTTAGACACTAACTATATTATCCCGGTAGTTGTTCATGTAATTCATGATTATGGTGATGAGCGAATTGGCACCAGTCAAGTTCAATCAGCTATTCAAGCCATGTGTGATGACTTTAATTTACTCAATGATGATTTTATTAATCAAGATGGTGAACTTGTCCATTCGATAGCTAATAACAACGATACAGTCAGTATTCTTGCCCCTAATATAGATTTGAATTCAACTATTAATTGGTTAGTCGAAGATAATGTCTCTGTTCAAAAAAATGATACAATATGTGTAATTAGTAGTGGTGGTGAAGATATTTTTATGATAGCAGATGATTTAGGAAATTTGCGATTTTGTGGAGGAATTATTAAGTTATTAATTAGTTCTCCAAATTCAGTTAATACAGGGGATATTATTGCAAAAATTATTACTACTGAAGCTCGTGGATTTGAAGATATTGCCAGTAATATCGGAATAGAATTTAGATTAGCGACTAAAGATCCGGATGGAAATTGTACAACCGGAATTACATATAATCAATCAGAATTCACTTATATAGGAGGCGAGAATGTGAAGGATGATACTTATTGGGACAATAGTAAGTATTTGAATATATGGACTGTAGCCAGCGTAGCAAGTGGAGCTGCAGCGTATGCATATTATCCTGGTTCTGCACCAACCAATCACGAAGGAATTTTGTGTCAACATGATTATTTTGGGACTACAGGTACTTCTAGTAATAGTAATTGGAGAAGACACACAATGTCACATGAAGCAGGTCATTATTTTAATTTAGCTCATCCTTGGGGCAGTACAAATGATTCTGGATTAGAAGAAAATTGTGGAAGTGATGATAGTGTAAATGATACTCCCAATACTGTAGGGGCATCTGGTTGTCTTTCATGGGAATCACAACAATCATGTGGCTCATTAGATAATGTTGCAAATATTATGGACTATACAAATTGTGCCTATATGTTTACAGAAGGTCAAAAACAAAGAGTTGTAGCGGCATTAAATTCTAATTCTGGATATAGAAATAATTTATGGTCTTCGGACAATTTAGTATTGACGGGAACAAATGATGAGCACTACTTATCTGAACCTTATGCAGAATGTATTCCTATACCGGACTTTATGGTAGAGGGTGATGCTATTGGTGCTTTAGGCAATAGTAGTGGTTTTGAAGTCTCTTTTATGGACATGAGCTATAATGTACCTGCTAGTGACATATCATATGAATGGACATTTCCTGGAGCAACTCCTTCTTTTTCAACAGAAAAAAATCCTACAATTACATATACTTCTTCAGGGCAACATGATGTTACACTAAAAGTATATAATGAATATGGTGAATCCCAATTAGTAAAGGAAAAATGTATTATTGTATTAGATCAAACATCAGCACCTTTTATGGAAGGTTTTGAAAGTATGGAGTTCCCGTTTAATCCTAGTCCTGAAATTCCAAGTTGGTATATTCTAGATAACTATCCATTAGAAACAAATTGGTCTGTTTCGGCAAGTTCTTCATATGAAGGAGATCAATCACTACGTATAAGAAGTAAAAGTTTTACTGCGAGAGAAAATATTACAAGACAAGCTATTTATACACCGGAAATTGATTGCAGCCAAATGAGTCATAGCTCTAGTAATCCATTTGGTTTGTTTTTTGATATCGCTTATGCAAAGAGGTTGCCTTATAATGACGTAAATGGCAAGAGTATTATTTTAGATAAATTAACAATTTCAAGAAAACATGCTAATCAACAATTTATGGTTCGTGCTACTTTTGACGTCGAAGATTTACTAGGCACAGATTTAACATATTTTAATTATTATACACCAGAAACTGATCACTGGCATGAAAAGTTTGTAAATCTTGGCTCTTCTGCAGGACAAGAAAGCGTAATTATTAAATTTGAGTTTTCAGGGAAAGGCTATTTAATTGAGGATACATTAATTATTACTAATAATGGAGGAGATTATTTTTCCAATAACATTGGAGGTAATTGGTTATATATTGATAATGTTAGGGTAGGTAATTTAGAAGATATTTGGGCAAGATCTACCGATTCTGAAGTTTTATTTGACGATAGAATTTTCGATCTCTATGGTAGAGAACAGATAAATCAAGATTATCTAAAGCCTGGTATATATATAAGAAATAATGGACTATTGTTTATTAATAACTAGCAAATAATGCAGTATTGGAGATATACTTTTTTGGTTTTTTTAGTGTCACTAAATTTTTTATTTTCTCAACAACTACCAATGTGTGGTACTGATTTAGTGATGCAAAGATACTTAAGTAATCATCCCTCTAAAAAGTTAAACCAAAATTTAAATCAGTCTAATTTTCCAATCAATTTAGATACAAAAATTATCCCTATAGTTTTTCATGTAATACACGATGGCCATCCAATTGGTGAAGATGAAAATATTTCTGTGGAACAGATCGAAGACGTTGTTAGTATTATGAATGCAGATTTTAGTGCATCTAATTCAGATTTAGAAAATGTTATAGATGAGTTTGAAAACATCGTTGGAAATGCTAACATAGAATTTAGATTAGCTAAATTAGATCCAGAGGGGAATTGCACAAGTGGTATTAATAGAATTGCATCAAATATGTCTAATCAGGCTAATGATTGCATTAAAGAATTAATTGCTTGGGATGATGCAAAATATGTTAATATATGGGTGGTAGAAGATATTGAAAATTCAATAGGTGCAGCAGCATATACTTATTTACCAGGAACCTTGTGGGGTGATGAAGTTGAAGGTATTATTATTAATCATGAATACGTTGGTAGCATAGGTGCATCTAGTAATACACCATACAAAAGACATACTTTAAGTCACGAGTTTGGTCATTATTTTAATTTATCTCATACTTGGGGATGGGGTGAAAATGGGGATACTGACAATTGCTTTGCAGATGACGATGTAAGTGATACGCCCAATACGGTTGGTGCATATTCTACTTGTAATTTATCGCAAGAAACATGTAACAGTTTAGATAATATTCAAAATTTTATGGATTATTCATCTTGCACATGTATGTTTACTATTGGTCAGGCAAATAGAATGCAAAACTGTTTAAATTCATCAGTTTCTGATCGGAATAATTTGTGGTCAAACGGGAATCTTTGGGAAACAGGCACACATGATAATTATGTTGCTGATGCATGTTTGCCAAGTGTCGATTTTTTTACTTCAGAAGTTGATAGAATATGTGCAAATACACAAATATCTTTTATTAATAATAGTTTAAATTTAGATCAGGAATCAATTTTGTCTTGGACTTTTTTAGGCGCAGACGAAGAGTTTTCAAATCAAGAAAATCCTATAGTTAGTTTTTCTTCTCCCGGGGAATATGACATTACATTAAGTGTTTCAAATATTAGTGGCGAAAGTACATTGACAAAAACATATATCATTTATCCTTCGCCCAATACTCTTAATGAAAATTTCCAAAATACACAGTTCCCCATCAACGCGGAAGAACCCAGTTTATCGTGGTTTATTGATGCGCCTAATGGGGAAGAAAATATAAGCTGGGCGAGAACACCTATTTCTTCAACTTCTACTACAGGGTCAGTTCGTATTCGAAGTAGGGATTTCAATTGCTATCAATTCCATAATTTATATACTCATACAATGGATTTGAGTAATTATGGCTTAGGCATAGGAGAGCCCTTAAAATTATTATTTGATCTTGCGTACGGTAAAAGAAATAACCAAACTGATGATTTATTACAAATTTTATACTCAAAAGATTGTGGTGAAACATGGCAAGTTAGAGCTTCTTGGGATACAGAAGATTTAGTAACAACAAGTGGAGGAAATGTTGGTAATAATTTTATACCAAATAGTCAAGAATGGATGGAAAAATCTGTTAATATTCAAGCAGCGGCTGAGCAAAATGATGTGATGATTAAATTTGAATTTAGAGGTGATAGAGGAACTTATTTATATATTGATAATGTTAGATTAACAGGGGAATGGATAAATATCAATGAAGACAATAATCTGGCAATCCAAAAACATATAGTTAGGAAAGTAGATTTTCTTGGAAGAGAAAATCCAAATAGTAGATTTTATATAAACATTTTTAATGATGGATCCGTTACCAAAAATTATGATTTTTAGAATTACTATATTATTTATATTGTTGTTATCTTGTCAGCAAGAACAAGTGGAAAATTCTTCGGAGTGTATCCAATGTTATGATTATCAATATCAACAAATTATAGACGAATCAAGTTATATTACAGTTGTTTTAGATGCAGGTATTTACTGTTTAGGAGATTATATATTCCAAGTGCAAAATACCAACCAGTTTTTAGAAATTATGAACGATTCATTATTAAATCTTATTACTTCAAATGGTTATTGCGAATACATCACTAATAATGATTAATGATTTATGAAACATGTTTTTTTAGCAAATATTAAATTAATTGAATCACCACTTGTAGAGACTATTTTAGATGATAATAAAATTAGTTTTTTTATAAAAAATAATTACGATGTTTCTGTTAATTCAGGCTGGGCTTCACCAGGGGTTTCGTTTCAAGAAAAAATGTTTTTTGTTGATGAAGATAACTTACTTAAAGCAAAAAAATTATTAAAAAAATATATATAATTATTATGATTTTAACAACGACAGATAAAATTCCGAACAAGGAAATCAGTGAAATTTTAGGTATATCTAGAGGTAGTACAGTGAGGGCTAAAAATATTGGTCAAGATATTTTTGCTGCTTTTAAGCATCTTGTTGGCGGAGAAATTTCGGAGTATACTAATCTTCAGGCAGACTCGCGTGAACAGGCTATTCAAAGAATGAAACAAGATGCAATAGATTTAGGTGCGGATGCTATTATTAATGTTAGATTAACAACATCAATGGTTATGCAGGGTGCTGCGGAAATTTTAGCTTATGGAACGGCTGTAAAATTAAAATAATGTTAATAGGTATTGCTATTTTACTATTTATATACTTTGTTTTACATCGAATTCGTGAAAAAAAAAATGAAGATTTTGAAAAAAGGAGTAATTAGATATTTATTAATTTTGAGCACAGTTCTGTTAGGAATTTTTTTATCCTTTGGTCAGGATACTATATATTTTCAAAGTGCTAATCCATTTTCTTTCTATGACATTATTACAGATCTAGATAATCAAGAAAAACAACAAGTATATGGCGTTTTAACTCTCCCAGATGGGTTTAAAAGCACCACCCAGTATCCTGTAATTATTGCTGTTGCCGGTAGTAATGGATGGTCAGATCATCACCGCGATTATTTAAATATTTATCGTAAAAATGGGATTGCAACTTTTGAATTATGTAGTTTTCAAAGTAGAAGTGTAAAATCTACTGTTGGATCTCAAACGCAAGTTACAACCGCTATGATGGTATTAGATAGTTATAGGGCATTTGAAATGTTAGCAGATATTAGGATGATTAAAAAGTCCAAAATAGCTATTACTGGCTGGAGTTTAGGCGGAGGTGTATCATTATTTTCAGCTTGGTCGCCATTAAAAAATGCCATTAATCCAAATATAGTATTTGCAGCCCATCTTCCCATTTATCCGCCATGTATAGTCACTCCTAGTATTTTAGACTTTGGAGCCTCACCGATTCATATTTTAATAGGAGAGCTTGATAATTGGACCCCATCGGATGCGTGTGAAGACTTAGTTAATAAGTTAGAAAAAAATACAAATATAGATTTAACAATTTATCCAAATGCTCACCATTCTTTCGATAGGTTGTCACCATTAAAAATACAAGAAAAAGGATATATTTTAGAGGATTGTAGATTTGAGATGAATAAAAATGGAGCTGTATTAATGAATTTTTTCAAGATTCCAATGATCAACTCTTTTTTACAAAAAATGGGTCTTTTTATTTGCGCAAAACGCGGTCCTACTTACGGTGGAAATTACGAAGCTAGAGAAAAGGCTTTAATTTTTTCTAAAGAATTTATGCTAAAACACTTGTATTAACAGCTATAGTCTAAAATCTGCTTTCTAGTTAATTTCCCGTTTAACCATTCGTTACTAATTGTAGCATTATATTTTTTGTAAAATAAAATTGCGGGCTCATTCCAGTCTAAAATCTGCCAATGCATTCCGTTTACCTTTAGATCTTTACCAATTTTAATGGTTGACTCAAATAACTTTGCTCCTACACCTTTTCTACGATATTTTTTTTTCACAATAAAATCTTCTAAAAATAGAATTTTACCTTTCCATGTCGAGTATCTTATGAAATAAAATGCCATGCCGACAACTTCATCATTTTCTTTAGCAATTAAGAATGAATAATATGGATGAGTTCCAAATCCATCATTTTCCAGTTCTTTTAAAGTTATTTCAACTTCATTAAGACTGTTTTCGTAGTCTGCTAATTCTTTAATTAATTCTAGTATACAAGGAAGATCATTTTTTGTGCCTTTTTGAATTTTTAACATAATTACTATATTTATTTACATATGATTTATTCAAAAATAAAAAAACATTTATCGATTACTTTAAATCGATTAAATCAAACAAGAGTTTTAAAACTGATGAATACTCAACAACATCCAACTTTAAATAACATAGTAGATGCTTTTTTAGAAACAAAACATGTTTTACATACAGAAAAAGATTTGCAATTGTTTCAAGATTGTGAAAATTACAGAACACAACTTTTAACTAATAAAAATTTAATTTCTTATGATGTTTTTGGAAGTAGTTTAAAAAACCCTGTTTATAGTATATGTGAAAAAGCCTCATCTAAACCAATTTGGGGACAATTTTTATATAAGCTCATAAAAAATAATAATTCTAAAAATGTTTTAGAAATGGGTACCAACCTAGGTGTTTCAGGATCATATATTTTAAATGCATTGAAAGACACTGCCAACAGTCATTTTATTAGCATGGAAGGCGTTCCTGACTTATGTAATATAGCATCCCAACAATTTAATTCTATTAATCCTAAAACTCAACATAGTATTATTCAGGGGTTATATGATAAAACATTTGCCGAATTGTATAAAAAAAAAATAAAATTCAATCTTTGTTTTATTGACGGTAATCATCAAAAAGACCCAACCATAGATTATTTTCAAAATTTAAAATCAAGGCTAGATCTGCCGGCCATCATGATATTTGATGACATTAATTGGTCAAATGATATGCAAAGTGCTTGGGAAATTATTAAATCAGATCAGGATGTGTGTTATTCTATAGATTTATTCAAGTGGGGGATTATTATAATTGACAATTCTGTTTCAGATCGCAACATTCATTTTAATTTACATCTTAGTTATAGTTGAAAGCGCTTTCTTCTTATTTAAGAATAGTCTTGTATTGTTATTATATTTGTGCAAAATCAATTATTTAAAATGAAAAATATAAACCAGTTATTCACCTCTTTTTTTGCTTTGGCATTTTTAGCTTTTGTAGTATTATATGCTACTGATCCAAAAAATATTAATAAAGAATATGCATATGATTCAGTTGAAAATGATCCATTAAATACACGTATATATACTCTTGATAATGGCTTAAAAATATACATTTCAGTTAATACAGATGAACCCAGGATACAAACAAATATTGTTGTTAATACTGGTAGTAAACAAGACCCTTCAGACGCGACAGGACTAGCTCATTATTTAGAGCACATGTTATTTAAGGGGACATCTAATATCGGTACAATCAATTGGGAGAAGGAAAAAATAGAATTAAATAAGATTTCTAATTTATATGAAAAACGTAGAAATACAATTGATAAAAATGAAAGGCGTTTGATTTATCAAAAGATTGATAGCATTTCTACAATTGCAGCTAACTACTCAGTTGCAAATGAATATGATAAAATGATTAGCTCACTGGGGGCTAAAGGTACAAATGCATACACATCTTTAGAGCGTACAGTTTATATTAACGATATACCATCTAATGAATTAGAAAAGTGGTTAATGGTAGAGTCAGAAAGATTCAGTGAATTAGTTTTAAGGCTCTTCCACACAGAACTTGAAACTGTATATGAGGAGTTTAATAGAGGTCAAGATAACGACAGGAGAGTTGCGTGGTATAAAATGATGAAATTACTTTTTAAAAAACATCCATATGGAACACAAAGTACAATTGGGACAAGTGAGCATTTAAAAAATCCGTCAATGGAGAAAATCCATCAATACTTTAATGAACAATATGTTCCTAATAATATGGCAATAATTTTGGCTGGAGATCTAGATCCGGAAAAAACAGTTGCATTGATCGATAAGTATTTTGGAGATTATCTTAAAAAAGATGTTCCTAAATTTACTGCTCCCATTGAAGATCCTATAGAAAATCCTGAAGTTATTAGTATTAAAGGTAGTGATGCTGAGTGGGTTGATATTGGTTTTAGGCTCCCGGGAGTTAAGAATGAAGATATTTACATTCTACCATTATTAGATGGTCTTTTATCTAATGGGAAAGCAGGCTTAATAGATCTCAATTTAATTAAGTCTCAGAAAATTCTAGGAGGCTATTCGCAGTATATGATTGCCAAGGATTACTCTATTTTCAAACTTCATGGTGAGCCTCGTTCAGGTCAAACACTCAATGAAGTAAAAGATTTACTGCTTTTAGAAATAGAAAAAATTAAAAATGGAGATTTTGATGATTGGATGCTACCAGCAATAGTTAAAAATTTTAAGTTAGATGATCAAAAATGGAATGAGTCAAATAGTTATAGGGCACGAAAAATGACAGATGCATTTATTATGGGTGAAGAGTGGAATACGGTTATCCATAAAAATGATAAGTTAAGCTTAATTACAAAAAATGATATTATAGAATTTGTTAATAAGTATTTTCATAGTAATTATCAGACATTAAATAAATTAACTGGTAAGCCACAGAGTGTTAAAGTTGAAAAACCTGATATTACAACCATACCCCTTAATCGAGATACTGTATCTTTTTTTGCAAAAGACTTTCACAATACTTCATCTTCAAGGTTAACACCAATTTTTAACAACTATGATCAAGATGTTACGGAATTTGTATTAGATAATGGTATCCCCTTTTTTTATGTTCACAACACAACGAATCAAGTTTTTTCTCTTAGCTATATATTAGATATGGGAAAATTTAGTGATCCAGAATTAGCTTTAGCAGTCAATTACTTAGAGTATTTAGGAACAGATAAATATAATGCAAGTCAAATTGAGCAGGAGATGTATAAATTAGGTTTGAGCTATAATGTTTTTGCAGCGAATGAAAGGGTTTATGTGCAGTTGTCGGGATTGGAAGAGTCCTTAGAAGATGGTATACAGCTATTTGAACACATATTATCTAATGTGGTTTCTAGTCAATTACCATATGATAATATGGTAATGGATATTATTCGGGAAAGATCAGACAATAAACTATCAAAATGGAGCATTTTAAATGGACTGAGGAATTATGCGAAATACGGAAATGAATCTCCATTTAAAAGTATTTTAACTATAGACTATTTAAAAAATATTGACGTTGAAGATTTAACAAATAAAATTCATCAATTAATGTCTCATGAGCATTATATTTATTATTATGGTAGAAAAAATACAAGTGAAATCACCAACCTACTTGACAAGTATCATCAGGTCCCTCAAGAACTAAAACCAACAATTCAACCCAAAGAGTTCAAGGAATTAAATAACATAAATAATAAGGTCTATTTTGTAAATTATGATATGGTTCAGTCAGAAATTACAATGATGTCAAAGGGTAAAAAATTCGACATAGATTTAATTGCACCTGGCAGAATTTTTAATGAATATTTTGGCAGTGGATTATCTTCAATTGTGTTTCAAGAAATACGCGAATCAAAAGCGTTAGCATATTCAGCTCGGGCATATTTTTCAACTCCAAGTAAATTAGAAAAATCACATTATGTAACAGCTTATTTAGGAACACAAGTAGATAAATTGGAAGAAGCTACTAAGTCAATCTTAGATTTAATGAACAATATGCCAAAAGTACATGGTCAATTTCAAGATGCTAAAACGGCAGCATTAAAAAGAATAGAAACTTCACGGACCAAAAGATCTAAATTATTTTGGAACTTTTTAAAAGCAAAAGAGTTAAATATAGATTATGACATCAATAAAAGTATTTATAATAACATAGAAAAAATGAATATGAATGATTTAGATGATTTTTTTAATCAAAATATTAAAGATAGATATTATACTTTTTTGGTTATTGGTAATAAAGATTTATTAAATATTGAAACCCTCCAAAAATTAGGTGACTACCAAGAGTTAAGTCTTGAGCAAGTATTTGGATATTAATAAAGAGAATGATGCAAAAACTTCCGATACTTTTATTTATTATTTTCCCTGTTTTATTGTTTGCTCAAGCTAAAGACATCCCTAATTATATAGTTAGTGGTTTTATTTCAGATGCACAAACTGGGGAAGCTTTAAAAGGGGTTAATGTTTATTCAGATAGTTTGAGTTTAGGCACGACTACAAATAGTTTTGGATTCTATAGTTTAAATTTACCCAAAGGTGTTCGAGAGATCACTTTTTCGTATGTCGGTTATTCTACTCAATCTGAAAATGTCGTTCTTTTATATGCTAACCAAAAATTAAATATTTCACTTAATCCGACTACCAGTGTTTTTGAAGAAGTTGTTTTAATTGAAAAATCAAAATTAGTTGAAAGTACACAGATGTCAGTTATCAATGTACCTACTACACAAATAAAAACTATGCCTGCTTTGCTTGGTGAAGTGGATGTGTTAAAGTCTATACAACTTTTACCCGGTGTACAATCAGGCAGTGAGGGATCTTCAGGCTTTTATGTTAGAGGCGGCGGGGCGGATCAAAATTTAATTTTATTAGATGGTGTTCCGGTTTATAACGCATCGCATTTATTTGGGTTTTTTTCGGTATTTAATGTTGATGCTATTAAAAATATTAAATTAACGAAGGGAGGATTTCCTGCTAGATTTGGAGGCCGTCTTTCTTCAGTTTTAGAAATTGACATGAAGGAAGGAAATATGAAGAAATTTCAAGGTGAAGCAAGTATTGGATTAATTTCTTCTAAACTCACACTTGAAAGCCCAATAGTAAAAGATAAAATATCTTTTATAATATCTGCTAGAAGAACATATGTAGACTTGTTATTAAATTTATTTCAAGGTCAAACAAATGACGCAGTATATGGAGATGGTGAAGCCGCAGGTTCAAAAGGTCACGGAACAACAGGGGGTTATTATTTTTATGATTTAAACGCTAAATTGAATTATAAAATATCTTCAAAAGATAGAATATATTTAAGTGGTTATTTTGGAGATGACATATTTGATTTAAACTTTACTGGAACAGGACAAAATGAATTAGATGCTGAAGTATTTGATTTCGGATTAGGCTGGGGAAATCAAACTGCATCTTTAAGGTGGAATCATCTTTTTAGCGATAATTTATTTAGCAATACTACTATTACATATAGTCGCTATGCATTTAATGTTGATCAAGCTTTTGCTTCCAGTGAAAATAGTTTTTCATTTGGCTATATATCAGGGGTTGAAGATTTAAATGCAAAAATAGATTTTGAATTTTACCCTCATTCTAACCATACAATTCAATTTGGAGCGTCCTATACAAGTCATGATTTTTTCCCTGGTCGTCTTTCAGTGTCTTTTGAAAACACTGATAGTTTAATAAATAGTGTGATAGGTCAGGATACGGTATTTATATTTTCAGAAGATATATTTGCTCATGATAGTTATATTTATATTCAAGATGAGTTTTCTTATGGAGAAAGGCTAAAAATAAATCTTGGTACACATTTAGCATCTTTTTACACCCGTCAAAAAAATTATTTAAGATTGCAGCCTCGTCTTTCTGGACGCTATTTATTAAATAATAAACAATCTGTTAAATTATCATTTGCACAAATGCAACAAAATTTACATTTATTAACAAATTCCTCTATTGGTTTACCTACGGATATATGGGTCCCTGCTACAGATAGTGTGAAGCCTCAGCAGTCATCCCAAGTCGCCATTGGATTTAATAATCTTTTTGATCTGAAAGACTTTCATTTTTTTCTTGATGGTAAGTATGAGTTAAGTTTTGAAGTATATTATAAGAAAATGAATCATCTTATTGCCTATAAAGAAGGGGCATCTTTTTGGGATACACAAGGCTGGGAATCTTCAGTAGAAACAGAGGGAGAGGGAAGATCTTATGGTTTGGAAATTTTTATGCAAAAAAAATCAGGAAAAACAACAGGATGGATCGGGTACACTCTTTCTTGGACAGATAGAAGATTTGAGAATATTAATTTTGGACAATGGTATCCATATAAATATGATCGTCGACATGATATATCAATTGTCTTAGCTCATGTTTTTAATGATAAAATAGACATTGGTTGTACTTGGGTATACGGCACAGGGAATGCTATCACATTTCCTCAGGCTACTTATGAGGGTTTATCCTCTCCATTTGAAAATAATAATATGCAAAACTTTGAATATTTTGGCGGTAGAAATTCTAGTCGTATGAATCCATATCACAGATTAGATTTTGGGGTCAATTTTCATAAAAAAAAGAAATATTATGATAGAACGATTTCTTTATCAGTGTATAATATTTATAATAGAAAAAATCCGTTTTTTATTTATTTAGACGATGAAGAATCTCAGACAGTAGCTAGACAAGTCTCATTATTTCCAATTATACCAACACTAACATATAATATAAAATTTTAAACATGAGAAATTACATTTTATCTATTTCTATACTTTTTACAATTAGTTGTGAAACAATAGTTGAATTGGACATGCCAATACACCAGCCTGTTATTGTTTTAAATAGTACATTAGAGCCTGATTCTGTTTGCAATGTATTTCTTTCCCATTCCAGAGGAGCATTTGATGAAAATATAATTAACACTATTAAAGATGCTAATGTTACTTTAAGTTACGAAGATTTAAGTTTTGATCTGCATCAAGATTCGATTGTTGACTATTCGGAAGTCACGTATTATTATACACATCCGAATAAATTAATTAGTAGTTTAGAGTACGATATTGAAGTTAATCACTCAGATTATAAGTCTGTATTTTCGAGCACTAGAATACCTCAAAACATCAATTTATTAAATTATGAAATTAACTCTTTTGATACGACCGAATTACGTCCTACGAGATTAAAGTTACATTTTATAGATAACACAAATGAGGATAATTATTATAGAATTAGATTATTTGCACCTATTGAATATGAAGACGGAGACTATTATTGGGATGACAAATGGTCACAGTATGATTTCAATAAATTTGTTAAGTATACAGAGATAGAATTGTATTCTAATGACCCCTCTTTATCCGATGGCAGTATTCCCTGGGAAGGCTATTCTTTTACAGGAAGTGAAGCTTTTTTTACAGATGATTTATTTGATGGGGAACAAAAAGAATTAGTATTTGATTTGGACTTAGATTTAAATAATTTTGCTGCAGGAGATAGTCTGTTTCTTGAGTTCACCTCTTTTAGTGAAGATGCATATAATTACATGTATTCAGTTAGAAGAAGTCAAAATTCGTTTGTTAGTCCTTTTGGAACGGAACCAGTTTCAATATATTCAAATATTGAGAATGGAATAGGCATTTTTATGGGAGCAAATATTTTAGATACGCTACTTGTTCCATAAGTTACGTTACTTCTTATAGTATTCGTTTAATTCTTCGCGTAATTTTTTAACCTTAGGGTTAATTATTAGTTTACAATAAGGCTGTTCTGGGTTTAGTTGCATATAATTTTGATGGTATTGTTCAGCTTGATAAAACTCCTTAAACACGACCAGATCGGTTGTTATTGTATCATATATATTATCTGCTACTAAATTTTGGATATATTGTTCCGAAATCAATTTTTCAGATTCATTATTATAAAATATAATTGATCGGTATTGTTCTCCCACATCATTACCTTGTCTATTTAATGTAGTTGGATTATGTGCTAAGAAAAACACTTTTAATAGCGTTTGAAAGGAGATAATGTTAGGGTTATATTTAATTCGGCATACCTCGGCGTGTTTAGTCTTTCCTGAGATGACATCTTTGTAATTAGCAGTATTTTGTTCTCCTCCAGAATATCCACTTACTACCTCTTCGACACCATCTAATCCTTCAAATACTGCCTCAACACACCAAAAGCAACCAGCTCCAAAATGAATATATTTTATATTGTTCTCTTGACTTTGCATATTTAAAAAAAAAATAATTAATAAAATATTGGTCATTTGATTTTTTTAATAAAAAAGCGGAATAATTTTATTTATTCCGCTTTGTGGTGCTACCAGGATTCGAACCAGGGACACAAGGATTTTCAGTCCTTTGCTCTACCAACTGAGCTATAGCACCAAACATGATTTTGCAAATATAATATCTATTTATTAACAAACATAGTCCTTCATTTCATAAATTTACTCTTTTTATGATTTAATATAAAATGAATTTGGTATTAGACATAGGCAATACAAATGCTAAATTAGCTATTTTTCAGAGTAATCAAATAGTAAAATCTGAAATGACAAATAATTTATCGGAGAATTATTTAAAAAAAATAATTAATAAATATCCTATAAAAAATATATGTTGTTCTAATTCAGGTGAACCACTACATTGGGTTAAGGATTTTTGCATTAAATCAAATTTGTATTATTTAAAAGTAAATAGTCAATGTAATTTACCAATTAACATTGACTATGAATCACCCGATTCTTTGGGCTCAGATCGCATTGCTCTTTGTGTGGGAGCACATGCGCAATATCCTGGCAATAATTTAATAATAGATATGGGTACATGTATAACTTTTGATATAGTTGTCAATGACACGTATTTAGGCGGACAAATTAGTCCGGGTTTTGCTATACGCTTATTATCATTACATAACCATACTTATCATTTGCCAAAAATTAAGCCTGAAGTATTAAAAAAAAAAATGGGCAAAAACACTAAAGAATCTATGATGGTTGGGATACATGATAGCATTATCTTTGAAATAGAAGGTGTAATAGAAAAGTATAAATTACGTTATCCTAATATGTCAGTTATTCTTACAGGGGGTGATTTAAAATTTGTAAAAAAAACACTAAAAAACATAAATTTTATCAATCCATATTTGTTAATGGAGGGTTTAAATTATATTATTGCATTTAATAATGAAATATAAATTTATATTTTTTGCTTTACTATTGGTTTGCAGCTTACTTATGGCACAAGTCAATACATATTCTCCATATTCATATTTTGGTGTTGGTACGCTATCATCTATTGGTAATAGTACTAGTATTTCAATGGGTGGACTTGGCACCAGTATTATGTCAGAAAAATCACTAAATTATATAAATCCAGCTTCATATTCTTTTTTAAATAGAACAGTTTTAGAATTTGGCATGAGATCAACATTTTTTAAAATGTCAGAGCTGGATAATGATCAAAATAATTTCATTAGTGGCTTATCAAATCTATCCTTAGGGTTTCCAATATCAAAAAAAATTAGTTTATCATCCGCTTTATTACCATATAGTAGCGTTGGATACACCATTAGCCAAACAGAAGATCTTGATAGTCTTAATACTGCTACTACTAGTCATACAGGTGCAGGTGGAATAAATAGATTTTTAATAGGTGGATCTTGGCAGGTTTTAGACAATTTATCTATTGGTGGTAATTTTAATTATTTATTTGGTCCTATTAGAAAAGAAACATTTATACATTCTAATCAATCTCCTTATTATTTTAGGAATATTTCAGATAAAATGACAAGAGGATTTAATTTTGATTTAGGACTTTTATATACTTTTTTTTTAAGTGATTATCAAATAGTTTTTGGAACAACTTTTAAGCCTGGTAGTAACATGAAAGCAGAAGGTTATAGCACACAGTACTTATCTTCAAATGTACTTAATGAGGCTTCAGACTATGTTATTTCTTCAGATACTTTATATAATAATAACACGATTAGTCTTCCTCTAGAAGCTTCTATAGGATTCAGTATTCAATCAAACACAAAATGGTTAATAGGTTTAGAGTATAAAAATGTTAATTGGCGTGAGTATAATGAATCTGAGATAGATGTGTGTTGTATGCATAGTAGTAATGAATTTATAATAGGAGGGTTTTTTACACCCGATAAAGATGACATATATAATTATTTTAATAGAGTTCAATATCGTTTTGGATTATCTTACAGTATGGGTTATTTAGACCTAACAGATTTATATAATGAAAATGCAACTGAAAAAAATCCACTTACGCACTTTTCAGGAAGTTTTGGAATGGCTTTGCCTATTAATCAAGTATCTTCAACAGCGAATATCTCCTTTAGATATGGTTTTATAAACAATGGTTTTTCAGATAATTATATTAAAGAAAGATACTTTAGCATTTATTTAGCGATGACTTTAAACGAAAAATGGTTTAATAAAATAAAAATTCAATAATGAGAAAAATCACACTACTGTTAATTCTTATTTCAAATACTATATTTGCTCAAATTAATGTAGATGGGATGGATCCTTTTTCCGATTTCCAAGACTTACCTAGTGATACCGATGTGGAAAAATATGGATTAGATGAAAGTGGTAATCGACAGGCGTACTCGGTTTATTATGAGTTTTATAAACAAAAAAGTTATGATGCTGCCATAGGTACGTGGTTGCATATTTTTTTTAATGCACCAAAATTATCTAAAAACATATATGTCCATGGTGTAAATATGTATAGAAACTTTATTAAAAATGAATCAGATAATGTTAAAAAAGAAATTTTGATTAATAATCTATTATCTATATATGATCAAAGAATATTATTCTTTCCTGGTGAGGACTCAAAAATACTCGGTAAAAAGGCAGTAGATTTATATAAGTATAAAAAATCAGATATCAACGAGGTTCAAAAAGCATATTTAATGCTTAAGGAATCTTTTGAGATGCAACAAGAAACTAGTTCAGCTAGTTTAATTAATTATTATTTTTATTCAGCAGGTAAATTATTAGGTAATAATTTATTAACCAAAGAGGAGTTAATTGATTTGTTCTCAGATTTATCGGGTGTTATTGATTATAAAGAAGCACAATTTTCTCAAGAGCTTTTTGAGTTAAGTCAAAAATCAGACTTAAATACAAAAGAAATAAAAGCTAAGAAAATAGCACTAAAGGAAACAAAGACATTAAGTGATGTTAGAATTAATATGGAAAAAGCCTTAGCTCCCCACGTTACTTGTAGCAATCTTCAAGTATTATATGAGCTAAATTTTGAGGATAATCAATCAGATTTAAATTGGCTAGAAAGAGCAGCGAAGTTATTAAAAAAAGGAGATTGTGCAGATACAGATATTTATTTTAAGATTGCAGCTAAATTACACGAATCAAATCCGACTGCAAAATCTGCATTTTACATGGGATATTTATCATTAAAACAAGAAGATTATAATACTGCCATAAAATACTTTTCTCAGGCAGTAGAGGAAGAAATGGACAGTATTAAAAAAGCCGATTACTTATTTTATTTAGCAAAAACATATTATAGGAAGGGGGCTAATGCAAGTTCAAAAAAGTACGCCATTGAAGCGACACAATATCGTTCAGGATGGGGTGCTCCGTTTATATTAGTCGGAGATTTATATGCTCAAAGTTCTAGGAAATGTGGTGAGAATACAGGTAATTCTACCAATGACGAATTTACTAAAAGAGTTGGATATTGGGCAGCAATTGAAAAATATAACTATGCAAAAAAAGTAGATGCCTCATGTGCGGAAGAAGCTAATACAAAGATCCAGCAATATACTGAACAAGCTCCAGATAAAACTTCTACTTTTCAAGTTATAGGCTTAGATGAATCTACTTATCGAATTGAATGTTGGTATGTTGAAGTTGTAAAAAATCCTTATTTTTCTCAGTATTAAGTTTAAGCTCTGAATAAAATCCAGATGATATTCAAATTTTTTTATTTTTTTATTTTTTTACTTAATATAGGTTGTGTTAATAAAATACAACATATTAATTCTAATTTCTCTAATCAAAAAATCACAGATTTTGGCGTAGATGTGGAAATTAGTTATTATTTACAAGGTCAATTAGAGTTTCAGTTAATTGCTCCTGAGGTAGATCAGATCTCTGATCCAATAAAAAAAAATATTTTTTCACAAGGCATCAGTGTATATATATATAATTCCTCTCTTGACACTATTGCTAGTATTTTTTCAGATTTTGCTATTCAAAACAAACAAGACAATTTAGTAGAAGCAAAAAAAAATGTTGTTTTGAAGAATATTCAAAATGAACAATTAAATACAGAAAGCTTGTTTTGGGATAAAAATACCAAAACAATTTATACTGATGATTTTGTAACTATTAATACAAATAATGAAATTATTATGGGCTATGGTTTTTTGACAGATCAGAACTTTTCCACATATTCATTGTCTAATATTACAGGAACTATTTATTTATAAGTATTTATTTTTATGACAATAACGTATTTAATTATAATTATAACACTTGTTTTATCAGCGTTTTTTTCTGGGATGGAAATAGCATTTGTGTCGTCCAATAAATTAAAAATTTTTTTAGACAAAGAACAGGGAAGCCTAACGAATAAGATAGTCTCTAAGTTTACAGATAAATCAACCCATTTTATTATTTCAATGTTAATAGGCAACAATGTGGCCCTAGTAATATATGGTATATATATGTCAGATTTATTAGAACCGATTATATCTAAGTATCTTATAACCATTCCTTTACTTATATTAATAATACAAGTTATTATATCTTCTTTTTTGGTTTTGTTAATTGCAGAATTTTTACCGAAAGCCTTTTTTTCTTTATTCCCTAACAGGTTGTTAAAAATATTTGCCGTGCCTGCTTTTATTGTTGTAAAAATTTTATATCCATTTTCTATTTTTATAAGTTTTATATCTAGTTTTTTGATTAAACTTATTTTTCCAAAAAATATTACATATGAGAAACCAGTTTTTAAAAGAGTAGATTTAGATGCTTATTTAGAAGAGCATAATAAAATTTCTCAAAAATCTAATGGCAGTATTGACCCTGAAATTGAAATTTTACAAAATGCATTAGACTTCTCGAATATTAAAGTGCGGGATTGCATGATCCCTAGAACAGATATTGTTGGGATTGATATTGTTGATTCTATTAGCGAACTGCGTCAAAAATTTATTAGTACAGGGCATTCTAAAATTTTAGTTTATAAGGAAAATTTAGATAATATTATTGCATATGTTCATTCTTATGAATTATTTAAAAAACCTAAAGAAATAAAGGATATTTTATTACCTATTTCTATTATCCCGGAGAGCATCTTAGCACAAGATGCATTAGATAAATTAATTAAAGATCGTAGAAGTGTTGCTTTAGTAGTTGATGAATATGGAGGCACATCAGGATTAATATGTGTTGAAGATATTTTGGAAGAGCTAGTAGGAGAAATTGAAGATGAGCATGATGAGACTATTTTCTTAGGTAGACAAATAGGTGAAAAAAAATATCATATTCCGGGTAAATCAAAAATAGAAGATTTAAATAAAAAATATGATTTCCAATTTCATTTATCAGAAGAGTATGACACATTAAGTGGTTTAATTATTAGCTCTATTGGCAGAATACCGAAAAACCATGAAATTATTGAAATAGATAATTGTGAGTTTAAGATTTTAAAAATACATGATAATTTTATAGAGGAAGTTATTCTTTATGTCCTTTAATAGAATAATCGTATATTCGTATTCCAAATTTTTATAATATGACTTTAAATGATATAAGAAATAAATCAGGTTTACTAATATTAGTAATTGGTTTTGGTATGTTGGGCTTTATTTTTATGGATTTAATGAGTTCAGGAACCTCATTGTTTCAAAAAGGACAAAATCTCTTATTAAAAGTAGGAAAAGAAAAAATTACATACACTTCTTTTGAAAAAGAATTAGAGCAAAATATTAATATTAAGTATGCTTCAGCTTTGGGTGTGGTTAATATTAACCAGTCTCAAAGAGCTGATGAGCGAGATTTATTATGGGATGAAAAAATTAAAGATATTGTACTTGCAGAAAAATTTAATCAATCCGGAATTACTGTAGGTAAAACTGAGGCTTGGGATTTAATATCTGGCGAAATAACTGGACAGCAATCACAATTATTTGGATTTTTTTTCAGAGATCAAAATGAAAATGGAGAATGGAACCAGTATGATCCTGAGATGATTGAGAGTTGGATAGATATTGGTTCTGATAATCCACAGTGGCCTCGGTATCTTTTTTTTAAAGAAAATGAAATTAAGACTAAGCAAGATAAAAAGTATTACTCTGCAATAAAGAAAGGAGTATTTGTTACACAAAATGATGCTAAATCATATTATAAAGATCAAACAAAATCAGTTTCAGGACAATATGTTTTTATATCAAATGCTAATGAAGAATTTTTTAGTGAAGTTTCTGAAAAAGACATTAAAAAATATTATAAAAATAATAAGTCAGATTTTTCAAATATTCCGAATAGAGAGGTTAAGTATTTTGTTTTTAATTTAACTGCGAGTGAATCAGATAAACAAGATATACTTCAGGAGATGGTTGATTTAATTTCAGATAAAAAAGTCTTTAACAAAAGAACTAGAGTTGAAGAAATAGATTCAGGATTTCAGAACACAAGTAATATTGAGTTTTTTATTAGTCAATACGGAGATAATAAATACGATTTAAAAAAAATATCATTGATTGAATTTGAGGAATTAAAAAACAAAAATTCCATCAAAAACAGTATTATTCAACCTTACTTTGATAAAGATGTCTGTAGGATGGGTCGGGTCTTAAATATTACAAATGATAGTGTTAATCTAGTATATCTTGATCGTGTATTATATGCAAGTGATCAAACTTTAAATGAAATATATTCCGATGTTTTTGATCTAATTAATAATAACCCTAAAATTGAAGATTATAATTTATTTTCTCAACAAGCAGATAGTAAGCCAAGGACTGTAATATTAGGTAAAATGGATCAATCAGTTCCTGGTTTAGGTGCAAGTAGAGAGTTAGTTAGGTGGGCATTTAATAGTGAGACC
This sequence comes from Flavobacteriales bacterium, assembly GCA_002701365.1. Classification (GTDB taxonomy): domain Bacteria; phylum Bacteroidota; class Bacteroidia; order Flavobacteriales; family TMED113; genus SP256. Next base: position 32,749 of record NZUK01000025.1, read on the forward strand.
AATATCAATGAACCAATGTTCTTTGATTTAGAAGACAAGTATATAATTGCATTTGTTTCTAAAATTTCAGAGAAAGAAACTAAATCAATTGACGAAGTGTATGATGAAATTGCGACAATTATTCAAAAGAACAAATCTGCGGAATTAATTGCTGATAAAATTAATGATTTGCAATACAATTCGGTTACAGACATAGCAAATGTATTCAAGGTTAAAGTGAAATCAATACAGGAATTGCGAATGAACTCCGATGTTTTTGGTAGCGAAGGATATAACCCGGGGGCTGTTGGTGCATTTTTTGGAGTTCCTGAAGGAGACGTTTCAGAGCCATATATTTCTGAGAGTGGTGTTTTTGTATTTAAAAAGAATAAAAATAATAACATTAATTATCCCTCCGATTTATCTCGATATAAGCAATTAATTGATAAAGGTCATGATAGCCAAATAGACCTATTACTTATCGATATACTCAAAGAAGATAAGCAAATAGTTGACAATAGATTCAATTTTTATTAAAATCTATATATTCTATATGAGTCTAATTTCAAAAAGGTAAACAGCAAAATTGAAAAAGATAATAATGAGGAACCACCGTAGCTAATAAATGGGAGTGGAATTCCAATGACGGGCATGATTCCTAGAGTCATACTAATATTAATTACAATATGGGCAAATAATATTGCACTTAGTGAATATCCATAAATTCTACTAAATCTTGATGTTTGTTTTTCACTAATCAAAATTATTTTGACAATTAAAGTCACAAATAACATAATAATTATACAACTTCCAGTAAATCCAAATTCTTCACCGATAGTACAAAATATAAAATCAGTGTTTTGTTCAGGCACAAAATTAAATTTTGTTTGAGTTCCATTTAAATATCCTTTGCCAAAAAAACCGCCTGAACCTATTGCGATTAAAGATTGGTTTAAGTTATATCCTGATCCTAAATTATTTTTTTCTTTTCCAATGATTATATCAATTCTCTCTTTTTGATGAGGTTGTAAAATATTATCATAACCATAATTAACACTACCTACGATTAGCATTCCTATAATCAAAGTTACGAATGCAGGGAGAAATCTTTTTTTATGTTTTTGTAATAAGTATGCAAAACCAATATGTAAAAGTATTAAAACAATTATTGTAGCACTTACGCCCACGATAATAGTTGATAAACTTATCAATAATGATGTGACTCCAAAAAATATATATTTTATTTGAAGGCCTTCTCTAAAAAACATGATAATTAATGATGTGTAGATTAATGCTGACCCAGCGTCGGGTTGTTTAAGAATTAATAAAAAAGGCAATAAAATAAAACTACAGACTTTTAGGGTATTTATATATTTATTTAAATAAATATTTTTGTCGTGTATAAATTTAGAAATTGCTAGTATCGTTCCATATTTTGCAAATTCTGCTGGTTGCAAACCAAAACTTCCAAAATTAAACCAAGCTTTTGCGCCTCCTACTTCTTTACCAATAAATAGCACTAGTATTAGCGATATAATAGATGCAAAGTATACTATATAACCTAATCTTGTTATCATTTTAATATCAATTAGTAAAATAAAAACAGATACTATACAAGAGCAAGCTATAAACAATAATTGTTTACCATATATTGTTTTTGTATTAAGAATTTCGAAGCTGCTTTCAGGGTCAAAGCTACTAGAGTAAATGCTTGCCCATCCTATAAAGACAAGTATGCAATATATTAGAATAATAATCCAATTTATTTTACCAGGTTTTTGATGCATTTAGTAATTAATTTTTTTTGATATAATTGTTTTCTCCAATGTCTCTCTATCAATTTTTTTATTGATGTATTTTTCTATACATAAGCTTGCAATTGGAGCCGCTATATCGCTACCCCATCCTCCATTTTCAACATAAACTGCTATAGCAATTTGAGGATTATTTTTAGGTGCAAACGCAATAAATATTGAGTGATCATCACCGTGTGGATTTTGTGCCGTACCTGTTTTTCCGCAAATAGTTATATCTGACATCTTAGCTTTTGGTGCAGTACCGTATTTTCCTTCAACAGCTGTTTGCATGCCATAAATAACAGGATTAAAGTATTTAGGTTCTATAGAACAGTATTTTTTTATGTTAAAATCCTTGTTAATTTCTCTCGCAGGTATATTATTGATTTTTTTAATAATGTGAGGTAATTTATAATAACCTCTATTTGCAATAATTACTGCAATATTAGCCATTTGAATTGGTGTCATTAATAGAGCATCTTGCCCAATTCCAAGAGAAATACATGTTGACGATCGCCATCTGTTTTCACCATACATGTTATCATAGTATTGACTTGTGGGTAAAAAACCACGCTTATTATTATAGAAATCATTATTAAAACTTGTATTTAAACCAAAAGATGCTGCATGATTATGCCAGTTGTTTAATCCTTCACTTGATGTTTTCTTTGTATTAATAATTCCTTGGAATGTAGAGCAAAAGTATGCATTGCACGATTGTGCAATTGCTTGTCGTAGATTTAATGGTGATTTGTGTTTATGGCACCCAACATGTAAAGATGATTTGTAGTTCCAACCTGAATTGCATTTAAACATTGTCCCAGGTGTAATTTGGTTTTCTTGTAAAGCAATTAATGCATTAATTAATTTAAATATTGATCCAGGTGGGTAGGCTGCAGAAATAGCTCGATTATATAATGGTTTTCCAGGGTCTAGATATAATTTTCTAAAATTTTCTCCTCTTTTTTCCCCCAGAAAAAGAGATGAATTAAATGTAGGACTTGATACCAATGTTAAAATTTCTCCACTTGAAGGTTCGATAGCCACTATGCTTCCCCTTTTTTTATTCATTAATTTTTCGGCGTATCTTTGAAGATCAAAGTCAATTGTTAGTTGAATATCTTTTCCGGATATTGCTAAGGTGTCATAACGACCTTCTTGAAATGATCCTTGGTATTTTCCAAAGACATCCACAACTTTTCTTTCTACTCCTTTTTCACCTTTTAAAAATTCTTCATACATTTTTTCTACCCCTGAAACACCAATTAGATCGTGCTTTGTATATGTTGGATTTTTTTTAATTAAGCTATTTGTAATTTGGCTGATATACCCAAAAATATTTCCACTTGAATTTGTTGCGTATTCACGAACATATTTAGGCTGGGCGTAGAATCCTTTAAATAAATGTAGGTTTTCATGGATGGTAACAAAACTTTCTTTAGTTACACCCTTCATAAAAACAGATGGCTTATAATTAGAATATTTTTTTGCTGATAGTATTCTTTTTTTTAAATCAGAAATAGAAATATTAAATGTTTTACATAATAAAAAGGTGTCTAAGTTTTTTTCCATTTGATATGGAACAATCATAATATCTTGTGCACGTTGATTCGATACTAATAAATGATTGTTTCTATCATAAACCCAACCTCTTTCAGGGTATTGAATAATTTTTCTAATTACATTGTTTTCTGCAGAAATTTTATAACTACTGTTGATAATTTGAACAAAAAATAATTTAATTAAAATGCATATAAAAAATGTGAATACAAGTGCAATTATTGCATACTTTCTATTTTGGTAAAAGTCATAATTTCTCATAATTGTGATTTATTCAGCATTTTGTGCATAATGCATAAAGCCAATGTAAATATTCCACTTAATAGAGTTGTTTTTATTATGTTAAAAAATTCTTTAAAGGAATAATATTCCAAAAAGAACAGGGTGAAATGATGAAAAAAAATGAAATAACTAATTGTAATAATAAACCTTTTAATAGGCATATTATACAATTCATGCGATTCTTCGGAATCTATTCTAGATGTAGATAAAATCTTCAAGTAGCCAATCAATACACTTGCAATAGTGTGTATGCCATAAGAATCACAAAATATGTCAATAGTAAATCCTGTAATAAAGCTAAGGATTAGTATTGTGCTACTAGGAATTTTTTTCTTTAAGAACAGTATAAATATTATATAATAATAAGGATTTATGTATCCATTAAATTGAATATTATTTAAAATAAAAATTTGACAAAAAATTACCCAAATAAATAATAATATACTTTTCAATTTAATATTCGTTTTCTATTAATTTTCGCTCCTTCTTTAAGGGGTTTTTGATTATGTGAACAAAATTCAAATTTGTAAAATCAACCAATAAGTTAACAGAAATTGTTAAGAAATTAGTATTGTTTTCTGATTTATATGATGATACTGTTCCAATATGAATATCTGCAGGTAATATATTTGAATATGAACTTGTCACAACTGTATCACCAACTTCTATATTGACGTTTTTTGGTAATCCAGTTAATTGCATAATTTTAGGATTTTCCCCATCCCAATTTAAAGTTCCAAATTTACCAGAGTTTTTAATTTTTGCACTAACAGTTAAGTTAGTGTTTATAAGACTAATTATAGTACTAAAATCACCACTTACATTATGAGTAATTCCCACTAATCCGTTATTATTGATAACACCCATTTTTGGATGTATGTTGTGCTTTTTACCTGAATTAATCGTTATATAATTTTGTCGTTTATTCCAACTATTACGAAGTACATTTGCTTGTACTGTAACAATAGAGTCAAACATTAATGTGTCAGTATGAAATAAAAATAATTTTCTTTGTAGATTTATGTTTGATTTTAATAAACTATCATTTATTTGTAATAGTTTATTATTAATTGATTTTAATTCAAAATACTTTTTTAAGTTTTTTTCTTTTAAATATAATTTTGATTTAATATTTGAAACTTGTGATAAAAATTTACTTTCAATTACAAAATGATTGTTAATCAATAATTGAACAGCAATTAATTGAAGGATAATAAATAGAAAAAATACATGATTTTTTATCAGTATTTGAATTATCCGATTCATATTCTTTTATCTCATTAATACCCCATCGTATTGATCAACATTTTTTAAAGCAATACCTGTTCCTCTTACTACCGCTCTCAAAGGGTCTTCACCAACGTATACAGGAAGATCAGTTTTATTTTTTATTCTTGCATCTAAGCCTCTTAGCATTGCACCACCCCCCGCAAGATAAATTCCGCTATTATAAATATCGGCAGCCAATTCAGGCGGTGTCATAGCAAGTGCCTGCATTATTGCATCTTCAATTTGTTTAATGGAGGCATCTAGTGCTCGAGCAATTTCTTTATAGGACACTTCTACTGCTTTTGGCTTACCTGTTGTTTGGTCACGACCTTGCACTTCCCAATTATCAGGAATTTCTTTATCTGTTTCTTCTAGATTTTCTAATGCAGAACCTACTTCAATTTTAATTCTTTCTGCTGATCTTTCTCCAATTACTAGATTGTGACTTTTTCTCATAAAGTATTCAATGTCAGATGTGAAAATATCTCCAGCTACTTTGATAGATTTATCTTTTACAATACCACCTAGCGAGAGTACTGCAATTTCTGTTGTACCACCGCCAATGTCTATTATCATATTACCTCTAGGTTCTTGCACTTCAATGCCCATGCCAATAGCAGCAGCCATGGGCTCATGAATTAAATATACTTCTTTAGCTCCTGAAATTTCTGCTGAATCTCTAACAGCTCTTTTTTCAACTTCGGTAATACCTGAAGGAATACAAATTACCATTCTTAGTGCTGGTGCCCATAATCTATTTTGTAGTGAAGGGATACTTTTAATAAATGCTTTAATCATTTGTTCAGCTGCATCAAAATCTGCGATTACCCCATCTTTTAGTGGTCTATTAGTTTCAATACCTTTGTGAGCTTTACCATGCATTTGTTGAGCTTTGCTACCTACAGCAATAACTTTACCTGTTTTTAATTCAGTTGCAACTATCGATGGTTCATCAACAACAACCTTGTCATTATGAATAATTAGTGTATTTGCTGTGCCTAAATCAATAGCAATGTCTTCAGTAAAAAAATCAAATATTCCCACAGTTTTAATGTTTAAAGTGTCTAGTTCCTGTAAATATCATAGCCATATTATTTGCATTGCAATAATCAATAGATAGTTGATCATTTTTTGATCCACCGGGTTGAATAACTGCACGAATACCCTCTTTTTCAGCAATTTCAACACAATCTGGAAATGGAAAAAAAGCGTCCGAGGCCATAACAGCATTTTCTAATGAAAATCCAAAATGCTTGGCTTTTATTATTGCTTGTCTTAGGGCGTCTACTCTTGATGTTTGACCACAGCCAGATGCTAATAATTGCTTATTTTTTGCCAAAACAATTGTATTAGACTTTGTATGTTTACAAATTTTACTAGCAAAAATTAAATCACTCATTTGATTAGTATTTACATCTAAATTAGACATCAATTTCAGGTCATGGCCATCTGTTATTAAATCCTTAGTTTGTAATAAAACTCCATTTAAAACGGTTCGAAATGACATTTCTCCTAAGTTAGCATTTTTTTTCTTTAAAATAATACGACTTTTTTTACTTTTTAATAAATCAAGTGCTTCATTTGAAAAATCTTTAGCAATTAGTACTTCAAAAAACAAAGTATTGATTTTACTCGCAATTTTTAGATCGATATTATTATTTGTAATTAATACCCCTCCAAATGCAGATATAGGATCTCCTGCTAGTGCTTGATCCCAGGCGTCTTCTAAGTTTTTATTTGATGCAAATCCACAGGCGTTATTATGCTTTAGTATTCCAAAAGATGGTTCTTCAAATTCTTCTATTAAATTCACTGCAGCGTCGATGTCTAATAGATTATTATAGGATAGTTCTTTGCCATTTAATTGGTCAAATAATTCATTAAGTTTACCATAATAAACACCATCTTGATGGGGATTTTCTCCGTACCTTAATTTTTTTGATGATAAAATATTTTGCTTAAATGTATTTGGCGTTTTTGGATTTTCTTTATTTGTAGAGTCAAAATATGTTGCAATATTATACTCGTAATTGGAAGTAACATTGAAGGCTTTTTGTGCAAACGATAAACGTTGTTTTATATTTGTGCAGCAATGATTTGATATCATTAGATTATTTGCTAAATCAAAGTGTTCAGTGGATGGAACAATTAGAATATCTTTATAATTTTTTGCTGCAGCTCTAATGAGAGATACACCACCAATATCTATTTTTTCAATGATTTCCGAATTATCTGCGTTTTGTTCAACAGCTTCTTGAAAAGGGTATAAGTCTACAATTACCATGTCGATGGTGTGGATATTAAATTGATCCATATCTTTTTGATCTGATTGGATATCAGCTCTGTTTAAAATGCCACCAAAAATATTTGGATGAAGTGTTTTAACCCTACCACCTAATATAGAAGGGTATTTTGTTATGCTTTCAACGGAGGTGACATTTGCACCTAGATTTTCTATAGCTTTCTTTGTACCTCCCGTTGAGATAATTTCAACTTCATATTTTTTAAACGTAGATACTAAATGGGATAAGTAAGACTTATCATATACTGAAATAAGAACTCTTTTAATTTTTTTCACATTATCATGTATTAATTGCTATTACTGTATTTATTTTTTCAGGAAACTTTTCTTTTAATAATACTTCTATTCCACTTTTTAATGTCATTTGTGAAGAAGGACATCCGCTACAGGCACCTTTTAAGAATAATTCTACCACTCCATCTTTACAAGAAATTAATTCTACATCGCCTCCATCCATTTGAATATTTGGACGAATTGATGTGCTTATCACTTCTTCAATGTCAATCATTAATTTTGTTTTTTTGTATTTTTTATTTTGAGATTTTGGATAGTTATTAATCTCGCAGACTTTTATGTTATTATTTAGTTTGTCTTGAATAAAGATTCGAATTTGATTACTAACATCACTCCAATCAATAGAATCAATTTTTTTTATTGATATATAATTAGTAGCAATAAAAATTTCTTGAATAAAAGGAAATGAAAATATTTCTGCAATTAATGGCCATCCTTTTGTGTCTTCAACTTTAAAAAATTCTTGTGTTTTTTTAGTTAATAATTTGTTTGACACAAATTTCATCACTCCCGGATTAGGAGTGGATTCAGTATATATTATGTGTGGTGTTTCGGTTTTCATATCTAAAAAAATCAGTTACATAAAGCTTTAGTTAAGATAAGAATAATTTCAATTAAAAGATATTTTCTTCTTTGAGAATTATAGAACTCGGGAAAAATAATTTTGTTTTTTGTTGAAAATGACTTGTATAGTCAGAAACATAAAAATTATGTTTTAATTTATTTTGCGAAAATCGTAATAATTTATTTTGTTGAAGTTTTTGTTTTACCTCATTTCCAATATGATTTAATGAACTTAGAATTTTGACGTTCTCATTATAGTATTTTGAAATTATAGATTCAATTAGGGGGTAGTGAGTACAACCTAAAACAAGTGTGTCAATATTTTTTATAGTATTATCAGATAAGTATGTTTCTACAATGCCCTTTTGGTATAGTTTTTGATTATTTTCTTCTATTAAACTCGCTAGTAATGGCGTTGCTAATGATTTGACATTAATATCTTTTCGGGTAAGTTTAATACTTTTTTGATATACGTTTGATGATATTGTTGCATTAGTTCCGATAATACCGATATTTTTGATATTGATATCCTTTTCGATGTATTTAATTAAAGGATTTATCACGTTAAATAAGAGACTCTTTTTATGAGTTTTTTTTTCTAAAAAATCATATGCTATTGCTGATGCACTATTACAGGCAATAATAATAGCTTTACATTTTTTTTTCAGTAAAAATTCAACAATTCTATCGGAGTAAAAAAGTATTTTTTTATTGGACTTATCTCCATATGGGAGGTGTTGAGTATCTCCAAAGTAAATTATTTGTTCGTTTGGTAGAGTTTCATTTATAGCAGCAGCTATAGTTAGCCCTCCAATTCCTGAGTCAAATATTCCTATAGGTTGTTCAGAATTCAAATGTTTTATTATCTACAGTACTATAAGTTTAATTTTGCTTTTACTAGACTAGTAATATCATATGAATCATCAGCAAAAACTAAGCCACCCTGTAGTCCAACTCTATCAAATATATATGTATATCCTTTCTCCTTAGCAACATCATTTATAGCGTTTTCAATTTTTAGTAATATGGGTTCAAATAACTCTGCTTGTTTCATTTGAATACTTTGCTCTGCAGTTTGTTCAAATGTTAAAATTCTATTTTGCAAGTCTTCTAGTTCTTTTAGCTTAGTACTTCTAATAGCATCATTCATATTTTCTTGATCAATTTGAAATTGTTTCTGTTGTGTTTCAAATTCCTGATACATTGTTTGTCCGGTCTGCTGTAAAACCTCAAGTTCAGATTGTAGTGCTACCTGTGCGGTCATTGCTTCTGGCATTAGTCCTAAAATTTCTTGTGAATTAACATGGCCAAATAATTGTTGAGCCAATGTTAAATTAGATATTAGTAGACATATAAAAATTGAGATAAATTTAAGTTTCATGTTATGTTTTTTTATTGATTAGTAACCTAGTTTTTCTAGTATTGCATCGCTTTTATCTAATTCAGGATCAGAAAAAAGCATAATTAAATCAGATGATTTGTCAAAAATAATGTCATACTCACCCTCATCTGCAAATTTATTTATAGCTGAGTAAATTAAGTCCATAATTGGACGAATTAATTGTTCTTGTTTTTTATACAACTCTCCCTTTGGTCCAAATCGTTCTTTAGTGAGAGATTTAATTTTTTGTTCTTTTTCAATTATTTTCTCTTCTTCTTTTTTCTTTTTCCCTTCGGGAAGTAAGTATTGTGATGCCTGATAATTCCTATAAAGTCTTTCCACCTCATCTTTCATAATACTAATTTCTTCTTCCCACTCTTCAGATAAATTATTTAATTCTTCTTGGGCAGTATTAAATTCTGGAATATTTTCTAAAATATAGCGACTATCCACATATGCTATGTCTTGTGCATTTATTGATACGCTAAATAGAATTAAAATAAAAAATAATTTTTTCATAATTTTTTTACAAATTTAACAAATTAAAATTGTTGTCCAATAGTAAAAGATGTTACTAGACCAGGCTTTTGTCCATTATATAATGGATCAAAACCATATCCAAAATCTACTCCCATTAGGCCAAACATGGGCATAAATATACGAATTCCAGCTCCGAGCGAACGCTTAACTTCAAATGGATTGAATGTGTCAAACCCTTCCCATGCATTAGCAGCCTCAGCAAAACATAGTGCATATATTGTGGTGGTAGCTGCTAGCGAAATGGGATATCGAACTTCGGCAGTATATTTACTATAAAGAGGTTGGCCTTCATTGCCAACTCCACTAATTAGGCCACCTCCCCCCTCAGAACCACTTCCAGTTTCATTAGGATAACCCCTTACACCGATTCGTTCGCTACCATTATATGAGTAACCACTTATTCCGTCTCCTCCGACTTCAAATCTTTCGTAAGGCGGAATCCCGACAGCATCATTATATGCAGATAAAAAACCAAACTCAAATGAAGTTTTAAGTACTAGCTTACTTGCTAATTCGGTGTACCATTCTCCACGTGTTTTAATTTTGTAGTATTCTAAAAACTCGAATTTTTCTTCCTCGGGCATGTCAATATATTCATCTTTTTCAATTCCAGAAAATAATGAATACGGAGGTGTTAGTTCAGCACTTAATAAAAACTTGGAACCTCTTCTAGGATAAATAGGATTAAATACCGAGCTTCTAGATAACACTCCAGCAATATTTATATTGAAAGTAGAGAATAAATTTGTCCAATTTGACACATCATAATCACTTATATTTAAACTGAGATTAGTCGTAAAATAATCATCAGGCCATTTCAACCTTTTTCCAAAACCTAAACTAAATCCAGACCTATTTAATTGTCTTGGATTTTCTATTGCTTCATTTGTTATGTCAGGTCTACTAAGAGAATAAAAAATAGATGTTGTAAATGCGTTAGGTTTTTTGCCACCTAGCCAAGGTTCTTGAAAAAGAAGTGTGTAGTTTTGATACCTTCTTCCATATGCTTGCGCGCTTAGTTGCACTTTCTGTCCATCACCTGTTGGCAATGGAGACCAAGTTGTTTTATCAAATATACCTTTAGTAGAAAAATTATTAAAAGCAACAGAAAGTTGTCCTACGAAACCATAGCTTTCTCCCCCGTATCCCCCTGATAATTCAATTTGATCCGCGGGCTTTTCTTCTACAATATATTCTATATCTACGTTCCCAGTTTGTGGATCAGGAATTGGGTTCACTCCGAGAGCTTCAGGATTAAAAAAACCTAGCCTATTAAATTCTTCCTGTGTTCTAATAATATCAGATCTTTTAAATAGATTCCCAGGTAATGATCGAACTTCTCTCATTAATACATTATCATTAGTTTTTGTATTTCCTTTAACAACAATATTTTTTATTATAGCTTGCTTGCCTTCTCGTATTTGCATCTCTAAATCAATCATATTATAATCATCAATAGAAGTCTCTATTGGGTTAACTTGAAAAAATAAATATCCATCATCCATATATAGCGCACTGACGTCGTCCTGATTGCGACTCATGTTTAATCGCTCATCTAATAATGTTTCATCAAATATTTCTCCGGATTGAATCGCTAGTATTTTAGTAAGTTCTTGAGAGTTATATTTGGTGTTACCTAACCAACTAATTTCTCCAAAAAAGTATTGGTTACCTTCTGATATTTCAATATCTATTATAAGTTTATCGTCTTCTGTTATTGAGACCACTTCATTTACTACACTTGCATCCCGATATCCAAATTGTTTATATAAATTAATTACATTAATTAGGTCTTTTTGATATTCTTCCTCAATTAATTTGGAACTAGATAATAAATATCGTAAACCTGTTTGTCGGGTTTTTTTCATCACTTTTCTTAGCTTAGAATCTTTGAGACTCTGATTGCCTGAAAAGTTAATTTCTTTGATTTTTAAACGAGCATTTTTAGTAATATTAAATTCGAGAGTTACTTTTCTATTATTTACTGAGTCAGGGATAGTTTGAGCTTCACATGAAACCTGTAGAAACCCTTTCTCGACAAAGTATTCTTCTATTTTTTGTTGACTAACTTTTATTAAGTTGTCATTAACAGTCATCCCAGAATTTAAATTAATCTTATCTCTTAAATTATCTTCGTCTCCCTTTTTAATGCCATTAAATGCAAATTTTAAAAGACTCAGAGAAGGCTTCAGGTATAACTTCAGAATAATTTCATCATTTGGTGTAATAACCTTAGATATTTGAATGTCAGCGAATAAATCTTGTTGCCACATTTTTTTTAACCCACTCGCAACTTCTTGGCTTGATATTTTTTGACCGATTGATAGGCCCATTAATTGAAGAGCGGTTTTTTTATCAATATTATAATCGCCTAATAATTCAACATCTTTTAATATATAGCCTTCTGGGGTTATAATATTTTGTGTTTGTGAAAAAACACAAAAAAATGGAAATAATGTTACTAAAAAAAATTTAAATATTTTTGTCATAAATTTGTTCAGTTGTTTTACCAAATCGCCTCTCCCTCTTTTGGTATTCAAAAATAGCTATATATAATTCTTCTTCATCAAAATCTGGCCATTTTTTTTCACTAAAATATAATTCTGAAAATGCAATTTGCCATAATAAAAAGTTGCTAACACGTTTTTCTCCACTTGTTCTAATTAATAAATCAGGGTCTGGGATGTTAAATGTTTGCAGGTTTTTTTGAAAAGTCATCTCTGTAATATATTGTTTTTTATCAGATTTTATAATTTTATTTATAGCTTCTAAAATTTCAGATCTTGCACTATAACTTAGAGCCAAGGTCAATGTTAAACCGCTATTGTTTTTTGTAATATCTAACATTTTATTTAATGCATTTTGGCATTTTTTTGGCAGATCGGTAGTTGTGCCAATAACATTTATTTTGATTTTATTTTTTAAAAAGTGGTTTTGATTATTCATTATAGTTGATACAAACAAATCCATTAACATACTGACTTCACTTTTAGGTCGTTGCCAATTTTCTTTTGAGAAAGCAAAAAGTGTTAAATATTTCACATCCAGTTCAATAGCGGATGTGACAATGCGTTTGACACTCTTAACTCCTTGTAGGTGTCCATAAATTCTACTTTTGCCCTTTTCTTTGGCCCACCTCCCATTTCCATCCATAATGATGGCAATATGTGCAGGTATTTTATTTTGATTTAATTTTATATTTTGACGCATTGTTAATTAGTGATATTTTCACAAGTGTTTTGTCGATCTTTAATACTATATAATATAGTTAGTCCTATAAAACCATATTTATCATGTTGATTTGGATCTCCTCTTTGAAACCCTTCTGGGAATGTGTTGTTAGATTGGTCAGATAATTCAGCCCCTAATTCGCTTAAGATATTTGGATCTACATAGGTTGTGCTAACATCATCAATATAGTCAGTGAATGTGATTCTCCAGCTAATATTAAAATTCAATGTTAAATAATCATATATATTAATTTTATAACCAAATCCGAATGGAATCGCTATGCCATTTAAATCATATAATTCCCTTTGTGGGTAATAATCTGAACCTTGCCCTTCTGTGCCTAGAGGCCTAAGAGAATACCAATTGCCATCATTACTTTGAGCTTTTGGATTAAAATAAAAAGAGGATATCCCGAAAAATAAAAATGGTGATATATTATATTCAGAATACCTGCTCATATATGGTCTGAGATTAAATTCGCTTATTAAACTAAACTCGGTTATTTTAGATTTAAAATGTAGATTCCGTTCTGTTTTAAAAAAGTCGGAGGCGTTTGCATCACTTGAATATAGTGTTCCTCGATGGATGTGTATACTTACTCCAAAGTGATAATTCAAATTTCTTTTTAACTGAAATCCTAGCGTAGGTTGAGTGTTTAATATAGCGTATTCAGCGTTATTATAGCCAACATCACCATGAAATAAAGATCCACCTAAGAAAACACCAATTTCATTTGTTTGCCCAAGTACAATACTGCAGTTCAGTATGTATATATATATAATTATATTTTTACAGTTAAACTTCATTATTTCTTGTGTCTAATCCCCAAAGTAATTTCTCTCTTAATGTTTTAGAATAATTGATAGATTCTATTTCAACTAATTTTATACTATGTTCAGCTTTTTTAATAATTATAGGTGTGCTATTTTTAATGTATTGATTTCTAGAGTCCATAGATAATAAAAATTTATGGGTACTATTATCTACAATTTCTAGTGTGATAATATTGTCATCAGAAACTATTAATGGTCTGACATTTAAATTATGTGGAGCAATAGGTGTAATTATAAAGTTTTTTGATTCTGGCATAACAATAGGGCCGCCACAACTTAATGAATATCCTGTGGATCCTGTTGGAGTTGAAATAATTAGTCCATCTGCCCAATACGTATTTAAGTATTTGTTATTTAACATAACCTTAATGTTAATCATAGAGGTATTTTCTTTAGAGCAAACAGATATTTCATTCAAAGCAAAAGGAGTATCAATAATTGTATTTTGTGAATCAATATTTAATACCGCACGGCTGCTTAATCGATATTTTTCACTAATTAACTTACTAATTAAGTTAGCTAAGTTATGTCTAGAAATTGTTGCTAAAAAACCTAGTCTCCCAGTGTTAATACCAACTATTGGAATTTCAGTATTTTTTACTAGAGTAGCAGCATTCAGGATGGTTCCGTCTCCTCCAAAACAAATTAAATAATCAATTCTCTTTTTATAGTTTTCTATATTAGATATCGGTTTAATAATTTTATTATTGTCCTCACTGAGAAATTTTTTAATTTGCTTATAGAAAAATTCAGTCGATAAAACGGTAAATTTTTTTTTATTTAGATCAGATATAAATTCTATAATTTGTGTTCCAATCTCTTTAGAAAACTTTTTGCCATGTAATAAAAACACCATAATCTAAGTATTCAAGTAGTTAATAAACGATTCAAAACGATCGTCTAATGCATTGCTATTATAGTCACTTGAAAAGGTTTGTGTGATATTATATTCATATCTTTCAAGGGTCTTTATAATTGTATCACAATTAATACAATTTAATGCTAAGTGGACATTGATTTTATCTTCTATTATTTCTTGCCATAGTGTAATAATCTTTCCATTATTTTCTTCAATTAATCTTGAGATTTCAGATAGAATATAATCTTTTTTATGTAAGGCGATCACTATAATATTTAGGTTGTCATAATTAGTTTGAGATAATCCTAATTTTTGAATAATATCAATTTGCTCAATATATCCTAAATAAGTATTATTTTCATTAACAATTGGAATAATTGATAATAAGTGACTTGTTAAGGTTTGTATACTTTGAAATACATGCGCATTTTCAAGCAGAAAAATATTTTTCATGGTTTTTTTAATAGAGTTTAGTGGGTTTTGAATATTACTCATATTAATAATACTTAGCTCGTCAATTAATCCAATAAATTTATTATTTTCATCTACAACAGGAACGTGAGATATTTTGTGTTCTTCCATGACGGCAAGTGTGTTTATTGCACTATCATTTAACTTAGGTGCAGATAAATCTCGTTTAATAATATCTTTTATCATCACATCAATTCTATATTAGACAAACTTACTATTTTTATACATTAATTCTTTATTTAATTACTATTATGGTTAAGTTAAGTGTGAATGTAAACAAAATAGCCACCTTGCGTAATGCTAGAGGTAATAATATACCAGATTTGATTAATGTAACCCAGTCTATTATTAGCTTTGGAGCAGATAGCATAACTATTCATCCAAGACCAGATGAAAGACACATTACTAAAAAGGACGTTTCTTCATTATCAAATATAATGCCGAATAATATTGAGTTTAATATTGAAGGGTTCCCATCATCTTCTTTCTTAAAAATGGTTTTAAGATTAAAACCTAATCAGGTTACTTTAGTTCCAGATGCCCCTGATGTCCTGACATCCCTAGAGGGATGGAATATTATTGAAAATAAATCTATTTTAACGAGTGTTGTGCAAGAATTAAATAATCATGGTATTAGAACTTCTATTTTTATTCATCCAAATCTAGAAATGGTTAATGCTGCTAGAGAAGTTAATGCTGCTAGAATTGAATTGTTTACAGGAACGTATGCGAAATCTAAACATACAATTGAATCATATGTTAAGTGTAGTGAATTTGCTCATGAATTAGGGCTAGGGGTTAATGCTGGCCATGATCTAGATATGCAAAATTTACCATTCTTTGTTAGAGAAATACCTTATCTAGATGAAGTTTCAATTGGACATGGTTTAATTTCAGAATCGTTATTTCTAGGATTAGAAAAAACAATTTCTTGTTATAAAGAAATTTTATCATGATTGTATATTCTCAAATTCTAGGTAACGGTCATCCATTAATAATATTACATGGTTTATTTGGGGAATCTAAAAACTGGCACAGTGTCGCAAAAGAATTATCAAAAAATTATCAAGTACATTTAATTGATCAAAGAAATCATGGTAATTCCTTTCATCATCCTAAACATAATTATACTATTCTTGCACAAGATTTATCTAATTATATTGCGAAAAAAAAAATAATTAATTATTCTTTAATTGGACATTCTATGGGCGGGAAAGTTGCTATGCAATATGCTCTTTTATATCCAGAAAAATTGCAAAACTTAGTAGTTGTAGATATTGCACCTAAGGTTTATAAAAATACTCAAAAGTTTATTTTTTCAGGCCTTAGATCAGTTCTATTAAAATCAAATTCTCGCAAAGAAGCCCAGTCAATTTTAATGGATTATACTGGCGATATTGGTGTGACCAATTTTTTACTTAAAGGATTTTATCTATCTAATGGTAATAAACCAAAATTAAAATTCAACTTTTCTGCACTTGAAAAAAATATGGACTATATTTCAGACAAAATAAGTTCCAATAATGTATATATGCGACCGACCTATTTTTTGTCAGGAGAAAGATCAAATTATATCCAAAATACTGATTTAGACTATATTTCTAAACTTTTTCCAAATAACAAGATAATTAATGTC
This sequence comes from Flavobacteriales bacterium, assembly GCA_002701365.1. GTDB lineage: Bacteria > Bacteroidota > Bacteroidia > Flavobacteriales > TMED113 > SP256. The sequence goes on from NZUK01000025.1 coordinate 49,746, forward strand.
CCAAATGCAGGCCATTGGGTACACTTTGATGCTAAAGAACAATTTTTAAAAATAATTACACAAATTTTAAATTACGAATTATGAAATATCTAACACTTTTTAATAACGATGCAACTGTTTTAGGTTTACTGATAATGATGTTAACAGCTATTTTTGTCATGGAAAAAAGCAGCAATAAATATTTAAAAAGCTTTTTTAAATATGTCCCGGCATTGTTATTATGTTACTTTATTCCGTCTCTTTTTAATAGTATGGGAGTAATTTCAGGGGAAGAATCAAATTTATACTTTATTGCATCCAGGTATTTATTGCCAGCAAGTTTAGTGTTGTTAACACTAAGTATAGATTTAAAAAAAATTATTAATCTTGGTCCCAAGGCTATTATTATGTTTTTGACAGGGACGTTTGGAATATTGATCGGTGGGCCATTAAGTTTATTCTTTGTGTCTTATTGTTTTCCTGATCTAATTCCTATTTCATCAGACGATTTGTGGAGAGGATTAACAACTGTAGCTGGCAGTTGGATAGGGGGGGGCGCAAATCAAGCTGCTATGAAAGAGATGTTTAATGTTAATGATCAAATTTTTAGTTCAATGATTACTGTGGATGTCATTGTGGCTAATATATGGATGGGTTTTTTACTTTATGGTGCTGGAATTAATAAGAAGATGGACAATTGGTTAAAAGCGGATTCATCAGCTATCGAAGATTTAAAAAATAAATTAATAAAATATAAAAATGAGAATCAAAAAATACCAAATTTCACAGATTATATGGTGATTCTATCTATTGCTTTTGGTTTGACAGGTCTTTCACATGCATGTGCGGATGTGATTGCTCCATTTATTCAAAATAACTTCCCTTTTTTAGCTAAGTTTAGCCTAACATCAAAGTTTTTTTGGTTAATAGTTATTGCTACAACTGGAGGTTTAATTTTATCTTTTACTAAGCTAAGAAAATACGAAGGTGTCGGTGCTTCCACTATTGGATCGATTTTCCTATATATTTTGGTCGCAACTATTGGTATGAAAATGAATGCATTATCTATTCTTGATTCTCCAGGAGTCTTTTTGCTAGGCTTGATTTGGATGCTAATCCATGTATCCCTATTGCTAATCGTTGCTAAAATTATTCGCGCGCCTTTCTTTTTTGTAGCTGTTGGTAGCCAAGCAAATGTTGGAGGTGCTGCATCTGCTCCTGTTGTTGCTTCCGCATTTCATCCATCATTAGCCCCTGTGGGAGTTTTGCTAGCTGTACTTGGCTATGCCTTGGGCACATATGCTGCTTGGTTATGTGGTATATTAATGCAGTTTGTAGCTTAATTTATAATTATTTTCTGGTGAAGGTTATTATTCAATTCTAAATAATAGAATCCAGCTTTTTCTATGTGAATAGAATGTTCGCCATTATGTAATTCTTTAGAAAGGATGATTTGGCCTTTAGAATCATAAATAGCAATTTTATTAATCTCTTGATGTAGGTCAAGAATAAAAGAGCCATTGTTTGGATTTGGAAAAATATTGTATTCTCTATCAAGTTCGTTTATAGAAATATTAAAATCACATTCAATATTATATGAGATATTTGTTGCCATATTATCACTAAGGTCCATAATTTCATTAATAATTATTCCGATATTATTTGAAATGACATTGTCAAGTGTTAAGATAACTTGAGTTGGGTCAATAAAACCCGGAGAGATATTTTGTATAGATGCATTTGAAACAAAAAAGTTGCTAGCATTCAAAAAATCAGGGTCAATTGCTTCATTAAAAGTCAAGGTTATAACGTAGGAATTGTTTCCATCTTGACAGTTGTGCGCAATAATAAAAGGCGCTAAAATATCTTGGCCACTCTCTACATCAGAGGGCATTCTCAGATCTACTTTCCATTCATCAAAAGTAGATGTGACAATTCCAGTTATGTTATACACCGCGCTTATTTGCGGATCAAATTCATATCCATCGGGTGTATTATGAATCCCGCATGACCCGGTCCCATCATCTACTTGCCAAACACCAAATCCACTTGGAAGAGAAAGACACTCTACATCTTCCATGCGAATTAAAACACCTTCATACTGTTCTGAGAGCGCATCCCCACTAGAAACAAGTATTGGCTCAGGAAGAGGGTTGTTATTACTGATAATATAAATTTCGTCAGGTTGATAAAGTTCTGTTACTCCAGCACCTCCACAGGTACTACAAGCACAAGGACTACCATTCCAACAAAACTCACTTATTTCTCCAGTTACAATTACACTATCCCCCATAACTGGCAATTCATCTCCGCTATATATATATATACCTGACCACGGTTCATCTCCGTCTTGAATATAAAAACTATTTGCAAAGGCGCCTGTAACAATACCTGTAGTGTTGACGGTTTGACCTTCATAGGGAGAAAATTCCTGCTGACCTTGAATTTCAGAAATAGTTGTTATCAATCCTTCAAAAGGGTATGGTGCAATTACTTCTGAGCCATAAAAGCTATTTGAATTTCCATCACAGTCTGTAGCCATTATCGAATAACAGAACATGGTATTATAAGATTGAGCATCTATGTCAACAGTCCAGCTATTATCCTGAAATATCATTTCACTAACTTGCTCTAGGTTCCAGCTATTACCATAATTGATTGTTACACTTTCAATAGGGCCGCAATTCATCATACTAATAATATCAGCTGATATGTTAAATGCAGTACCACCTTCCAGTGGCTGAGGGAGTTGGACGTTAGATATTTGAATAGCATTGGCACTAGCATCATTATATATGATGTCTACAAAATTTGGATAATCAATAAATGGATTTCTATTCCCTTGCCAATCATAAATTACATCATTTCTTCTTTTTTCAAAGTCATCAGGCGGGTCTTGTTGATGCCATTCAAGAAGAGTAGATAAAACTCCTATTTGAGGATTTGGATATGTGGTTAGACCATCTATTGGGACAAGGTTGGGCTCATTAGCATTAGATCCACCCTCATATCGAACATCCATATATAGTATGATTCTAGCGATATCTCCTTTGACTGCATCTCTAGGTTCAAATGTTGAACTTGTGCTATAACATGAAGTTGCCACTTCACCATTATATACAATCTCGCCACCTGTTTGAAAATCTTTTTCTCCTCTCAAAGTATTCATGCTGGCATCAACAGGTTTTAAATTATGGGCATCAGTGTATAGAGGAACTTCGAAGGGATCTCCAGCATCAAAATCACCATGAGATTTAGGCCATACATGTTCTCTATTCCAAAAATCGGGTTCAAAACTAGATGAAAAATCAAATTTATCAATAGAGTTTCCACTGTATACAAGTATTATATTTGAAGGATTATTTGGATCCTCATCGGCTTCTCTTAAAATTGATTTAGTTATTGTATAAGAGTATGCTGTATGGTCTTTAATGATATTATGTAATTCAGATTTTAAGTCTTCACCTTCTAGTCCTATACAACTTTCATAATAATTATTAGGTTGACTTATACTAACGTAACTTAAAAGAAAGAGTATTATATATGGTAATTTTTTCATAGTATTATTAAAATTTATATTCAATTGATGTAATTATTTTACGACCTAATCCGAAAAAGACACTAGCAGATTCAGCATCATCATTATCTACTGCTGGGAAATCAGAATCATTATTTCGCGCAGCACTAATATATGCATTATCAAAAAGATTTAAGATGTTAAATTTAAAATGTAGGCTACTATTATCAAAATCTATATTGTTTCCCATATGTAAACTAAACAAGGCATAATCGGGAACTCGCCATACATCTGAAACTTCAATTTCATTCACAGCAGCTTCTCCTGCTAAATCTTCGACATTATAGTAGGCATAAAGTCTATCAAAATAAACACCCTTTAATTTTAGATATCCGTTAATATTTTTGTTGATTTTATAATTGTAGCTAATACTTGAGCCGATTTGGGTTTGCGGCGAACCTCCAACGTGAATTCCGTTAGCATTTATGCTTGAAACATTATAAAGCTGTTGCTCTAAGAACTCATATTTGGTTGCATCATCTGAAGTCCATCTCCAGTCCCCAAATGAGGACAAGAATTCATATTTAATAGCGTCTGAGATTTTCCATCCAAAATCTAATTCCATACCCCTATGTAGTGCATTCATGCCAATTATTGTAATATTTACAATTTCACCGCCTGCTATTCTTCTAGTATCTGTTGTAGGCTTGTTATACCAAGCAGTAAAATATGTGTTAAAATTTAAGGAAAAAGTTTTTGATCGATATCCGTATCCAAATTCCAAAGCTTCTATAGTTGTGTTAGGTTTTAAGTCAAAGCTTGTATTGTCGTACATAAATACATTATTAAAATTAGGAGCTTTAGACAAAACACCTGCATTAAAAAACGCGTTATGATATTGATTAATATTCCAATTAGCACCTAGTTTAACTGTATAACCAGGGAATACCTCCCAATTTGTTTCTGCAAATCTTGCTTCATCAGATTCTAAAGTGTATCTGTTGCCATCATACCATATGGTTTCATTAACCCCTACAGCCTGTGTTAAAGTTGTATCTTCAAGAACTATATCTTGTTTTTTGAAATAGTCAATTCTTTTATAAAAAGTATGAGATCCTGTTAAATTTAAAAAAGCAGTTATATTATTGTACTTATATTCTACTTGTCCAAACCCACCTAGCCAGCGAACTAATCCGTCGTTATGGTAGTAAAGTTTATCACCTTGTCTCAATAAAAGATTTTCATTACTTGCTCCAATGTAATTAGAGCCTGGTTGAGTAGAACCCACAAAATAATCACCACCAATTAAGTCATATATTTCGCGGTAATGTTCACCCTTATATGTCCTAAGGTCTAATCCGCCAGCAAAGTCAAAGTTTTCGTCAACTTTATAATTGTATGTTGATAAAGCGCCTAGCCAAGAGTGATTGTTAATACTAGATGTTAATATATGTGTTGATTTATTCTCAGTACTACTATATAATGGCTTTATTGAAGAAGGTTGACCAAAAAGAAAACTATTGCCAGAGTTTTGATCATACATTTCTTGAAAATCTATTTGATTATTAGAGTCATAAATTTCATCAGGACTGTCTAATGTAGTTCCGCCTCCGCTACCTCGAGAATAATAAATGACATTGGTTAAAGAACTTTTTTCATTGATTTCCCAAAGGTGTTGTAAATTGAAAGTAGGCTTGTGGTAATAGTTTTTATAACTTATTCCGATTTGGTCTTCTCCCCAAATGGTGTCGTTGGAGTTTTGATTAAAGATAACATCATATGTATTATACTCTGACCAATCTGGATTATAATCTAAGCCGTATCCTCCTTCTCCAGTAGTATCTACTCCTAATTCAGCTGCAATATTCTTATCATATAGTTCAATATCAGCTCCATACTTTCTTTGATTGTGATTTTGAGGCGCTCCAAATATTGCAAAAGAAAGTACGTGATCATCAAAAGAATTTTGCCATTTTAAATAATAAAAAAGTCCTCTAGACTGTGTTCCTTCAATAATACCGTTAGATCGCTTAAAGGAACCAGCGATATTAAATTTTCCAAAACTGTACTTTTTAGTTGTATACCCAAAACTAGTTCTATAGGCACTACCACTACCTATTTCTTGTTTTATCATCCCACCTTCTTCTGCATCTAGGCCTTTGGTCATGATATTAATTGTTCCCCCAATTGAAGGCAATGCTAATTTAGATGCTCCTAAACCTCTTTGAACCTGTATTGTTCTCGTCATCGCGTCAAGCCCAAACCAGTTTGACCAGTATACCCAACCATTTTCCATATCATTCATAGGCACCCCATCTATCATAACGGCAACATATTCTTGGTTAAACCCACGGATGTTGATATCAACATCTCCGTCTCCTCCACCTTGTTGAGTTGCATATACTCCAGGTGTAGAATTTAATAACATAGGAATTTCTTGTCCAGCCAATTCTTGCTCAATTTGCTCAATTTTAACATTACTAAGAGAAACCGGTGTTTTTCTAAATTCTGCCTGATCTGAAACTACTGTAACTAAATCAAGTTGAATGTCAGAAACTAGTTGAATATTTTTTTCAATAGTCTGTCTCACATAAGTTTTTTTATCAAAAGAAATTTCCAAAGATTGAGCCTCATAACCTATGTAAGAAATGATTAATTGATAATCATCATTTCTTTTAAGATTTTTGAAGTTAAATTCACCATTAAAATCTGTTGCAGTACCACTGGTAGTCCCTTTAGATTTGTTTTCTAGAACTACGTTAGCTCCAATTAAAGTTTCTCCAGTTTCCTTATCAGAAATAACACCCTTTAGAGTATTTTGTGCATTTAGTTGTGCAGAAAAAAAAATTATAATAATAGTAAGAAATTTATTCATTACTTACGTACAACCGATTGATTAGAGGTGTTAAAATTATCCTTCACAGAAATAATATAAATTCCTTTTTGATTTGGCAATTCAATGTGAGTTTCTCGTCTGTTATTAATTGCTTTATTTGTAATTACTTGCCCCAAATGATTTATTACTTTAACATTTTGTATTTCATGTTGACTTACGATATTAATCACTGATTGATTAGTAGGATTTGGGTAAGTAATAAATTGATTTGACATTTCCAGCAACTGGCTTTCAGGATTACATTCACATTCATGACTACCAAGGTTAACAAATGTATTAGCTGGTAATGAATCCCACTCTAGTGTAGGGTCAAAAAAATCGATAAAAGGGTCTGTTTGTCCCCCTGTAATTGAACTTTTTCGAATTAGAGTATGGTCTTTTGTCCAATAATTACCATCACTATCAGTCCATGCTACACCGGGATCAAAATTTACTTTTCCAAAAATATCAATTGGATATGCGCCAATTGGCTCTAATGTTACAGCATCGTTACCATTAAAATACATTGTTGATGGGTTGGCAATTGCTTCATTAGGATTTGTACCAGTGTAATAAATGGGGTTTACAAACAAATCGACTTTACTTTGTAAATCATCTTCTTCAGTATATATTGTAACTTCTTCATCAGTAATACTATCAGTGAATGTGAAGTATCCATCCCACATCGGCGCTTCAAACTCTATTCCATCAGGGTTTCTTTTGTCTAAACCAACTACGAACGTAGAGTATGGCTCTATAGTGCCTTCTAGTTGAGTGCTACTTGGTGTTTGTCCACCATTGGCATATCTAGATAGTGAATACCCGGATAAGTCAATAGTATTTGCAGTAGGATTATAAATTTCTATTGCCTTATTATTAGACCATCCTTCTACATACTCTGATATAAAAAGCTCATCGCACTGTGATTGTAGGAAATTCATTGATAAAAAGGTAATTATTAAAGTAAAAAAATGTTTCATGTGTAGATAATTTAAAATTATTATAGTATTCAAGTTAGATCATAATGTTCAAAAGTAATAATATATTAAAAATACATTGTTATTTTTTAATACAAAATAAGAATTTCTTATTAAGAAATATAAATTAATTATTTTTACAAATTAAATTAAATTCATGCAAAAAAGCTTAATTATTATTCCAACATATAATGAGATTGATAATATAAATCTCATGGTTAATAAATTGTTTTCAATTTCAAATGAGTTGCATGTTTTAGTTGTTGACGACTCATCCCCTGATGGAACAGCTTTAGAAGTAAAAAGTTTACAACAAAAATATAAAGACAAGCTGTTCTTATTAGAACGAAAAGAAAAAAGAGGACTAGGAACTGCTTACATCACAGGTTTTAAATGGGCTTTACAAAAGCCATATGATTATTTTTTTCAATTAGATTGTGATTTTTCACACAACCCAGATGATTTATTAAGGTTGCATAAAGTGTTAAAAGATCAAGATTCTGATTTGTGTGTAGGTTCAAGATACATTTCTGGTATCAATGTAGTAAATTGGCCGCTTAGTAGAGTTTTATTATCCTATTGTGCATCATGGTATGTTAGATTAATTACCTGTATGCAAGTGAAAGATCCTACGGCTGGTTTCACAGCATATAAAAGAAAAGTTTTAGAAAGTATTCCTCTGGATGACGTGGAGTTTGTTGGGTATGCCTTTCAAATTGAAATGAAATTTAGAAGTTGGATGAAAGGATTTAAAATTTTAGAAATTCCGATTGTATTTAAAGACAGAGAACGGGGTGTTTCAAAATTAGATAGTAGCATAATAAAAGAGGCTGTATGGGCTGTTTTAAAAATGAAAATAAAAAGTTTATTTTCGTCGTCATATAAATAAGATTATGGGTTTATTATTAAAAAATGCAAATAAAGTTAATGAAGGAACTATTACGCAGGTTGACGTTTTAATAGAAGGAGAATTTATCCATAAAATAGCTTCTTCTATATCGGCTAAACATCATGATGTTATTGATTTAAATGGTGCATTTTTATTGCCTGGCGTTATTGATGATCAAGTACATTTTCGTGAGCCAGGATTAACTCACAAGGGTACAATTCATTCTGAATCCAGAGCAGCTGTAGCAGGAGGAATAACTTCTTTCATGGAAATGCCAAACACCAAGCCTGCTGTTTTGACACAAGAATTATTAGAGGATAAATTTAGTATTGGTCGTAAAGATTCACTTGCTAATTTCTCATTTTTCATGGGTGTTTCTAATGATAATATTTCAGAAGTTTTAAAAACCAATTTTCGTAAAGTTCCAGGACTCAAAATTTTCATGGGTTCTTCAACTGGGAATATGTTAGTAGATAATTTTAAAGTCCTAAACAATATTTTTTCTAATGCAGAAGGATTAATTGCTGTTCATTGCGAAGATGAAGAAACAATTAGATCTAATAGTTCAGCTGCAAAAGTAAAGTATGGACAAGATGTTCCTATCTCTGAACATCCTAAAATAAGATCACATGATGCATGTTTTAAGTCAAGCTCTTTAGCGGTTGATTTAGCAAAAAAATATTCTAGTAGGTTACATGTGTTGCATATTTCTACTGCTAAAGAATTGGATTTATTTAGAAATGACATTGCTTTAAAAGATAAAAAAATTACATCCGAAGTTTGTATTCATCATCTATCATTTACAGATTTAGACTATGAAGAACGAGGTGTTTTTATTAAATGGAATCCAGCTGTAAAAACTCAAGATGATCAAGATGCTTTATGGGATGCTCTAAATAATGACACATTAGATATTATTGCGACTGATCACGCTCCTCACACGCTAAAAGAAAAAAATAATGCATATTTTTCTTGTCCTTCTGGGGCGCCAATGGTTCAACATGCGTTACCGGTTATGCTAGAGCATACACTAAGTAATAAAATTTCTATTGAGAGAGTTGTTGAAAAAATGTCTCATGCTCCAGCTATTTGTTTTAATTTGCAAAAAAGAGGTTTTATTAGAGAGGGCTATTACGCGGATTTAGTTATTGCTCAAAAAAATACACCTTACAAGGTAACAAAACAAAACATCTTGTATTCTTGTGGCTGGTCTCCGCTAGAAGGCAAAGAATTTAATTTTGAAATTACACATACAATAGTCAATGGTCATATTGCATATAAAAATGGAGTTATTAATGATATAAAAAATGGCAAAGAATTGGTTTTTGATAATTAGTTTTTTATTTCTTGGTTGTTTTGAAAAAGAAAATGTACCAGATTTAATCCCACAAGAAACTTTTAAAAGTATTTTAAAAGATATTTATGGCACGCATGGTTTTCAAAATTTAAAACATGCTCCGTATGATACAATACAAATTTTTTTAAATGAAACGCTAAATCGGTATAAGGTTAATGATACTATTTATAAGCAAACATTGTTGTTTTACATTGAAAATCCTGAAAATTTCATTAAAATAATTAAAGAAATTGAAGCGTCTTAAAATTCGTGATTTCGGGTTTTATATAATTCTACGCATTTAATAATAGATTCTTCCATTTTTCTATATTTAAATTCAATCATACTATTTATTTTATTACTATCTAGTAGTATGTTTGCAGTAGTGTATTTAACAGCATCTGTACTTAATTCAATCCTTTTTCCGCGTATTTTATTTATCAATACATCTAATCCAATAAGCATTTTCATAAATATTTTACTAAGCTTTATATGTGGTACTTTTTTGTTCAATTTTTTTGCTACTATAGACATTAAATCTTTGTACTCAATGTGATCAGAGTTAATTATAAAACGTTCATTAGAAATATCGCTATTTAATAATTGAATCATAATTTGTGCTAAATCACGTACATCAATAACTCCGCAACTACCTGGCGGATAAAATGGCATTCCAAGGCTAGCTTTTTGAATAATTGTGCCAATACCTGACGCCCAAGAACCAGCTCCTAAAATTAATGATGGATTTACAATTACACCAGACAATCCTTCAGCAAACCCTCTCCAAACTTCCATTTCAGCCAAGTATTTGGAAATGGCATATCCAGATTGATTGCTCCAATCCCATATACAACTTTCATCGACAGCTTTTTCATGACTAGACCCTAAGGTTGCAATAGAACTTACAAAGCACAACCTTTTAATTTTATGTTTTAAAGATAAATCAACAATATTTGCTGTTCCAATACTATTGATTTCAATCATTTTATCTTTATCAGCATTATTAAATGAAATTATTGCAGCTGCGTGATATATGTGGGTTACATTTTTTACAATCTCTTCTAAATAAACGACATCTAATATGTCGCAATCTTTCCATATAATTTTTTGAAATAGTGCTTCGTAATCATCTGTATAATAACTAAATATTTTTTTAACATTTTTTATGTCGGAATTTTTTCTTTTAATTGCAATAGGGCATAATCCTTGCTTAGTAAGAAAATATAATAAGTGAGATCCTACTAATCCTGTGCCACCTGTTACAAGTATTTTCGACATAAATATGAATTTCAGTGCATTAAATATATGTCTTTCCATTATTTAATAATACATTTAGAATACATAAATTAGCGCTTATGGATTTTATTAATGAAATGGATTGGCGTGGAATGATTCATAATTCTACACCTGATTTAAAAGACGTACTAAAAGAAGGAACTACTACTGGGTATGTGGGGTTTGATCCAACAGCAACCTCTTTACATATAGGTAACTTGGTGCCTATAATGCTTTTAGTGCATTATCAAAGATGTGGACATAAACCGCTAGCACTAGTTGGAGGAGCGACTGGCTTAATCGGTGATCCGTCTGGAAAAAGCGCTGAGCGGAATCTTCTAACCATTGATGAAATTAATCATAATGTTTCTTTGATAAAACCACAATTAGAGTTGTTTCTAGATTTTGATTATGGAGATAGGTCTGCTGAAATTGTCAATAATATGGATTGGTTTAAAGATGTTAATATGATAACATTCTTTAGAGATATAGGAAAACATTTGACTTTGAATTATATGATGGCGAAGGATTCAGTTCAAAATAGAATTGAAACAGGAATTTCATTTACAGAATTTTCATACCAATTGATTCAAGCCTATGATTTTTATTTTTTGCATCAAAATAAAAACTGTATGGTTCAAATTGGTGGATCCGATCAATGGGGCAATATTACAGCAGGAATAGAATTAATTAAAAAAATTAGCGGGAGTAAAGGTCACGCATTAACAACACCGTTGCTTACCAAGTCTGATGGATCAAAATTTGGAAAAACAGAGTCGGGAAATATATGGCTTGACAGCAAACAAACATCTCCATATAAATTTTATCAATACTGGCTTAATGTTAGCGATGAAGATGCAGAAAAATGGATTAAAATATTTACCATTCTTAATCAAGAAGAAATTAATGATTTGGTTAAAAAACATGCTGAGGAACCGCACTTAAGATTATTGCAAAAAGAATTGGCAAGAAGAATTACATCTAGAGTTCATGGATCCTCGTCATATGATCAATGTGTGCGAGTTTCAAATATTTTATTTGGAAAGAATACAGCAGATCAGTTAAAAGAAATTACTGAAGAGGAATTCTTGATGGTTTTTGAAGGTGTAGATCAGTATCATGCTGATAGATCTTCTTTAACTAATGGTACAGATGTGACAACATTACTTACTGATCTCTCTGGAGCATTTAACTCTAAGGGTGAAGTTAGAAGATTGCTTCAATCCAATGCAATTAGCATTAATAAATTAAAAGTAAATATAGAAACGACTATTGCTAGTTCTGATTTATTAAACAATAAATACTTGCTTATTCAGAAAGGAAAGAAGCATTATATTATCATTTGTTTTAAATAAAATTTGTAGGTTTGTACCACAAATATTTTTAAAACAATTCAAATGAAAAATACTACATACTTTTTAACACTATTATTTATAGGTTTAACTCTAATGTTCATTGCTTGTGAGGATGAAGAATCTCACGATGATCACAATCACAGTGAGTGCTGTACTGACACTGGTGAATGTTGTGGCAATCATGCTAGAATGGCAATGGTTGACAAAGGTTATACTGAAACAGAAGTTAATCCTATGGAAAAAATAGAGTGTTATTTTGAGGAGTGGGATAAAACAATTATGACACCTGTTTCAGGCTTATATGAGTATTATGATTCAAATGGTACTTGGGTTGCTTCTCTTGACTATGGAGATGGCACATGTGATCAGTGGGTAACTAAAACGTGGGATGTTAATATATTTCCAGATAATCCTGAGGGTGTTTTAGAATTTTCATTATTTGAATAACAAACAAACAAATTTTTGATTATGAGAAAAATTTATTCTTTAGTAATAATCCTGACAATAGGATTATTTTTTAGCCAGTATAACACTATACAGGCGCAAGATTGTGGTGCTTTTTCCACTACTATAGCTCAATATGGTAATGAAACTAGGTTTACAGATCATATTGTTCCGTCATTTATTAACGATGCTATTATTGATTTTAATACTACAGTACAATTAGAGGTAATTAATGTGTCCGAGATATTAGATGAGACTAGTAGCAGTCCGTTGGGATGTGATGTTTCCGAGGATTTGAATGGGATAATGTGTAATACTACCTGTATCGCTCATCAAGGCACATATACTATTACTAACAGTTATAGTACTAATGGGTCCGATATAAATGCGATTGGTACTAGTGGTAATTCTATTGTGGTATGTAGTTATACACAAATAGTTACTAATTCAAGATATCTTATTGATGGTGTGCCATATAATTTAAATGGCGAACCTGCTGATACTGATGAAGATGGTATTTGCAATAATGACGAAATTGTAGGTTGTACTACAGATGCTACAGCATGTAACTATAATGCAGACGCAACTGATGAAGAAGCTTGTATATTTGCAGATGATGGTTATGACTGTGATGGCAACTGTTTAACAGATACAGATGGAGACGGCGTTTGTGATCAATTTGAAATAACAGGATGTACAGACGCTTTAGCATGTAACTATGATTCTTCAGCTACAGATGATGATGGCTCATGCACATATCCATATAATGAAGATACAAATTGTGATGACACTTGTGTTAATCCGGCTTTTCTTCCATTAACATTAACATGGACTGGTGCAGAAGTAGGTAATGGTGTAACAGTTAATTTATTAGATGGCGTACAAATATTCAGTGCCTCCTTTCCATCTATTGACGGATCAGGAACAGCATGTTTTGATCCTGCAATAGCAACAGCATGTTTTAATGTAACTATTGATGCCGTTTCAACTCTTTTATGGGATTTATCATTGTTTAATACAGAAACTTCTGAAATATTAAATGTAGTATCGGGTGATAATAATTCAGATTTTTTAGGTGAAAATTGCAACGAAGGATGTACAGATGAGGATGCTTGTAACTTTGATTCAGACTTTAATGTAAATGATGGTTCATGTGTGTTTGCAGTATCTGGTTATGACTGTGATGGTAACTGTTTAATAGATACTGATGAAGATGGTGTTTGTGATGAATTTGAAACAGCAGGATGTACAGATGCTACGGCATGTAACTATGATTCTTCTGCAACGGATGATGATGGTACATGTTATAATAATGATTTAGGTTGTGGTTGTGACACTCCAGCTGCAGATGCTGGTTATGACTGTGATGGTAACTGTTTAATAGATGCTGATGGAGATGGTGTTTGTGATGAATTTGAAATAGTGGGATGTATGGATGAAACAGCTTGTAATTATAATTCAGAAGCTACTGACTTAGGTGATTGTATTTACCCAGAAGAGTATTATGATTGTGATGGCAACTGTGCCGATGATGTAAACGATCCTATTGTGCAATTACAATTGTTCTGGGTTGGTAATAATGGTGAAACTAGTTTTGAAGTTGAAACTCAATTAACAAATGATATTGTATTTAGTTTAGAACCAACTTCGGCTCCAGAAGGTACTATTAATAATGTTTGTATGCCTTCAAGTTTTGCAAATAATTGTTATAATGTTATCATATCCAGTTCTCAAGACAATGAATTTCTTAGCTGGACATTACAAGTTATTACTGATGATCTTCCTGTAACATTATTATCTGGAAATAATCAAAATGAAGTTTTTGGTGGAACATGTACTGGTTGTACAGACTCAGAAGCTTGTAATTATAATGATAATGATGGTATAATAAGTGATGATACACAATGTGTTTTTTATGATGGATGTGATACTTGCGTAGGGGGGACCGGGGGATTTGGTGAAGTTATTGATAATGACGCAGATAATGATGGAGTTTGTGATGCGGAAGATATTTGTGAAGGACAAGATGATTCTTTATTAGAGAACTTTGAA
>NZUK01000026.1 GCA_002701365.1 Flavobacteriales bacterium
TAAATTGATTGGGGTGCATAATTCAAATATTTGTGTTTCAGGCCCACAACTAGAACATCCATCCAGGTTTTCATTAGTAAATGTTATTCCTCCTATATTTAATATGTTTCCTTGCCAACCATCACCATAGCTATCACTAGTGTATACTGAATAACATCCGTCTTCTAAGCAAATAACACCGTCTTCAGGAGCTGTACCAGAGTAAATAAGAGTTTCATTGTCATTATAAATTGCCCAGCTTACTTCAGATTGCCAGGTTCCGCCATCACAGCTATAATTATATTCGTTACATATTATGCTATTGCAATTGTAACTAAACTCTAAATCTGAAGAAACTTTAATCTGGTAGCCGTTTCCTGGGGTTAAGCTTGTAATAGAATTAATTGAAAATTCTGGCCAGTAAATATTGCCATTATCATCTTTAATAATTAATACATCTTCAACTATTGACTGAAACTCATCTTCTATAAAACTTTCAGATAATGGCAGATAGCCTATTAAATTCCAACCCATATTTAAATCTATTACTGTATTGCAGTCTGCTTGTTGACCAGATACAGTTAATATACTTTCATTATTCATTTTAATTTGGTATGCAGTACCAATATCAATAGAGCCAATAGAATTTAGTCCATATTCTGGCCAATAAACATTGCCATTTATATCTTTTATTATTATAACATCATTAATAATACTTTCAAAAACATCAACGATATTATTATTATTTGGAATTATGTGAGTCGAAAAGATAGACCAACCACTATCTAGTAAAATGTTTTGAGTAGTGTTTTGTGCAAAGCAAACTAATGGTAAAATTATTATAAATATGTATTTTTTCATTCTTATAAAAGTACAAAATACTTTATTAAATTATCTTTGCATTATTAATGACGTCTGAAATAATAATAAAATACCATGAAATAACCGACTTTGGTCTCCTGAGCGATTCCGAAAGAATACTTATGGATAAAGCTATTAAAATATCTAAATCTGCCTATGCTCCTTATTCCCAATTTTATGTTGGTGTTGCAATGATTTTAGAAAACAATGAAATTATTATTGGTAATAATCAGGAAAATGCATCTTTCCCTTGTGGTGTATGTGCCGAAAGAGTTGCTTTATCAACTGCTAACACTAATTATCCTAATATAAAAATTAAGACAGTAGCAATTACGGCAACATCAAAAAACTTTAACCTATTAGAGCCAGTCGGTCCCTGTGGTCTTTGCAGACAGGTTTTAATAGAGTCAGAAAGTAGACAAAACTATAATATAGAATTATTACTATTTAATGACAATAAAGTTGTTAAATTTGCTTCTGCAAAAGATTTATTACCATTTTATTTTAATGAAACAAAACTTAAAAGAACTTAATCATGAAATATATATATATACTTTTTTTACTCTTTTCCTTCTTAACTAACGCTCAAAATTCTCCTTATATAAATCAGGTCTTAATCCTTAATGAAGGTTGTTATGATTTCTATGAACAAGAAATGTTAGAGCCTGCTACTATTGGTGTCTACATCCCTGAAAATAATACATATAACACAATTATGGAAATTGAAGGTGCTACATTTACTACAGATTTAATTATTGATGGCAATTACTTCTATGTCGCTGCAGATAATAAAATTTTAAAATTTGACCTAGATACTTATGAATTAATAACATCGCAAGATGTTCCAGGGGTTAGGGAATTAATGATTCATGAGGATTATTTAATCATTACAAAAGGTGATTATGATAATGAAACATTTGGTCCTGTCATTTTTGACTCATATTTAGATGTTTTTTCAAAAATTGATTTGTCTCTGATAATGATATTTGATACTGAAAATGGCCCACAATGGTCGACTGAAAGTCTATTAAAACATGGAGATCAGCTATATGTTGGTATTAATAATGCATATGAATATGGTAATTACAAAGGTATTGTAGGTGTCTTAGATTTAAATACAATGTCTTATACTAATGAAATTGATTTAGGAGAAGATGGTAAAAATCCAATTAGTCTACATATCAAGGATGATCACATATATTCTGTAAATAATAAGAATTGGGACGGCACTTCGATTTCAAAAATTCAAACTACTGATTTAGATGTTGAAACTATTGCTATAACTGATGTTAGCTCTGGTTGCGGAGTTTCAATGATAAGAGGGGATAAGTTATACTATCAAATTAGTAGTGATGTTCAAATGAATAAGTTTGATCTACAAGAAATGACTGATGTAGGTGTTGTAAATAATCTTGATTATAATTATTATGCAATTGCTGAAAATCCAATTAATGGTTATTTATATACGGCTATTGCAAATTTTGTAACAAATAGTGGAGTTATGATATATGATCAGGAATATAATATTATTAATTCGTTTTTTGCAGATGTCGCTTCAAGTAAAATTGTATTTGATGTCAGATCAGAATTAACATCTTTAGATGACAATATGCATAATCAAAATTTTGTTACTAAAACTATTGATTTATTAGGTAGAGACGATTCTAAATCTAATTTTAAAATTAATCTGTTTGATAATGGTCATGTTGAAAAACAATACTTGATAAATAATTAACACTTATCAATTATGAAAAAAAAACAACAATTTATTGGTTCTTATGTGGCAATATTTATTTCTATATATGTGATATTCTATTATTCTGAACCTATTGAATCTAACTCTAAAAATATGAAACAACAATTTTTATCTAAAGGAATTAATTTAGATTATATGGATAATACGGTTTCTCCAAAGGATGATTTTTATCAGTTTGTAAATGGAAATTGGATTGATTCTGCAAAAATACCTAATGACCACAGTGTTTGGGGAGGGTTTTATGAACTTAGAAAAAAAACCGATGCAGATGTCTTAGAAATTTTAGAAGAAGCTTTAAAATCTAAAAAATATGACTCTGATAGTGATCAAGGAAAAGTTATTTCTATGTATGAATGTTTAATGGATGTTGAACATCGTGATAGTAAAGGTATTGATCCTATATTACCATATTTAAATAATATAAATAATATTACCGATATTCAATCATTACAATCATATATGGAGAAAGAATCTTTTTATGGTGGAGGTAGTGATTTTTTTGGTATATATATTGGTGCTGATAAAAAAAATAGTAATACTCATTCAGCTTATTTATATGGTGGGCAATTAGGATTACCTGATAGGGACTATTACTTGTTGGAAAGTTTTCAGGATATAAGAGCTAAATATATTAATCATATTGCTAAGATGTTTAATTTTTTAGGTAATTATAACGACAAAAAATGTCAAGACATTGCAAATAAGATTCTTCTGTTTGAAACTTTAATAGCTGAGGGGAAGATGGATAAGGTAGATCGAAGAGATCCTTCAAAGACATATAATCCTAGATCAATTTCAGAACTACATGAAATGTTACCAATGTTTAACTGGTCTCGTTATTTAGAAAAAATAGGCATCAAGAATATTGATAGTGTTATAGTTTCTGATTTAAATTATGTAAATCATCTTAAAATGATATTTGATAAAAACAATATTGATGATTGGAAATTGTATTTAAAATGGGGGGTTTTAAATAATGCAGCTAGTATGTTGACTGAGGAAATGGAGATTGCAAATTGGGAATTTTATTCTAAAACTTTAAGAGGAGTTCAGGAACAAAAGCCAAGAAAAGAAAGAGCTGTTTCATCTATAAATTGGTCTATTGGGCAAGCTTTAGGGAAATTGTATGTTAATGCTAAATTTCCTCCTGAGGCCAAGCAAACAGCTCAAGATATGGTTAGTAATATAATTGATGCGTTTAGAATACGCATTAATAACTTGGTTTGGATGGATAATGATACAAAAATAAAAGCCATAGAAAAATTAGACAAAATTACGGTTAAAATTGGATATCCAGATAAATGGAAAGATTACTCTGAATTAAATATTATATCATTAGAAGATGGTGGTTCCTGTTTTGATAATCAAATGAATTTATCAATTTGGAGCAGAAAAGAAAATATAGAAAAAATTCATAAAGAAGTTGATAAAGACGAATGGTATATGTCTCCTCAGATTGTTAATGCTTATTATAGCCCTTCTAATAATGAAATTGTTTTTCCTGCTGGAATTTTACAACCTCCTTTTTACGATTTTCAAGCTGACCCAGCAGTTAATTACGGTGGAATTGGTGCTGTTATAGGTCACGAAATATCCCATGCTTTTGATGACTCTGGTGCAGATTATGATGGTGATGGAAATTTAGTTAAATGGTGGACAGATAATGATTATAAGCAATTCAATGAATTAGGTGATTCTCTAGCATCTCAGTTTAGTAAGATAGAGGTTTTACCTGACTTATTTATTAATGGGAAGTTTACTTTAGGAGAGAATATTGGTGATCTAGGCGGCGTGAATTCAGCTTTTGATGGGTTAAATCTTTATTTATCTAAAAACAAAGAAATTCCTTTAATAGATAATTTTACTCAAAATCAACGATTTTTTATTTCTTGGGCTACTATATGGAGAACTAAAATGCGAGAGGAGGCACTTAGAACACGTGTAATGACTGATCCACATTCTCCTGGAATGTATAGAGGCTATGTTCCTTTACGGAATATAGATGCGTTTTATGAAGCTTTTAATATTAATAAAGATGATGAAATGTATTTAAATCCTAGTGAAAGGGTAAAAATTTGGTAATGAGAGATTTTATTAAAGAATTTCCAAAACATATCGCTCATGCTATTCAAATAGCTGAGGAAACACAACTCATTATTAGTAATAATGAAATTAAGAATATTCTTATTTCTGCTCAAGGTGGTTCTTCTATTGCAGGAGTAATGATCAAAAATATCTTCAATAATAAATTATCTATTCCTATTTTTATCAATCAAGACTATAAGATTCCTGAATTTGTTAACGATAAAACATTATTTATTGCTTCTTCTTACTCTGGCAATACAGAAGAAACACTCTCTGCATTAAATAAAGCAGTTTCTAAAAATTGTAAGATTCTTGCCATAACTTCAGGAGGTGAATTATTACGTATTTCAAAACAAAAAGGTTTTGATTACATCATTCTCCCTTCTGGTGGTGCCCCACGAGCAATGTTGAGTTATTCTCTAGTACAATTATTATATATTATATCTAAGTTTTTTTTATCCTCCGAAGATGCTCTAAAATTAGATTTAGAGACAATTAAACATTATTTAATTACTTATCAGGATGATATTGAAGCAAAATCAAATATTATTGCGGATAAAATTGCTAATAAGATGCCATTTATATATACTTTTCCTGAATTTGAGGGTGTAGCTTTGAGATTTAAACAGCAATTAAATGAAAATTCAAAAAGACATGCTTGCTTTAATATAATTCCTGAAATGAATCACAATGAGATTGTGCCATGGGTTAATAAAATGTCATGCGTAATACCAATTTTTTTAAATGGTTCAACTAGTTCTAGAAATATCAAAAGAATGCAATTTAGTATTGAAAAAATATCTAAAAATGTTGAATCATTTATAGAAGTTAAAAATATAGAATTAAGCTATTTAGGTCAGTATTTCTATTTAATTCACTTGTTAGATTTTGTTTCTTTGATTTTGGCAGAAAGAGATGAGGTAAGTTCCAATGATATTATTTTAATTGATGAGTTGAAAGAAAAATTAAATAAAATAAATTAATTAATATGAGTACTATTCAACATTTGTTTGATGAATATAGTGAGAGTCATCAAAATAAAACAAATAAAATTATTCATTGGATTTGTATACCTCTAATTTTTTGGAGTATTATTAGCCTTCTTTCCTTGATTCCTCATGATTTTATGGATGTTTTTAAAAATGATTTTTTAAATGATATAATGAGTTGGTCAATTATTGTGATTTTCTTAGGATTAATTTTTTACATTAGACTGTCATTTAATATCTTTTTAGGAATGCTGGTGTTTTCTTCGATTGTTGTTTTAGACATCTATTATACTATGTATTTATTCAAATTAAATAAGTTTTGGGGTCTGTTCGATTCATGTAATATTGACGGTAATACATTTTTATTATACACAAGTATTATTATTTTTATTTTTGCTTGGATCTTACAATTTTTAGGTCATAAAATAGAAGGAAAAAAACCGTCCTTTTTAAAGGATATACAGTTTTTATTAATTGGACCAGCCTGGTTGCTTGCATTTATATATAATAGATTTAAAATTAGATACTAAAGAATTATGACTTATAGAAATATCCTTGTTTTATTGTTTTTTCTAACTTATTGTTTTTCTTTTTCTCAAGGGTATGGTCCTCGTAAAAACAAGAATTCCGAAACAATTAATATATATGGTAAAATTTCAGGCTTTATAAAAGACAAAGAAATAGACATGCCACTTGAGTATGCGAGTGTTTCCTTATTGCAGAAAATTTCAAATTCTGATGAAGAAAAAATCATTGATGGTACTATTACTAATCAACGTGGTTTATTTGTTTTTGATGTTTTGCCAGTAGGAGATTATATAATAGATATAAGTTATAATGGATATGTTTCTAAGAGAGTAACTTGTCAAGTTTCTCCTAAGAAATTGAACCAAAATTTAAAAAACATTTTTTTAGATGTAGACACATACATTTTAAATGATGTAAAACTATCATCAGAAGCTCCAGTTTATGAAAATAAAATTGAAAAAATTGTATATAATGTATCCAATGACTTAGATCAATCTGCTCAGGATGGTGTTGATGTTTTAAGAAATACTCCTTTGCTTTCTGTAGATATTAATGACAACGTCTCGTTGAGGGGCTCTGAAAACATTAAATTTTTACTTAACGGTAAATCATCTTCTTTTTTAAATATGGATAATATTTCAGATGTATTGCAATCAATTTCTGCAGACCAAATTAAATCTATAGAAGTTATTACTAGTCCTGGAGCTAAATATGATGCAGATGGTGATGCAGGTGTTGTTAATATTGTTACTGACCAAAAAAATATTCAAGGTTTTAATGCTGGAGTTAATACTAGTACTGGAACAAGAGTTAATAGGACTTCTTTTAATTTAAATGCTGGTAAAAATCGATTTGGAATAAGTGCAAGTGGTAGTGCAAGATATGGTTGGCCAAGAGAAGGAAGTACAACTGTTTCAAATAGTATATCAGACAGTAATGGGTTAATAAGTAGACAACTTAAATCAGGTGAGTTTTTAGGCAACTGGATTGGTTTTAGAGGATCCATGGATATTTATTATGACATTAATATGTATAATAGTATAACTGCTAATATTAATGTTAATGGGCAGATAAAATCAAATGACGGACTGGAAAATGTATCTGATTATTACTACAGTCAACTTATAGATTCTTATTTAGTTTCTGACACTTCATTAAATAGAGATACAGAGTCTGAGTTGACTTTAAGTTATATAAAAACATTTCCTGACACAGAGGGCAGAGAACTTTCATTTGACATTCAATATGGTGGTCATATTCATGATGATATATCATTTTTAGAACAAACAGGTAATAGTGAGTATTCTGGGTTTATTAACAATGAAATGCTTGGAAAAGGATTCGAATTAACAGGACAATTAGATTATATTCACCCTTTTGGAAATAAAAATAAATTTGAATTAGGTTTAAAAAGAATTGAAAGAAATACTGTCAATGATTATAAAACAGAAACAGATCTTGAAGTAAGTTGGCTAAATTCATACGATTTAAATAATATTTTCACTTACAAACAGAAAGTTTCTTCATTTTACGTGTCTACGAATTTAAATTTTCCTAGTGATATTGGAGTGTTGATTGGTACAAGATATGAGCATACAAATATTTCTGGCGAATACAATGATCACTATCCATCTTTTACTCCAGAACCATATAGTAATATTGTTCCTAATATGACTATATCTAAAAAGATAAATATGTTTCAGACAATTAAGATATCTTATACTAATAGAATTAAAAGACCAGATATTCACAAGATTAATACGAATCTTGATATTACCGACTTAAATAATATAAGTAGAGGGAATCCTACGCTTGAGCCATCAAATTCTTATCAAATCGAGTTAGGTTATACCAATTTTAAGCCTGGTTTAATGACAAGTTTTTTTGTTTACTATAAGAAAAAGAATAATGTAATAGAAGCATTTACTTCAATTATTGAAGATAATGTTTTTGAAACTAATTATTATAATACTGGTAATATTGATACATATGGATTTAATTTTTTTGGTTCGACAACGATTAAAAAAATACTAACTCTAAGAGCTTCGGCGGACATATATTCAATGTACCAGGCTTTAAATTACAAGTATAGTTTTAATGCAAATCTTAAAATAGGTAAGGGTTATAGATTTGAAAGTAGAGCATTTTTTAGATCTCCAAGAAGAACTATTCAAGGAGAAAGGCCAAGTTTTTCAATGATGAGCTTTGGCTTAAGAAAGGATTTTACAAATAAAAGAGGTTCAATAGGTTTAGGTATGGTTGAGCCATTTTCTAAATACAAGTCATTTGATACATCTATCTCAGGTGATATGTCTGATGGAACAAGTTTTGAAAATAATAGGGATTATCAAATTCTTTTCAGATCATTTAATATTAATTTTAAATATAAATTTGGTAAAATAGATTTTGATCCAATCAAGAAAAAGGCGATTTTAGAAAACAATGATACATCACACGATCACGGTGATGATCAATATTAGTTTATGTGCTGAATTATTTCCTGAGAGAGAGGTAGAGTTTTTGAGTAAAAAACATCTATAAATTCACCATTCTTTCCAACCAAGTATTTTTGAAAATTCCACTTGACACTTGAATTTTTTACACCATTTAAAGCTTTGTCTGTAAGCCACTTATATAGTTCATGCTGACTAGAGCCTTTAACGTTAATTTTATTTGTCATTGTAAAATTTATACCATAATTTGTTGAGCAAAATTCTTTAATGCTATCTTCTGAGAATGGTTCTTGAAACAAAAACTGATTACATGGAAGTCCAATTACTTCTAATTCATCATACTTTTCATGTAATTTCTGTAAATCAGAATATTGATTTGTATATCCACAATATGAGGCGACATTTACAAATAATAGATATTTCCCTTTAAAATTATTTAAATTAATTGGATTATTTTCGATATCAGTTAAAGCAATATCATAAATGTTGTTTTGTGAATGTAATGTCATAGCAAATAATGTAATAAAATAAATTAAAATATTTTTCATAATATGTATTTATTAAATAAAGTTACATGAATTATAATATCCGAAGGATTTATAGTGTAAAATTTTAAATAAATTATTTAAATATTACATTTTTTGTGATCTTGCCATTATTATTTTGAATATATATATATTGAGACTCACTTTGATTTATATTTCTTCCCAGTAAATCTGATATTGTATAAAAATTAGTATTTATATTATATTCATTTAAAATAATATTTTCACAGTCTCCATTCTCATCTGGATACAAGCAATTTCCATTGTCAAATGTAGCTTCTATATTGAAATTACATGCAATTGGATCTGTGCAACCCTCTAAAAAACATCCATCATAAGGTGCTCCTCCTGACAAAACTATATTACCTTGTGGATTATAAATTATCCATGAAACTTCATACTGCCAATCACCTCCATCGCAAACTACATTGAAGCAACTTAAATCTCCTTCCAAGCATATTATTTCTTCTTCATTAGAACCTTCTTCTAGTTCAAGCTCATAATTACCTACAACTAATGTGTTTCCATTCCATCCATCGCCGTAACTGTCTTCCATTACAATTGTGTAAAATTCACCAAAACAACAACTTCCATCATCATTATTTGCATCAGGATCATAATTAATTGCATCTGAGTTTGTGCATCCATAGATTGGACAATTTTCATATAATTGATTATAGAAAGGTGATCCTCCTGATAATACCTCATTTTCATTTTCATTAACAATTGACCAAGATACCTCTTCAGGCCAGCCACCTTCTTGCACAATAATTTCAACACATGTGTTGATATCTATTGGAATGCATAAATTAATTTCATCATAGTACCCATTTGATAATGTCTGTTGAGTTAATAATATATCATCAACCATAATACTTAATGAATTTCCGTTCCAGCCGTCACCATAAGAATCTTCTAGAATTAATACAGTATTCATAAAGCCTTCTTGACATGTTCCATCACAATCAAAACCTCCCATTGTAAGCGGATTATTCGTGTAATTAATCATTCCTAAGATAGTTTGATTATCAGATCCAGATATATCATTTATTGTCAAAGACACGTCATATAGACCTTCATTAGAATAAATAATTAATGGGTTTTCTTCTGTAGAACTAGATGGATTTCCTCCAGGGAAACTCCATGACCAGGATGCATTATCTGTAGACATTGCAGAGTGATTCACAAACTGTACAGTATCATTCATGCAATTAATTGTTAATTTATCTGCGGCAATTTGCGCAGAAGGGGTTGGTGATTCATAAAAATCTACTTCCCACACACTTCGATTTGTACCATTTTTTAATTTTTGTTCTTTATAATATGGTACTAATTGTGTTGAATATGTACTTAAAGGAAGCTTATTATTATAAAGAATCCATTCGGTCATTGTATCATTTTTGTAATAAACATTTTTTCGTGTACCTAAATAAATACCATCGTTGCTACCTCTTAAATATTCAATATTTGTTATATTTTCTCCACTTAACCCAACTCCCGTAATATTTGTCCAATTTTCTCCACCATTAGTAGATTTATATACTTTACTTCCATCATAAGAACTATAACTTAAACTATTTGGACATCTTGCTATCCATACATGATTAGCATTTTCACTACTAACAGTAATGTCAAAAGGAATCCAATCGTCTGCTACAACTCCCGGAAATGTTGGAGTAATATTAACAAAAGTCTGGCCAGCATCTTCACTTCTCCAAACATTTTTTTCAGACCAGTATCCATCATATGTAGCAACATATATAATATCTGGATTATCCCATCCCACTTCAATAGAAGTTACTTTCTCGGAAAAGTCATATATGGGTATCGAAGAATAACCATTATCAAAAGATTTATATAAAATATCATTATTACCTATATATATAATATTAAAACATCGTGGATCAAATTCAAGATTACTTGACTCACCTGTAGTATAAGAAGCATTGCTTAAAACACTCATGCTAAAGCCCTCTAATGGGATAGTCCTATCTCCAGATAATTTATATCCACCACCAGAACCCCATTCATCTAAATAAACTTTCCTATTGTCACCAAAGTTTACAAATCCTCTATAATTATCTCCTCCACAAACTGAGACCCACCCACCAAGCTCATTTGTTCCTTCAAGGGTATCTCCTTGAATATATGTGTCATTATCTTTTAATAGCGTTGCATTATGATATGTTCCCCCTATCATAACATCACCGTCAGAAAAACCCGAACCAAATCCCCAAAAATCCGTTCCTGCAATACCAAACATCCTTTGATGAATAGTATCTCCCAGATTATTAGAGTAAAATATTCCACCATCACAAGCTATCCATAGGTCATCGTTATAATATTTTATGTCATGAATATCTGCATGTACATATTTCGTGTTTTCAGAATCAGCTGCCCAACTCCATTTAGAAGGACATGTAAATGTATATCCACCATCATTTGAAACCCAATGATTTACACCCCCGACATGTATGTTGTCAGCATTATTGGGATTTATTGCTAGCGCCAAATCATAGTAATATTGTCCTCCATCATCCAGTCCTTCATGGCTCCATCCCATTAAATTCATATTGGTTTCAGAAGGAACACCTCCTGCTTGTACTCCACAGCATCTAAATTCCCAGTTTTCACCTTGATCATCACTAACATATATACCGTATAGTCCACTACCTCCATTTGCAGATCCAGTGGCAAGTGCTACAACTCTATTGGGATTATCAAGTGTTACGGCAATTTCTGTTCTTAATTGTTCATCATTAGAATTAGGACTTGGCCAACCACTATCATATATATCAAAAGTTTCTCCAGAATTTATAGATTTTAAAAACTCTGTTTTATTCCCAATTTGTCTGACGATATAAATAATACTTGAGTTGGTAGGATGAAATTCCAATTCAAGAACATCTCCAAAGACTAAAGTTTCTAAATTATTATCCGATATATTTAATTGATACAATCTTTCTTCACTACAGATGAATAAAATATTGGTATTATTTGGATGCATGACAATATCCTTAATGAAGCTCATTTCATATAATAATTCATAGCTATTTCCTCCATTAATAGTTCTATATAAATTGTCATCTGCTGAAAAGTAAACTATATCAGGGTTTGTAAAATCAATTTCTAGACTATAAACTGTATTAATCATCAGTTCTGTTTCAAATAATGGAATCCACTGCAAACCTTTGTTTAATGATTTCCATAGGCCACAGGTAGCACCTCCAGCGTATAAGATATTTGAGTTGCTAATAGACTGTTCAACAGTGTAAAGATGGGCTGCTCCAGCAGCGTAAGATGTGCTTGCTGCATTTCTGTCAAAATCAAAAGGTCCAACACATTCCCATTCTGGCAAATTCAAATTCATAATCTTTCTAGGAGTTATTGAGTTTTTTTCTGTATTAATTTCTCTTGATAATGATCTCTTCCATCTTTTATAGTATTGTGTATGTTTATTCTTAATAAATTTATTTTCTTTATAATAATTGTTATATAATAATTCAATTTTTCCCGGGTCTGGTGTTTCAGAATACATTTCTTGAACCCAGTAGGGGAGATCTGTTTTTTTTGAATCATATTTATCTTCTACTTGAGAATAAACAAATGTTGAGAATAATAAATAAATAAATAAGAATTTCTTCATAGTTTTGAAAACTTTAAGTTTCTAATTTAAACAATTATTTATGTCAAATTCAAACGATCCTATTTTAAATAAATTATTTCAAGATTCAAATACCTATATTGAAAAAGCTTTAGATGTTAATAAAGAAGAATTTATTAAAGTAGTTCAGAGTAGAAGAAGTGTGAGGATATATAATGATGAACAAATAGTAGAATCTGATATGTTACAATGTTTAGAATTATCACTTCTTTCTGCAAATTCATCAAACTTACAACCTTGGGAGTTTTATTGGGTAAGAGATGAAAATAAAAAAATAAAATTAATAGACTACTGCTTAGGTCAACCTGCAGCAAAAACAGCTCAAGAATTAGTAGTATGTGTTGCAAGGCCTGATAATTGGAAAAAAAATACTCAATTAATGTTAGATATGTCTAAGCACAAAGAAATCCCTAAAGCTGTATCTACTTATTATAATAAAATTGTTCCTCTTGCTTATAATCAAGG
Organism: Flavobacteriales bacterium; assembly: GCA_002701365.1. GTDB lineage: Bacteria > Bacteroidota > Bacteroidia > Flavobacteriales > TMED113 > SP256. The sequence goes on from NZUK01000026.1 coordinate 13,326, forward strand.
ATTATTTGGATTATTTGGATTAATAAAAAAAATATCAACTTATTTTATTGGATTTACAAGATCAATACCTAGAGAGCCGACTAGTATTAGTGATATGAATGTATGGGCTCATAAATCAACAGCTTTAGCTTGTCAAACACTAATGCTGTCATTAAGAGCTTTTGGATACGATAGCTGTCCAATGGAGGGTATTGATTCACATAAGATTAAAAAACTTCTTAAACTGCCTAAAAGAGCAAAAATATGCATGGTTATTAGCGCTGGTAAAAGAGCTGACAATGGAGTTTACGGAAAAAGATTTAGGTTGCCAAAAGATAGATTTATAAAAATAATATAAATTTCTCTCTACTTAAATGACCATTTCCAGTACCTTGAATTCCATATAGTATCTTCATAATCTAAATATAATAAAAAAAGCCCCGGAAATCCGA
>NZUK01000027.1 GCA_002701365.1 Flavobacteriales bacterium
GACGACACAGCATGTAATTATAATGCAGATGCAACCGAAGACGATGGATCTTGTGAATACACTGATGGTATTTGTGAAACATGTGAAGATGGTGTAATTGTTGATAATGATTTAGATGACGATGGTATTTGTGATGCAGATGAAATTGCTGGATGTCAAGATGAAACAGCATGTAATTATAATGCAGATGCTACAGATGATGATGGTACTTGTATCTTACCAGTAGATAATTGTACTGAATGTTGTGAATATTCTGATGGAACTTGGACTCATTTGAATCCATTTAATCCGGATTCTGGAGATTGTACTATTACTGCAGAAGGAGAAGACTGGTCTTTATCGTCTTCTATTTATGACGACGCAGTTACTGTAGTAGATATTGAAAATAACATAGAGCAAACAACTTCAGTTTTTATTTCAGATGAAAATAATCCATCTTATTTGGAGGCTGAGTGTTACCAGGGTACAGTTAAATTAAAGTTAATCTTTGAAACAGTTCTAGGTACAGATTCAATAATTGGCGATGTAAAAATAATAATAGAGTCTGAAGCTCCCCCCGGTCAACAAGAGATATTATTTGAATCAACTGCTGAGATAACTTTTTTTGATCCACTTAATGCAATCATGAAAGGGAATATAAGTGGTGGTAGAATTGCAGACGAAATTATTGAAATTGACTCCGATGGTGATGGTTTGTGTGATGCTGAGGATATTATTTCAGGATGTATAGATATAAATGCATGTAATTATGATAATTCTGTGACACTAAATTCTGACGAGGAATCTTGTGTATTTGCGTTAGAAGAATGCGAAGAGTGTTCAGGAGAAGACGATGGTACAGGATTTGTAGTTTTAAATGATATTGATGGTGATGGTTTGTGTGATGATGAAGACATCCTTGCAGGATGTACAACTATGGGGGCATGTAATTATAATAATTCATCGACAATCAACTCTGATGAAGATTCTTGTGTGTTTGCAGAAAATTGCGAAGAGTGTTCAGGAGAAGACGATGGGACTGGTATTGTAATTACATTAGAACAAGATCCTATTGAAATTTATCAATTTTTCTCTACAACATTAGTTACTACCTATATGTTTGATGAATATGAATGGTATTCTGAAGGAAACGATGAATCTATGGGTTCTGAACCACATTTTTATGTTACAGAAGGCGGTGATTATTATGTTGTAGCGAACAATAGTAATGGAAGTTGTGAGCAAACAAGTAATACAATTTCTTTTACACAAGATGAAGTTGATGAAATGCAAGGAAGAATGGATGGAATTTCACTATATCCTAATCCAACAGATGGTTTATTCTATCTAGAGATAACAGACTTAGAGAAAGAATTTGTTGTGGATGTATACGATAATCTAGGAAGGTTAATATCTACATATGATAATCGATCAAATCAATTAGATGTTTTACAACTTGATTTAAGCATGTTTACTCCCTCTATTTATAATGTTGTCATTAGGCATGATAATGGTAAGGTTTGGAATAAACAAATAATTAAAAAATAAAAATATTAACTATGAAAAAAATATTAATAATTCTATTTATATGTTCCCCTATATTACTGATGGGACAATCTAAAGGAAGTTTTATGTTTAAGATGAACTATGGAATGGTTTCAGATTCATATCATCCTAATAGCCATCTTTCTGATGCTACAGTTGAATATAGCGATGGAGAAAGTATTTATGGCTCTATAAATAACCCTTCAGATGACATGCAATCAAATTACAATGATAGAGATGATGTAGAAAATGCACTACAACTTTCAGCAGGTTATTTCGTTTGTGATAACTTACTTGTTGGTTTAAATTTTATGAATTCTGATATAGGCGGGTCTAATGATGTGCAGTATTGGAATGGTAGCTTTAAAGATAGAAGTCTTTTTGCTGAGTATGAATTTTGCAATAAATATGGAGTTGGCTTTTTAGCTAAAGCTGGTGTAGGAAGAATAAAATTTACTTCTGATGTAAATCGTCTGCTTGATGATGCTATCGTCCCTAATACTGGCTTTGAAGATGAAAATGCAAGCAAGTTAATGTATGGTGCAGGATTATCTTACAAGGTATATAAGTTCATTAAATTAAATATTGAGGTTACAAGAAATATTGTTAATCATGATGGTTTTGATGGATGGGATAATGGAACGAATAAAGATAGATATCTATACACATCCGCAGGATTAAGTTTTAATATTGGCACTAAAAATGAGATTTCACCAAAAGATAAAGGAGCGATTAGAGATATTCATCTTTTACTTCCTCTTTTATTAATTGCAATGTAGTTTTCAAAATAAAAACGATAGTAAATAAAAACCCACTCAATTGAGTGGGTTTTTTTATGGTGGGCCCAGCTGGGCTTGAACCAGCGACCCCTTGATTATGAGTCAAGTGCTCTAACCAGCTGAGCTATGGGCCCGTGAATATGAGAGCAATATTAAGCAATCATTTGGTATACCACAAATAATTAGCCTTTATTGTGAGGCGTAGGTCTTAATTCATTATTTAAATTAACAAAAACGATTTTTTCTATTGTAATAATTGTCTTTTCTGTTTTTTTTACTCTTGCTTCACATCTAAATGTAATAGAAGTAACACCAATTTGAACCATTTCTATTCCAATTTCAATAACATCTCCTAATCTTGCAGGAGATATAAAGTCTATTTCAGACATAAACTTAGTTGTAACTTTTTGGTTATCTAACTGGCACATAGCATATATTGCAGCTTCTTCATCAATCCACTTAAGTAATTGCCCGCCAAATAGGCTCCCTCCTGCATTTAAATCTTCTGGTTTAACAAGTTTTCTAGTTCTAAATTCCATAGCTATTTATTATTTAATTTCTTGACAAAGTTCTATTAATACACCCATAGATGATTTTGGATGTATAAAACAAATTAATTTATTATCTGCTCCTTTTTTTGGGGTTTCATTAATTATTTTGAATCCTTCTTTTTTAAATCTTTTTATTTCCGATAGAATATCTTCAACTTCAAATGCAATGTGATGAATACCTTCACCTTTTTTATTAATAAATTTTGAAATTGCATTATCTTCATTAGTACCTTGAAGAAGTTCGATTTTGGTGTCACCAGCTTTAAAGAAAGATGTAATTACTCCTTCTGAATCTACTGTTTCAGTTTTATATGATTGAGTGTTTAGTAATTTAGAGTAGATTAAATTAGATTCCTCTAAATTAGAAACAGCAATCCCTATATGTTCAATTTTTTTCATTTGATTTTAATGTTTCAATATCGTAAAGTTTTTTATATTCTCCATTTTTATTAATTAACATGTTGTGATTGCCCTCTTCAACAATTTCTCCATTTTTCATGACTATAATTTTATCAGAATCTTCGATACTTTTTAGTTTATGAGTAATAACAATTAATGTTTTTGAATTATCGATATTATTCAAAGTATTCTTAATATTTTTTTGTGATTCAGCGTCTAAGGATGACGTGGGTTCATCCAGGATTAAAATAGGGGATTTGCTTAATAAAGCTCTGGCAATTCCTATTCTTTGTTTTTCACCTCCAGATAAATTATTTCCCTGGTCTTTAAGAATACTATAATATCCATTTTCTAATTTTGAAATAAATGTATGAATATTTGCATCCCTTGCTGCTTGTTCAATTTCACGTATTGATGCATGATTATTTCCAATAATTAAATTATGTTTAATTGTCTCATTAAATAGCATGACATCTTGTGTAGCAACACTAAATAATGATTGGCAATCAATGTTATTAATATTATTTCCATCAACTATAATTTCACCTTTTTCACAAACATAGAATTTTAACAATAATTCCATAAGGGTAGATTTTCCTGATCCAGATTCTCCAACAATTGCTACTTTACTGCCTTTGGAAATGTGCATATTAATATTCTTAATATTTAGATCTTCATTATATTTAAAGAATACATCTTTAAATACAATTTCTTGTTTAAAATATTTAGTGCTTGGCAAATTTATTTTTTGATTATAATTGTTATTTAACAGCCTCAATACTCTCTCTGCAGCAGCAGAGCCTTTCTTTATTGAATAATATGCTGTTGTTAATGATTTTACTGGTGGTAGTATTTGAGAAAATATTACTAAAAAACCTATAAAAGCATCTGGTTTAAGCTCACTAGTAAGTACAATTTTTCCACCAAACCAAATAATCACAACCATAACTAAAGTACTTAACATTTCGCTTAAAGGAGAAGCTAAGTCTTTACGCCATAAAACATGATTATTAATATTTTTTAAATTTTCATTCTCAGCATGAAATACTCTAGATGTAAATATAGCAGCTTTAAAAGCTTTAATAATTTTTAAATTACTAATAGACTCTTCAATTATTGAAATTAAATCACCCATTTTATTTTGACTCAATAAAGAGTTTTGTTTTAATGATTTACTGACACTGGTTATAATTAATGCTCCTACAGGCAAAAAAATACAGCTAATTAATGTTAATTCAGGACTAATATAGATGAGACTTAATAGAAAAATAATTATATGCATAGGTTCCTTGATAAAAAATTCAAGGACCCCCATAATTGACCATTCTATTTCAGTTAAATCATTTGTCATGCGTGCAACTAAATCACCTTTTTTAAATTTGTAACTTAGTTTTAAGGGCATGCGTAAAATATTGGAATACATTTCTTTTCTAATGTCTCTAATAACATTATTTCTAATTGGTGTTAAAAAATACAGTGCTAAATATCTAGTTGAATTTTTAAGTATTGTGCCAATAGCCACCAATAAACATATAAATCCTAAAGCACTTAAAGCACCATTATTATCTAATAATGAATATATATATGAGTATAAATAATCTGTAAAATTTAATGAATTTAATTCAGTGACTGTATTTTCAGGAGGTTCAATAGTTCCGAATAATAGTCCAAGAATAGGAATCACAAGTGATATTGAAAACAATGAAAAGATAACAGATAAAAAATTAAAAAAGGTATTTAGAATCATTAATCCGTAATATGGATAGGAAAATTTTAAAATTTTAAAAGTAGTTTTCATAGCCTAAATATAACGCGAAGATACACATATATGGTATATCAATATGTATTATAATTGTATCTTTGGTGATAATGGAATCAAATAGACAAAAAAAAGTTGCCAGGTTATTACAGAAAGATTTATCTGATATTTTTCTAAACTTATCTCGAAGTAGTTATAAAGGAGTTATGATTACAATCACGCACGTTCTAGTTTCTAAGGATTTGTCTATTGCTAAAGTCTATCTAAGTTTATTCCCAGAAAAAAATAAAATGGATATTTTTCAGGATATAAAGCATCAACAAAATCTCATTAAGCATCAGTTATCAATGAAATTAAAAAATCAAATGAGAAAAACACCTGATTTAAATTTTTTTATTGACAACTCTCTTGAACACTATGATCATATAAATCAGATCTTGAAAAATATTTAAGTTGAATTACTTATTTCACATAGCATATAAATATTTATTTGCCATGAGGCAGAGAAAGGTAGTAAATATTATTACCATGGTTTCAATTTCTGGTGTTTTATGTGGTACCATGGCGATGGTAATTGTTTTATCAGTTTTCAATGGTTTTGACAATATTATACATGGTTTATATCAAAAAGTCGATGCTGATTTTAAGGTTGAATTAAAAACAGGAACATTGTTTAATGTAGATAACGATTTTATTTCTGGAATAAATAATATAGATGGCGTGATTTTTTGTTCAGAAATTTTAGAGCAAAAATTATTAGCTCAATATCTAGATTATCAATATGTTGTTGAAGCTAAGGGAGTTGATGAAAACTATATCCAAGTCAGTAATTTACATCAGAATATTGTTTTAGGTAATTATTTAGATGGAACTAACAACTTTGTTATTGTTGGGAATAAAGTTTTTAATCGCTTGGGATTAAGAGTATTAGATTTCGAGAATTCTTTAAAACTTTCTTTTTTTAAAGAAGAAAAAATGATGGACATAAATAGTTCTATGCATACACAATCATTTTATGCTACAGGTGTATTTAGAACAGATGTTGAAATTGATGAAACACATTTGGTTTTAAGTGTTCATGATTTAAGAAATTTTTTAAAAATCTCTAGACAATGTTCCTCAATTGAGATAAAAACAGATAAGAACGTTAATCCAAGTGCCATTCATGCTAGTTTAATGTCGTTTTTAGGACCAGACTATATTATAAAAAATAGACTAGAACAAAGACCGTTTGTTCATAAAATGGTGCGAACAGAGAAGATTGCAGTTTATATGATATTTTCATTTATATTAATCATATCCATGTTGAGTTTAATTGCAAGTTTAATTGTATTGCTCATGGAGAAGCAAAAAGATATTGATTTGTTACATTCTCTAGGATTAACTCGTCAAAAAATAAAATATATTTTTTTACTTATAGGTTGTTCCATTACTGTTATTGGAGGTGTTTTGGGTAGTTTTTTAGGTGTTTTTATTTGTTTTTTACAAGCACAATTTAAACTTATCCATTTAAATACTCAAATAGGAATAATTAGTGCATATCCTATTAAAGTCAATGTAGTAGATATCTTAATTATACAGATTATTGTATTATGCTTAGGTATTATTACATCTTTTTTAGTTTCAAAAAATAATAATTTTTATTTAGGCTATTAATAATTTTGATACGTTTTTTTAATCTCATTAATTATGTCTACTAATTCATCGTATTGCTCTTTTTGCACTAGTTCAGAACGGTGTTTCTTAATTTCAGGAAGTCCTCTAAAATAATTTGTATAGTGTCTTCGCATTTCAAGAATACCTAGCTTACTTCCTTTCCAATCTACAGATAATTTTAAATGTTCTAGTGCCATATCAGCTTTCTCAATAATAGATGGTTCTTTGATTGACACTCCTTTTGTTAAGTATTCTTTTATCTGATTAAAAATCCAGGGATTACCAATGGCAGCTCGACCAATCATAATGCCATCGACATTATATTTATTTTTTTTTTCCATTGCTGTCTTAGGGCATTGAACATCTCCATTGCCAAAAACAGGGATATGCATTCTTGGATTATTTTTAACTTCCCTAATAAGAGTCCAATCTGCTTCTCCTTTATACATCTGTTTTCTCGTTCGACCATGAATTGAAATTGCTTTTATACCTACATCTTGTAATCTTTCTGCAACATCAACTATATATTTAGTTTTTTCATTCCATCCTAATCGTGTTTTTACTGTTACTGGAAGGTTGGTTGATTTAACAATTTCAGATGTCATCTTAACCATTTTTGGAACATCTTGAAGTATGCCAGCGCCTGCTCCTTTACAAGCAACTTTTTTTACCGGACAGCCATAATTAATGTCAATTAGGTCAGGATTTGCGCTTGCAGCAATTTTAGTAGCTTCTTTCATTGACTCAATGTTATTTCCAAAAATTTGAATTCCAATAGGTCTTTCAAATTCAAAGATGTCTAGTTTTTGCACACTTTTCCATGCGTTTCTAATTAAACCCTCAGAAGAAATAAACTCTGTGAACATTATGTCGGCTCCTCCACGCTTACATAATTTTCGAAAAGGTGGATCGCTGACATCTTCCATGGGAGCAAGTAGTAACGGGAATTCACCTAGACTTAAGTCACCGATCTTAACCATAAAATTTTAATTAAATAAGAAAATTTATTTATTTTCTTTTCTAGTCGAGTAGTTTATTTTGTATGCCTGAGACTTTCTTAACTCTTGTTTAACATCGGAAACAATTCCCATTTTAACATCAACATCAGCTTTAATTGATGTTGTTAGTAATGGCACTTCTTCTTCTGCTCTTGTTTCTCGTTCAGCAATAATAAAGGCTTGAATGTCTTCAACTCTGGAATAAGAATCATTAAGTTGAATTTTGGCATCTTTCCCATACTTCATTTTTCTATTTTTACCTTTTGGGGAACCGATGTATATATATGAAACTAGTGATTTCCTTTCTAGTTTTTGAACTTCTGTGGCCTGAGGAAGTATATTTTCAACTAGCATTTCTGTTTCCCGCATTACCGTAGTTACCATAAAGAAGAATAATAACATAAATACAATATCAGGTAATGAGGCAGTTGATATTGGCGCTAGTTTACTATTTTTATTTTTTTTAAATTTTGACATATTGTTATTGTTTAAATGGTTCCGCTTCAGATATTTTCATTGGATACATTTTTCGAATAATTTTTTTCTTGTCTTTAGGAAGCTCAGTGTAGTTTAAATTATATTTTATCATGGCTGCTTCATTACGTAATTCATTATATGCAGCTGTAAGTTCATTTTGTACCGCTATATACATTTCATAGGAAGTACCTCGGCTATTTTGTAATGATATTATTGCTTTGTCCGGGGTGTCAGAAAGTTTGGGGTTTCGGCCATTGTTATTTAAAAATTCCTTTGCTCCTTGACGCAACTTTTCTATCTCTATTTCTTCTTCTTCAACTAGCAAGGCGTCCTTGTTGTTAACATATACTTCATAAATATTTCTATCATTACCTTGCATATCCTCTATTTCCTGTTCTTCATCTAGTACTGGTAGTTTTCTGGCAATACCTGTATCAACATCCATAGTCGTTGTTACTAGAAAAAATATTAATAGTAAAAAGGCAATGTCAGCCATTGAGCCTGCATTGATTTCAGGAGTAGATCTGTTAGTTCTTGCCATTGTTAAAGAATTTATGTAAAAATTCACTATATATAACAGAGATAATTGTGATCGCTGACAAGACATAAAATGTAATCAGACATCCACCAATTATTTTTGACATGTTAGAACTAATTAAAGTCCCATCACTATTTGTATACTCAGGAAGGACTTCATTAGATGCTATTAGTATTGATACAACAATAATTAAAACTAGGCTAATCAATGGACCAGCCATTTTTTTAATTTTCTTTGTATCATTTTTAATTTGTAATAATGGTGAGGCAATACATGCTAATGTTGCTCCCGCAATCATTATGTATGTTAAGATTAATCCAAAATCTGTCATAGTTGTGAGTTTTTTGTATCAGTAATTTATTTTTTTGATAACATATCTACTAATGCTATGGAAGCATCTTCCATTTTATTTACAATATCATCAATTTTAGATATTATATAATTGTAGAAAACTTGTAATATGATTGCAACTATCAAACCGAAGACGGTTGTTAATAATGCAACTTTTATACCTCCTGCAACCAATGATGGAGAAATATCACCTGCTGCTTCAATAGCATCAAATGCACCAATCATACCTATTACTGTTCCCATAAATCCAAGCATAGGAGCTAGTGCAATAAATAACGAAATCCAAGTTGTACCTCTTTCCAACATTCCCATTTGGACCGAACCATATGATACTATAGATTTTTCAACAGCATCAATTCCTTTGTCGGATCTCTCAAGACCTTGATAAAATATACTGGCAATAGGACCTCTTGTATTTCTACATACTTCTTTTGCTTTGTCAACACCTCCGTTTTTTAGTGCTTTTGCAATTGCAGCTAATAATTCTTCGTTATTAGCAGATCCTGCTGCATGTAGATAAATAATTCTTTCAATGCATAATGCTAATCCTAAAATTAATGTTAGTAGAACAATCCCCATAAATCCGGCACCTCCTTCAATAAATTTTGTCTTTAATACTTGATGAAAAGAAGGAGAAGATTTTGTTGTTTCTTCATTGGTATTTTCGCTCATTTCTTCAGACGCTTCTATGTTATCAGAATTTTCATCTGTCATAGTAGTGTCAGCAACTTCTTCTGTCATTGTTGTATCAGTAGTTGTTTCATCTTGAGCATAAGTTGATTGGAAACTTATGAATAACAAGGAAATTAAAAGTAAAAATCTAGCAGTCATGTTTTGTATTTTAAGTTAGTTTTTATAGTATTTCTATTTAATTATTTCAGCGGAGAGAAAGGGATTCGAACCCCCGATATGATTTACATATACACGCTTTCCAAGCGTGCGCCTTAAGCCACTCGGCCACCTCTCCAATTCCTCTCATTAAATCGCTTGGCACCGAAATTACAAAAAAAAACAAAATTATAGCGTATAAAACTTAATTTCTATAATATTGTAATTAAACTAAGCAACTTTTATAGAAAACAATTTTTCAATATTTTCATTCGTTCTTTCTGCGACTTCTTGGATTGTAATTTGTTTGATTTCTGCTATTTTTTCTGCTATTATAGGTAAAAACTTAGGCTCATTTCTTTTACCTCTCATTGGATGAGGAGCGAGATAAGGAGCATCGGTTTCTAAGATAATGTGTTTCAAATCTATTTTTTTAATTACTTCAAAAAGTTTAGAATTTTTGAATGTAATTATACCCCCTATGCCTAAGTACAAGCCCATTTCAATAATTTTCATAGCTTCTTCATAATTTCCAGAAAAACAATGAAAAACACCCTTTGTATTCTCAGATTTTTCGGTACTTAAAATATCATAAATCTCATTGAATGAATTACGAGAATGAATAATAATTGGTAGGTCATGTGTTTTACTCCAACCAATTTGTATTTTAAATGCTTCTTTTTGTTCGGCTATATATGTTTGATCCCAGTATAGATCGATACCTATTTCTCCAACCCCAATAAAAGGATATTGTGTAATATATTCATGAATTTTTTTTAATTCATCATAAAATTGACCCGTTACACTGCAAGGATGTAAACCAATCATAGGATAAAATAATTTCGGATTTCTTTTATGTAAATCAATGACATTAGGTAATGTATTAATGTCAATATTAGGCAATAAAAATCTATTTACCTTTTGCTGTTTGGCATTATCAATAACAATGTTAAGGTCATTGTTAAAATCTTCAAGATACAAATGTGTGTGCGAGTCTGTAAACATTAATTGGACCTAAAATTATAATTTTATTTAAATCGTTACTATGATTTTATGTTTTATTTTTAAGGAATGCAAAAAGTTTTGATCATAAGGTTTAGCTCATTAGGTGATATTGTATTAACATCTCCGATTATTCGTTGTGTAAAAAATCAAGTACATTGTAAAATTCACTTTTTAACAAAGGTTCAATACTCACAGATTTTAGATTCAAACCCACATATTGATAGGTTGATTATATTAAAAGATAATATTAATGAAACTATAAAAGATTTAAAGTCAGAAAATTACAGTCATGTCATTGATCTTCATAATAACTTGCGATCTTTCAGGATAAAAATACATCTAAGGGGTGTTGTATTAAATTACAAAAAACAAAAATTCAAACGTTTTTTATTATTATATTTTGGTTTAAATTCTTTAAAGGAACATGTAGTAGATCGATATTTTAATTGTGTGAAAAAACTAAATGTCAAAAATGATAATAATGGATTAGATTATTTTTTAAATAAAAAAACATTTGTTAATATTAAAAAACATGATCCTTTTTTGGTTTGGTGTATTGGTGCGAGTTTTGAGCAAAAAATATTATCAGTATCTCAGATAGTTAATGTTTGCAATAATTTGTCGGCTAGGGTTTTATTGATTGGCGGTCATCAAGAATTATCAAAAGGAGACTTGATTGTGAAAAAATCTACAAATACTAATATTGACAACTTTTGTGGAAGATTATCAATAGACGAGTCCGCATATTTAATTAAACACAGTAGTCTTGTTTTAACAAATGATACAGGATTTATGCATATTGCAGCAGCTTTCAAAAAAAATATTATTTCTTTTTGGGGTTGCACAAAACCTAGCTTAGGTTTTTATCCATATATGACAAAAAATAAATGTTTACATATTGTTTTCAATGAGTTTGCTAAGCCCTGTTCTAAACATGGTAATTTCTGTAGGATCCGAAAAGATGGTTGTATAAAGAATTTAAAATCAGAAAAGATTAATGATTCTATTTTAGAAGTAATGGGTGATTAGTTATTCGTTAGTATTTAGAATCCATGCACTAGACAATTTAGATTTAATATTAATTAATTCTTCATCTGCTTCTTTTTCTGTAAAAAAACTAGCAACACCCACTCTGATCAAACCGTATTTATTAGTCCCAATAACACTTGCAGATTTAAATCCTCTATTTTTTAATTGTTTGATATACGCATTGGCGTTTTTTCCCTCAGAAAAACTACCCACTATAATATGGATCTTTTTGGTTTTCTGAGAGACATTTTTTTTAGTTCGAAGTGTTTCTTCTTCGGAGAATTCAATTTTAATTTCGGGTTTTTTCTTATTAGAATTATCAGGCTTTGTTATAGATTCAATAGCATTCTTAAATCTGTTAGGAATGTCTACAAATAATAAAGTGTCTTGTGTGTCTTCCTTATTTTGTTCCAGATCATTATTTAAAATCACATACGGATCTATGTAAGTCTCTTCAAATACAAATAATGCTTCTTTCATTCTACCATTTTTTAACATCACCATAACTTTAGGAGATTCAGATGTTATTTCATTATAGACATTTGTTATTTTGTAGCAATCAGAGTACTCGGTTTCGTCCCAGTTTAAAAAACATAAATTACGTTGGGTGCGATCTTTCTCATCTTTCCAAATTTTTATTTGGACATCAATTCCAAACCCTTCTTTTAAGCATCTTTTTGTTGTAACATGGTAATTGGTTCCATTGATTTTATATAAGTCAGGGTCTACTTTTGATGCCTGCACAGTGTATATCCCAGGTTTTTCTCTTCCTAAGCTATCAATATCTGATAATGTAGTTCTTGGTGTGTAATTGTTTGTGTTTAAAGGATTAAGATTAAATAAAAGTGTGTTAGAAAGATTCGTGTTTAGAGAAAATATTGAGATGCATATAAGTAGTATTATGGCAGCTGCTGCAGATGTGCTAAAATTATACTTGGTTTTATTTTTTAATTTGGCAAGTTGAAAACTTTTTAAGCCATATGCGTGTTGATTAAAATTAAATATAGAATCAGAAATAAATTCTAGTTTATTATTTTCATTTAATTGAATAGTGCCAATATTCTGAAAGAAGATAGACTTTTTCTTTTGTAGTTTGAGTTTTGCTTTTCGACTGAATTTCATTATTTCTAAACAAGCTTCATCATAGCTTATGTTTTCGACATTTGCTAGATAGTTAGCTAATAATCCATCATTTTGAATTAAATTTTGATTAAAAGAAATAATCTTAGATGGCGGGTGGATCGTATTTGTGATCTGATTGAGGTATGCGTCACGGTGGTTTAATATAAAGCCTCCTAATCCTGTAACTATAACACAATCATAATGTTTTAAAAGGTGGAAAACATGCTTTTCAATAGGGAGATTCATAATTCAAATTATGTATATATAAATATAGTAAAATAAAATTTTTTTATTTGTTTTTTTGTATAACTTTTTTTAAATCAGTGATCGTATTTATTGAGGTTATATTTTCTTGAATAATAGAACATGTTATTTTATAATTATATTCCATCCATCTTAATTGTTCAAGACTTTCTTTTAATTCTTGTTTTGTAGGTTTTAAATTAGCTATGTTAAGTAGGGTGTGTTTAGTATAACCATATATGCCAACATGCTTGTATAATGTTGTAGTATCAATAAAATTTGACTTATCTCTTGAAAATTTTATTGCAATTTTATTATTGTTGAAGTATGTTTTAACAACAGATTTGTCATTAACTTCTTCCTCCTGTAAATCAGATACAAGTGTTCCTATTTTATTGTCGGATTTTATTAAATCAATAACGTTAATCAAATGTTTTTTTTGTATAAATGGCTCGTCACATTGAATATTAATAATAATATCTTTATCATCTATGTGATCCTCCATTGTTGTAATTAATTCTGCACATCTTTCGGTTCCATTTTGACACTTTTTTGATGTTATAATACATTCAGCTTCAAAACTTGACGTTAATTCATAAATTTTTTCTGAATCGGTTGCTATAAAAATATTATCAAATAATTGCGAGCTTAGAACGGCTTCATATGTTAATTGAATTAATGGTTTGCCATTAATTTGAATTAATGGTTTCCCTAACAATCTTGTTGATTGATATCTAGCAGGGATAATACCAATAATTTTCATGTTATGATTTTATTTTCAACTTCAAAGAAATAGTTCTAGGGGCTCCTAGGTCAGCGACCCGATTTATATATTCTCTATTTAGAATATTATCAATAATTAATGATAATGTCATCTTATCAGATACTTTTTTGCCAATACGCCAATCAAAAATTAAATCACCGTTTAAAAATCGATTATTTGATTGAACTATACCCAGGTCAAATATTACAGGAGCATCATTTGTTCCTCCAACTTCATTAAATAAACCATAGGAAAATACAGCATCCATATTTTGCATAGCTGAATTGTATCTAGTGCTTAATCCTGTTGAAATGCCATTAGGATATTCTAGATTAATATCAAACTTAACTAAATGTTCATGGCGATATTTTAAAATGTCCCCACTATTGTTATAACTTGCTCCAGTTGGATTATAATTAGGATTTAAAATGGTTCCCTCATCATCTAAGAATTCATTGTCATCATAGGTGTTGTAATTAATAGAAACGAGATCTCCTTCTGCATTAATATACTCATAATAAGTTTCATTAGGGTTTATGATAACTGGCTTTGCAAATGTATAGCTAGCTAATAAATTAACACCGATTTCACCAATTGTACCCTCTCCAATCAATGATGTTTCAAATCCAGTAATTCGTGTTTCACCAATGTTTACACATTTAAATCCAATCCCAAAAAAATTACTTAAAGGGTCATCGGGGTTCGGAAGATCCCATTGCCCAAAAGTAAATTCAATCATATCATGATAGTGCATTATGAATCCAGCAAAATCTAACATTCCTTGCCATTCACCAATCTTTATTACTTGTTTTAGTCCCAATTCCGCACTCCAGCCATATTCCGCTGTTAAGTCCGGGTTGGGATAAACATACACGGGATGGTAGTCGGTTTTCACAAAGGACTCCATTATAGTTGGATATCTATATCCTTGGCCGATTGAACCTCTTAAAAAGGTTGTTTGAAATAATCTATAATTAAAACCAGATCTGAGTACTGGTATTGTGAATATTTCATCTTGAAAATGTAGTTGTTCAACACGTGCTCCCAGAGAAAGATTAAGTCTTTTATATTTAAGGTCTAATTGTGAATATGCGCTATAATTAAACATTTCTTTAGTTGGAGATATGCCACCTCCGCCATAAACAGCGTCATAATCACCTTTAATATAACTTGAAGTTAAACCTGATGTGCTGACGATATGCCCGTATTTCATTTTCCATGTTTTTTGAAATTGGTATTCATTGTAAAACACAGTTGAGTACCCTTCTTCCTCATCAAATGGTTTATAATCATCTTTAAAAAATCGAGATTTTAAAGAGTGTCTTGTATTATTATTAGGGTTAATATACTTTATATGTGGGTCAATTGTGTACATTACTTGTGTCCATAGGGCCGGAGTATCCCCTTCGGGCACACCAATTGGAGTGAATCCTATAGAATCACTAGCAAATATTAGGGATTCATATTGATGTAGATACATTATATTTCCGTTTACTCCGATTGTTAGTCCTGGGTATTCTATAGGGTTGCGTTCAATATTAAAGTTAAATCTGGCCCACTTCTCACTTACAGGAAGTATTTGCCCAAAACGAGAGGAAGTACTATCTGTAACATATCCACCTTTATACCCATCATTTGTGTAAATATTTCCTCCAAGAATAATACCCGTATTGTTTTTATATTGGGCATAGCTAAAAGAACTTCCGGTAAATTGTCTTGCTTCATCTCCCCACCAATGTAGCCCTTCTCTTGAGGGTTTGTCATAAAAGCCAGAGAAGAATGATAGGTTTACTTCAGGATCATCTCCTTTGGGGTACGCAGTACGCACATTAATTACGCCATTTAAGGCGGATGATCCAAATAATACGGATGAAGCTCCTTTTATGACTTCAATCTGAGAAATGTTTTCCATGGGAATCATATTCCACTCTACAGTTCCTCTATCACCACTAAGTAACGGCATGTCATCAATCATAACTAATACACGACTTCCAGTATTATAACTCCATCCACTTCCTGCTCTTATATTAGCTTGTCCATCAACCACTTGAACACCAGGGCTTTGGTTCATTAGGACTCCCAGATCTACGGTGTTTTTATTTTCTATTAAGTCGGTTTTAATAATGTCCATCGATACAGTGACCTCTTCTAATTTTTGTTCAAACTTACCAGCTGAGACTACTACTACATCAATTTCTGTGTTGCTACTTTCAAGGAGGAATGTTTCATATGTCGATTTGTCATCTTTAATTTCAATTTGATGGACTTGCTTTTCATATCCAATATAAGATACGGAGACTTCATAGTTACCGCTTAGTAGATTATTGATTTTGAATTCTCCTTGTAAATTTGTTGCTGTACCTAATATATTATAAAGTTGATTTCTTATGCTATTTGACGACGTGTCAGATAAGTTTTTGATTGTAATATTAACACCAATTAAAGGAGAATTACTGGATTTTTCTAATACTTTTCCCTCCAGGGATCCTATTTGTGAAAGTGTAATTTTAAACACAAAAAAAAGAGCAATTAACAGAAGTTTTTTCATAATTTAGCTAAAATCAATTTTGGCAAATATAGTCATATTTTAAACTTTTGTAATTAAAGTGAATTTTATCAAAAATATAATTAGATTTGCTTCAGTATAATAATGTTGTAAAACTTAAAAAATTTATATTAATATATGTCTTATTTAGAAGAATTAATCAATTATTTAAAAAATAAAAACCCCAACGAGCCTGAGTTTGTGCAGGCTGCTGAAGAGTTTTTAGAAGCAGTTGTGCCATTTATTTCTAATCATAAGAAGTACGACGGGACAAATATTTTACATAGGATTATTGAGCCCGAAAGAATTGTTATGTTTAGAGTTCCTTGGTTGGATGATAAGGGTAATCAGTGTGTAAATCGAGGTTATAGAGTTGAGTATAACTCAGCTATTGGCCCATATAAGGGAGGTTTAAGATTTCATCCCTCTGTTAATTTGTCAATTTTAAAGTTTTTAGGATTTGAACAAATATTTAAAAATGCACTAACTGGGTTGCCAATGGGTGGAGGTAAAGGTGGTTCTGATTTCGACCCGAAGGGTAAGTCCGATAATGAAGTTATGAAATTTTGTCAGTCATTTATGTTGGAATTATCTAGACATATTGGCCCTAATACAGATGTGCCTGCTGGAGATATTGGTGTTGGTGGTCGAGAGATAGGTTACATGTTTGGACAATATAAGCGCATAAAAAATGAGTTTACAGGTGTTTTAACTGGTAAAGGTGCTAATTGGGGAGGGTCATTAATTCGTCCAGAAGCCACAGGATATGGCCTAATTTACTTTTTAGTAGAAATGTTATCTGCTCAGGATATTGATATTCGTAATAAGAGTGTTGCTATATCTGGTTCGGGAAATGTGGCACAGTATGCTTGTAAAAAATTAATTGAATTGGGTGCCAAGGTTATTACCTTATCAGATTCTTCAGGGCACATTTATGACCCCAACGGTATCGATTCTAAAAAATTAGAATATGTATTTGAATTAAAGGGCGTGCGTAGAGGAAGAATCTCGGAATACGCAGATAAATTTGATTGCAGTTTTTCCAAAGGAACTCCTTGGGGTGTTCCATGTGATATTGCGCTACCATGCGCCACTCAAAATGAATTAACACACTCAGATGCACAAAAATTAATTCAAAATAATTGCTTGGCTGTAGCTGAAGGTGCTAATATGCCCTCAACAGCTGGTGCTATTAATGAATTTCAAAAAAATAAAATTTTATTTGCCCCAGGAAAGGCTTCAAATGCAGGCGGTGTTGCAGTGTCAGGTCTTGAAATGTCTCAAAATTCTTTAAGAATGAATTGGCCTAGTGAAGAAGTAGACAATAAGTTAAAAGAGATTATGAAAAATATTCATTCAATATGTGTTAAATATGGTAGCCAAAAAGATTACATTGACTATGTTAAGGGAGCAAATATTGGGGGATTTATTAAAATAGCTGATTCAATGCTTGATCAAGGATTAGTATAGTTACTGTTATTATGAAACATTCTACAGAAGATTTTTTTTCAAATATAATTTCAGAAACTAAAAAGCAAAATTTATATAAGGATGAAAGAGTTATCACCTCTTCACAATCTTCTTCAATTCAGGTAAATAATGAAAGAGTTATCAATTTATGTGCAAATAATTATCTGGGACTTTCTTCTCACCCTGAGATTATCAATGCTGCCAAATCTACATTAGACACACATGGTTTTGGAATGTCCTCGGTTAGATTTATATGTGGAACTCAGGATATTCATAAGAAATTAGAAAATACTATTTCAAATTATTTATTAAAGGAAGATACTATATTGTATGCGGCTGCATTTGATGCAAATGGGGGATTATTTGAGCCATTATTAAATCATGAGGATGCAATTATATCAGATGAGCTAAATCATGCTTCGATAATAGATGGTATAAGATTATGTAAGGCCCAACGATTCAGATATAAAAACTCTAATATGTTGGATCTAGAAGATAAATTAAAAGATGCACGTAATTCTAGATTTAAAATGATTGTTACTGATGGAGTATTTTCTATGGATGGTTCAATAGCTAAACTTGATCAAATATGTACTCTGGCTAAAAAATACAATGCTTTAGTTATGGTTGATGATTGTCATGCAACAGGATTTATTGGGCCAACTGGTCGAGGTTCTGCTGAACATTGTAACGTGTTAGATAGAGTCGATATTATTACTGGAACTCTAGGAAAAGCATTAGGGGGAGCGATGGGGGGATTTACATCCGCTTCAAAAACAATTATTGATATTTTAAGACAAAAATCTAGACCATATTTGTTTTCAAATTCGTTAGCTCCGTCCATTGTAGGTGCTGGAATAAAAGCATTTGAATTATTAGATCATTCTGATGCTTTGAGACAGAAATTAAATAAAAACACGATTTATTTTAGATCAAAAATGGTTGATTTGGGTTTTGATATTTTACCTGGTGTTCACCCAATAGTGCCTATAATGCTGTATGATGCTAAAATTGCTCAAGATTTTTCTAGAAAACTACTTGAAAAAGGAGTTTATGTAGTTGGTTTTTTCTTTCCTGTAGTTCCAAAAAAATTAGCTAGAATTAGAGTTCAGTTATCCGCGTCACATTCGATAGATCAATTAGATTTTGCTTTAAATGCATTCGCAGAAGTAGGACAAGAATTAAAAATTATTTAATTCACCTCTTAAAAAAAATGATTACTTTATTGATTGTAAATTAAAAAATGTTACATTTGCAAACCATTTTTGACTGTTATTGATTATTTAACAGTTTGATTGGATATTATAAAAGTACGTTTACAATGGCAAATTATAAAGATAAATATATCACAAAATCAGCTACTCCTAAAGACATTAAAAAGGATTGGGTTTTAGTTGATGCAAATGGCGCTTTACTGGGAAGAATGGCATCCAAAGTTGCAAAAATTATTAGGGGTAAATATAAAGCAAACTATACTCCTCATATGGATTGCGGAGATAATGTTGTTATTATTAATGCAGATAAAATTAAATTATCAGGTGATAAGTTAAATCAAAAAAAATATATTAGCCACACTGGTTATCCAGGTGGTCAAAGGGCTATTGTTGCAAAGGATTTACTTGCAAAACATCCTACTAGATTAGTAGAGAAAGCAGTAAAAGGTATGTTGCCTAAAAATAAATTAGGTCGTGCAATAAATAAAAATTTATATGTTTATGCTGGAGATAATCATAATCAAGAAGCTCAAAAGCCTAAACTAATTAATCTTGACGATATTAAATAAATTATGGAAAAAATTCATTCACTAGGCAGAAGAAAAACGTCAGTTGCTAGAGTGTATTTACAGTCTGGCAAAGGGAAAATAGTTATAAATAAGAAAGACTATAAAGATTATTTCCCTACAATGTTATTACAATCTAAAGTAGAACAATCTCAAAATACAATAGCATCATTTAAAGATTTTGATATCAATATCAATGTTTTTGGTGGAGGTTTAACGGGTCAGGCAGAGGCTATCCGTTTAGGAATTGCCCGGGCGTTGGTAAAAATGAATGAGGATAACAAAAGCCTTCTTAGAAAAGAAGGTTTAATTACAAGAGATCCAAGAATGGTCGAAAGAAAGAAACCTGGACAAAGAAAAGCTAGGAAAAAATCACAATTCTCAAAAAGATAATTTTATGGCAATAGATGTAAAAACATTATTGAAAGCAGGTGTTCATTTTGGTCACTTAACAAGAAAAAGACATCCAAATATGAGTCAATATATTTTCATGGAAAAAAATGGGACTCATATATTAGATTTAAACCAAACGGTAAGTAAATTAGATGAAAGTACACAGGCTTTAAGTAAAATAGCTAAAACAGGAAGAAGGATACTTTTTGTTGCTACAAAAAAACAGGCAAAAGATATTCTTGTGAAGCATATTAAGCCTTTAAAAATGCCATACATAACAGAGAGGTGGCCCGGAGGTATGTTAACAAATTTTGTTACTATTAGAAAAGCGGTTAAAAAAATGACTGCTATTGATAAAATGAAGGAGGATGGTACCATTTTAACATTATCTAAAAAAGAAAGATTGCAATTAGATAGAAAACGAGAAAAGTTAGAAAAAGATTTAGGTAGCATTTCAGATATGAATAGGTTGCCAGGTGCAATTTTCCTTGTTGATATTGTAAAAGAGAAAATTGCACTCTTAGAAGCAAAAAAATTAGGAATACCAACATTTGCTATGGTTGATACTAATTCAGACCCTACTCTGGTTGATTTTCCAATTCCTTCTAATGATGATGCTTCAAAAAGTATAGATATAATTTTATCATGTGTCGCAGAAAGTCTTAAAGAAGCATTTCAGGAACGTGAGATTCAAAAGAAAGCACAATCAAGTGCTGAAAAAAAAGAAAAGAATCCATCTGTAAAGAAAACAAAATAAAATAATTATGACACAAATTACCGCTAAACAAGTAAATGAGTTAAGGAAGCAAACAGGTGCAGGTATGATGGATTGTAAGAAAGCATTAGTTGAAACAGGTGGAGATTTTGATAAAGCCATAGATGTATTAAGAAAAAAAGGTCAAAAGGTGGCTGCTAAAAGAGCGGACAGAGAAGCAGCGGAAGGTGTTGTACTTGCTATATCATCTAGCGATAAAAAATCAGGGGCTATCATATGTTTAAATTGCGAAACGGATTTTGTTGCTAAAAATGATAGTTTCATAGATCTTGCAAGAAATATTCTATCATTAGCATTAGATTCTAATTGCAATAATTTAGATGAAATAAAACAATTAAACTTTACTTCTTCAATGACAATTAATGATAAATTAATTGAGCAAACTGGAGTTATTGGAGAAAAAATAGAATTAAGTAATTACTTTTTTATTTCATCGGATTATGTGGCAACATACATTCATCCAGGTAATAAATTAGCCTCTATAGTAGGTTTTAATATGAGTATTGATGTAATCGAAGAGGTTGGAAAGAATATTGCAATGCAAGTTGCAGCTATGAACCCATTGGGGCTCAAGGATTCAGATATTAGTCAGGATATTATAGATAAAGAAATGGAAATAGGTAAGGATTTAGCAAGAAAAGAAGGAAAGCCGGAGGATATGTTGGAAAAAATAGCGACAGGTAGATTAAAAAAGTTTTTCAAAGAAAACACATTGGTAAATCAAGTTTACATTAAAGATTCGAAAAAAACTATTATACAGTATTTAAAAGAGTCTAATGATAATTTAGATGTTACTAATTTTAAAAGAGTAAACTTAGGGTAGTAATAATTTTTTTAAAAGAAGACATTGTCTTCTTTTTTTTTGCAATCAGATTTCATGAAATATAAACGAATTTTATTAAAGCTTAGCGGCGAATCTTTAGCAGGTTCAGAAAATTTTGGAATAGCCAATAATAAGGTTATTGATTATGCTAAAGAAATTCAAGCTGTAGTCCAAGAGGGCGTGCAGGTTGCGTTAGTAATTGGTGGTGGGAATATCTTTAGAGGTAATGACGAAAATGTAATTGATCGAGTACAGGGAGATTACATGGGAATGCTTGCAACGGTTATAAACGGACTAGCACTTCAATCTGGTTTAGAAAAAATTAATATTCAAACACGGTTAATGTCTGCGGTTAAGATTGATGAACTTGCGGAGCCATTTATTAGAAGAAGAGCGATACGTCACTTAGAGAAAGGTAGAGTTATAATTTTTGCAGCTGGCACAGGAAGTCCATATTTCACCACTGATACTGCGGCTGCATTAAGAGCAGTAGAAGTTAATGCCGATATAATTATTAAGGGAACACGTGTTGATGGTATTTTTTCTGATGATCCAGAAAAAAACAAAGATGCTCAGCAGTACAAGAAAATTTCGTTTGACGAAGTTTTTAATAAAAAACTATCTATTATGGATATGACGGCGTTTACATTATGTCACGAAAACTCGTTGCCTATTAGTGTCTTTAATATTAATAAACCAGGTAATTTACTTAAATTAGTAAATGGTGAGCCAATAGGCACACAAGTTTATGTATAGATTATAATATATGGAAGAAAAAGTAACTTTTTGTTTAGACCTAGCAACAGAGAAAATGAATGAATCAGTTTCTCATTTAAATATGGAATTGTCAAAAATAAGAGCTGGTAGAGCTCATACATCTGTTTTAGATGGAATAATGGTAGATTATTATGGCACACCTACAGCCATTAATAATATGGCTAGTTTAAATACTCCTGATGCTCGAACTATTTTAATTCAGCCATGGGAAAAAAATAGTATTTCTGAAATAGTTAATGCTATTAATACATCTAATTTAGGGTTTGTTGCCCAGGATACAGGCGATAAAATTATAATTAATATACCTATCTTAACAGAGGAGCGTCGTAGGGATTTGGTTAAACAAGTTAAAGGAGAGGTGGAAAATTGTAAGGTCAGTATCAGAAATGCTAGAAGAGAGGCAAATGATGAATTAAAAAAACTTAATAAAGATGGTTTGTCGGATGATGTGTTAAAAACCAAAGAAGGTGAGATTCAGATTTTGACAAATAATTATATTTCTAAGGTTGATGATATTTTTACATCAAAAGAAAAAGACATTTTAACGGTTTAAAATAATATGAAAGGCATTCTTTTAGCCGGTGGTGCTGGCACAAGACTTTATCCAATTACGATCCCAATTAGCAAACAAATCATACCAGTTTATGATAAGCCTATGATTTATTATCCATTATCTACTTTAATTGCATCCGGGATTAATGAAATTTTAGTTATTACCACTCCTAAAGACTTGCCACTTTTTAAATCTTTATTACTCGATGGCAAACAATGGGGCTGTTCAATATCTTACGCAACACAAAATCAGCCTAAAGGTATTGCAGAAGCATTTTTAATAGCACAAGATTTTATTGGAAAAGACAATGTTTCCTTGATATTAGGTGATAATATTTTTTATTTTCCATCTTTAAGTTCAATAGTTATACCATCTATAAAAAGTATTGGAGCATCAATATTTGCATATCATGTTTCGGATCCTTCTAGATATGGAGTAGTTGAATTTAATGAACAAAATAAAATCATGTCTATTGAAGAAAAACCAGAAAAACCAAAATCAAATTACGCAATTCCTGGTTTTTACTTTTTTGATAATAATGTTGTTAATTACGTCAAGCAATTAAAGCCTAGTCCAAGAGGAGAATTAGAAATCACGGACTTAATTAAAAAGTATCATGAGCAAAACTTATTAAATGTGATTCAAATGAATAAAGGTACAGCATGGCTGGATACCGGCACTGTATCTTCTCTTATGGAAGCTAGTCAATTCGTTCAGGTTTTAGAGAACAGACAGGGCTTAAAAGTGGGTTGTGTTGAAGAGCAAGCATATTGTAAAAAATATATAAATGATAGTCAGTTAAAAAAATTAGCTAAGCCATATAATAATGGATATGGTCAATACCTTATTTCATTACTAAATGATTAGTCGTTGTTCAAATTCATTGCAAATTTTTTTTTCTTTTTCACAAGAAACTATAACCTCGTTGTCTACCAGTAGATCCCCTCAAACATTATATGCCCCTATCAATCATATACTTTCCAGTAAAGGAAAGCAAATAAGATCAGTATTCACATTAGTTACATATGATATGTTTGGCGGAAATTATGTGGATTTAAAACCATTAATTCTAGCCATAGAAGGATTGCATAATTTCTCCTTAATTCACGATGATGTAATGGATAATGCAATCATGAGAAGGGGTGTTGAAACAATTAACACAAAATGGTCTAATAATCAGGCTATTTTGTCGGGGGATGTTTTGCTGATACAGTCATATCAAAAACTAATTTCATCGTCTATAGTCAGTAGTATTATTTTAAAAAAATTTACAGAAACTGCAATACGTATTTGCGAAGGGCAACAATTGGATATAGATTTTCAGGGCAGGGACAATGTTAGTGAAGAAGAGTATTTAAATATGATAGAGTTAAAAACGGGAGTTTTAATTAACTTTTCATTAGTTGCACCATCTTTACTGACAGATTCAGGTCAAATAAATATTAATACTATTAATAGTATAGGTAAGATTTTGGGTGTTTTATTTCAGGTTCAAGATGACTTTTTAGATTTATATGGAAAATCATTAACCACGGGAAAGAGTATAGGTGGAGATATTGTTGAAAGGAAAAAAACATTTTTATATGTTACAGCGTATAAAAAAGCTAGTCTCGCTCAAAAAACAGATTTGATCAGAATTTATAATTCGGATGTTGCTAATAAGATAGAGTTGGTTCGAGATTTATACAACGAGTTGGGTGTTCAAAAAACTGTAGAAGATTATATTGAGGCACGGAGACAAGATCTAAATATATTAATTAATAATATAACCGTCCAAGATGAAAAAAAATCTTCTTTTAAAGAATTAATTAAGTTGCTTTTAAATAGGAATTTTTAATTAAAGTCTTAAAAATTCATTATACATTTTTTCAAAATTTTGTTGAATATTAATTGCATTCGGATGTTTATTTTTAGATGCTATTTCAACGAGTTGATTATAGAATTGTAAATTTTTGATGATTTCTAATTGAACACCTAGGATTTTATCTTTGGGAAAATTCAAATAATATATTAATTCTGCATTATAAGTCATTTCTAGATTTGAAGTGAGTTGATTTGCTTTTTCAAAATCTTGAATTTTGTAATAACTTTCTACAATTGGGTGCACAAAATAATTTAACGGCACTTTTTTGCCAGGCATTAAATCCATACACTTATCGAGTACGATTTTAGCCTGGTTGTATTTTTTCTCATTAATTAATTCCTCTGCGAGACGGTTAAAATTATTTCGAAAATTCATGGTCATGCGAATATTGGTTTCATCAAGATATATTTCTTTATTTAAATTACCCCAATCATATTTTTCCATTAAAATAGGATAAAGAACGTCAGTGTTTATTCTACCAATTTCTTCTTTATTTGAATTTTCGATAGGCACTAATTTATAGGCCATCCCATCTAATTGGAAATACTTATCTAGGTATAAAAATGATCTTCCACTACTTCCTATTGTAATAGCAAAATAAATAGGTCTTTCCCAGTCGTTAGCCTCGATCAAATCTAGAATCATAATATCTTTTTTTTCTAGTTGACTAGTTTTTAGCTTTAGTTGTAATGTGTCTAGTATTAAATCCACGTCATTTTCATGTATTAAGTTATTTTGTAATACATTTTCTTTATTGACAGGTATTTTAATGTTTTTTGTATAGAAAAAATCGTAATCTTTGCCGATGTTTATTTTTGTTTTAGGATGGTCGCTATGAATCCATGCATTAAAATCACTTAATTCAAGTCCATTTTCATTGACGCCTTTGTCAATATACACTGCCACATCTCTAGTTCCTTGTCTATATTGTTCTTTTTTTAAACTAAATGGAACAGCAGCACCTTCATAAGCATCTCTCTTCATTTGATCGATATACCAATCTGTATTTAGTAAACTTAAGTTGACAATTCTTACATCAGTCCTATATCCTTCTACTTCTTGAACATACCATAATGGAAAAGTATCATTGTCACCCATAGTAAATAGAATGGCGTTAGGTTCACAGGATTTTAAGTAATTTTTTGCAAATTCTCTAGCAGTGTAGCGTTCAGAACGATTATGATCATCCCATCCTTCTTTAGCCATTAATGCTGGGATACCTAGGGTTAATAATGTAATACTTATAGATATTTTATAATTATTAAAATAATCTTGCAGAAATTGTAGTATTGCTACTACTCCAATACCAATCCATATAGAGAATGCATAAAAAGAACCTACATAAGCATAATCTCTCTCTCTCGGTTGATACGGGTATTGATTAAGTTCTATTACAATTGCTAATCCTGTAAAAAAGAAAAATAAAAAAATTATCCATGTATCTTTAGGTGATTTTTTATAATGAAACAATAAACCAATTAAACCCAGGATAAATGGCAAAAAGAAATATGTATTTCTTCCTGGATTATTTTTTAAATGATCTGGCATATTTTTTTGGGGCCCAAGTCGTAATTCATCTATAAAATTAATGCCACTAATCCAGTTCCCATTATTTAATTCTCCATGACCTTGAATGTCATTTTGTCGTCCGGTAAAATTCCACATAAAATATCGAAAATACATATGGTTTACTTGGTATGAAAAAAAGAATTTTAAATTTTCTAAAAATGTTGGTTTTTTATTCAAGCTTTTTAAATTAGCCCATTCTTTATAAGATTCTATATGTCTTTGATCTTTGCTCCACATTCTTGGAAAAATGCCACTTTTTTCTTTTTCATATATTGGTACTGATTTTTTGCGATCATCAGAAATTACATATTTTTTCTTTTTTTTATCTTTCACATAAACAGGTTTTCCATCTGCATAATCTTCAACTTCGGTATTGAAGTATTGCCCATATAATAAAGGTGAAAATCCATATTGTTCTCGGTTTAAGTATGATAATAAACTTACTGCATCTTCTGGACTATTTTCATCAATTGGTGTGTTGGCATTAGATCTTATTATTAACGTGAAAAATGACATATAACCAATAAGTAAAAAAGTGAATCCTAATGTGAAGGTGTTAATTAGTAGATATTCTTGCTTCTGTGAATATCTTAGTAAATACACTATAATTCCAACGGTTAATGTAAAAAAGACTATGGTGCCACTATTAAATGGCAGGGATAATTGATTAATAAAGAATATTTCAAATTTACCAGCAAAATTTACGAACTGAGGGATAAGTGTATTGTAGATAAAACCTAGCAATAAAATGGAGCATATGTTTGCAGTTATAAAGCCTTTAATTGTAAAGTTATATTTTTTGAAATAATACGTGAGAACAATCGCAGGTATTACTAGTAAACTTAGCAAGTGTACACCAATAGACAACCCAATTAAGTAGGCGATAAAAATAAGCCATTTATTAGCTTTAGGGTCGGTTTCTAATGCTTGTTCCCATTTTACGATAGCCCAAAAAACTGCTGCAGTAAAGAACGAAGACATTGCGTAAACTTCACCTTCTACAGCAGAAAACCAAAATGAGTCAGAGAATGCATAAGCCAGCGCTCCAACCGTTGCACCTAATGTAGCAATTTGGGTATTTTTATTAAACTTGACAATAAGTCCTTTTATTGTTAGAAATAATAAAAGGATTGTTCCTGCGCTAAATAAAACAGACATTAGATTAATCATTAGTGCAACTTTTTCCACATTGCCAAAAGCTAGTTGAGAGAATACATTTCCTAATAACAAAAATAAAGGAGCACCTGGTGGGTGTCCAACTTGTAATTTATATGCAGTTGCAATATATTCTCCACAATCCCACCAACTGTTTGTTGGTTCAACAGTCAGAGTATAGGTCAAGGTGGCAATTATAAATACTATCCAACCAGCCCATTTTTCTAATAATTTTAGATACATTTTGAAAAATTATCTTGTTTATGATTAAAAAATTAAAATCTTTTCTAAAATAATCATTATTTACTTAATTTATTCTTGATTAGAAATAATTATTATTACATCTCTATCAATATTTTCTTGTATGTTATATTAGGAATATTTAATTTTGTCTGCGATTTGTCCGATGGTGTAACTGGCAACACGTCTGGTTTTGGTCCAGAAGAGTCTAGGTTCGAGCCCTAGTCGGACAACAACATCTATCTTTTTTCTCTTAAGAGACTTGTAGTTAGATATTTTTTTTATCTTTGCAGAGATTTAAACTTAGATTGAAAATTTTAGTTGAAGGGCTTAGGCCCTTTATTTTTTACAAAAAAATTTAGCAGATTATGAATACAGCAGCAATTATTGAGTCTTTTATTGAATTTAAAGATGACAAGAATATTGACAGAATAACTTTAATGGGTCTTTTGGAGCAATCTTTTAGGTCCTTGTTAATTAAACAATATGGATCAGATGAGCATTTTGATATAATTGTTAACACTAATAAAGGTGATCTTCAAATTTTTCACAATAAAACGATTGTAAAGGATGGATCTGTTGAGGATGAGCACTCGGAAATATCACTTACAGATGCATTAAAAGTAGAGTCAGATTTTGAAGTTGGAGAAGTTTGTGCAATTGAGAAGAAAATAGAAGATTTTGGAAGACGTGCAATCCAAACACTTAAACAAAATCTCATTTCTAAAGTTTTAGAACATGATTATGAGATAATTCATAAATCGTTCAGAGATAGAGTTAGTGAAATTGTTTCAGGAGATGTACATCATATTAGACACAGGGAAATTATTTTAATGGATGAGAATGATAACGAGTTAATCTTACCAAGAGATGAGCAAATATCTTCAGATTTTTTTAGAAAAGGAGATACGGTAAGAGCGGTTATAAAAGATGTTTTATTTAATAAAGGTAAGCCAAGGATTATTATTTCTAGAACATCTCCATCTTTTTTAGAAAGACTATTTGAGTTAGAAATTCCTGAAATTGCTGACGGTTTAATAGTTATCAAAAATGTTAAACGTATTCCAGGAGAAAAAGCAAAAGTGTCAGTTGAGTCATATGACGAACGAATTGATCCTGTAGGTGCCTGTGTTGGTATGAAAGGATCTAGAATACATAGCATTGTAAGGGAATTGGGCAATGAGAATATAGACGTAATTAATTATACTGATAATTTAAAATTATTTATTTCCAGGTCATTGAGTCCGGCTAAAATCACTTCTATTCAGATAGATGATGATAATAAAAAAGCGGATGTTTATTTAAAGCCAGATCAAGTTTCGTTAGCTATAGGAAAGGGAGGATATAATATCAGGTTGGCTGGACAATTAACAGGGTATGAAATAGATGTTTATCGTGATATTGATGAAGATGAAGATGTTGCATTAACTGAATTTTCAGATGAAATAGATGAATGGATTATTGATGTATTTAAGTCTATCGGGTGCGATACAGCAAAATCAGTTTTAGAACTAGGTGTGCAGGAGTTGAGTAGAAGAACAGATTTAGAAGAAGAGACTATTACAGAAGTTCAAAATATTTTAAGACTAGAATTTGAATAATTAATTTATGAGATTAAATAAAGTAGCTTCAGAATTTAATATTACTTGGCAAAGGATATCAGAATTTTTAGAATCAGTTGGAAGTCCTATTGATGGGGCTGTGACGCCCAATGCTCGTATAAGCCAAGATCAATATAATTTACTATTACAAGAATTCAGTGCTGACGTTAATCAGAAGCAACAATCTGATGAGGTTCTAGAGGCTAAAAAGCAAAAAAGAATTTCACAAGAGCCAAAGGAGGAGCCAAAGGAGGAGCCAAAGGAGGAGCCAAAGGAGGAGCCAAAGGAGGAGCCAAAGGAGGAGCCA
>NZUK01000028.1 GCA_002701365.1 Flavobacteriales bacterium
ATAATCTCTTTTTCTAATCTTGAAATCTGATTTTGAACTTTTCTAATACGACGATCTAACTCTTTCCGTTTTTGATATGATTTTTTTTGCAAGCTTTCTTCTTTAGTATTTTTTTCAATCGTCTTGTTACCGATATTCAATTCAGCTAAATTATCCAGTTTTTTTGATGCTAAAAAATTAGTAATATCTCCCATGTATTCTTTAATGGAATTATCTTCAAATTCATAGATCTTATTACTTAAGCCTTGTAAAAAATCTCTATCATGAGAAACAATAATTAATGTACCATCAAAATTTATAAGTGCTTTTTTTAAAATATCTTTAGATATAATATCCAGGTGATTAGTGGGCTCATCCATGATTAAAAAATTAATAGGAGATAATAATAATTTACACAATGAAACACGTGCTCTTTCCCCACCTGAGAGAACTGATATTTTTTTATCTACATCGTCATTGCTAAAAAGAAATGAGCCTAAAACATCTCTCACCTTTAAATTCACATCCTCTGTCATAGCATACTCAATAGTTTCCAGCACTGTTTTATCTGGATCTAAAAAATCTACTTGATTTTGAGCATAATAACCAAATTGAACATTATAACCAAACTGTGTTCTTCCCTTATAATCTATTTCATTAACTATTATCTTAGCTAATGTTGTTTTTCCTTTACCATTTTTTCCAACAAATGCTATTTTCTCTCCTCTATTAATTTCTAAATTAATACTATTTAATACCTCTAAAGCACCATAGCTTTTTGAAATATTTTTCATTTTGAATGTTACTTTTCCACTATGAGGAGCCGGTGGAAATCTAAAATTAAGTTTTGTAAAATCTTCTTTCTCAACTTCTATAATATCTAATTTTGAAAGCTTTTTAATAAGAGTTTGTGCAAAGGCAGCTTTGTTTTTTTTTGCTCTAAATTTATTGATTAACATTTTTGTTTGCTCAATATACTTATCTTGATTTTTTTTTGCTTGCTGTTGCTTTTCTTGACGATCTTTTCTTAATTCTAAATACTTACTATAGTTGGCTTTATAGTCATTTATCTTTGAAAATGCTAATTCTATGGTTCTATTTATAATTGAATCTAAAAATTTTCTATCATGTGATACTAAAACAACTGCTCCATTATATTCTTTTAACCATTTTTCAAGCCATATAATAGAAACAATGTCTAAATGATTCGTTGGCTCATCAAGTAATATTACGTCAGGATTTTGAAGTAAAATCTTGGCTAATTCAATACGCATTCTCCAACCACCACTAAATTCTGCAGTTGGTTTATCGAAATCTTTTTTAGTGAAACCTAAGCCTATTAATACTTTATTTATTTTTAAGCTAGTGTCATAACCTCCCGCCATTCTCAACGACTCCTCGGCCATTGCTAATTGACTAAGTAAATCAATATAACTTGGATGCTCATAATCATTCCTATTAGCAATTTCTTTATTGAGATCATCAAACTTTTTTTTGTATAATTCTACATCACTAAAAACCTTATTCATCTCATCTATTAACGTAAACTCATCCTTAAAATCTATATCTTGTTCAAGATAGCCTACAACGAGATCTTTAAATCTAGACACTTTACCTTCATTAGGTGTCAAGTTGTTAGTAAGCAACTTTAAAAGGGTTGATTTACCTGAACCATTTTTCCCAACTAAGCCAATTTTATCCCCTTTATTTATCATAAAAGAAACACTCTCAAATACATTTTGAGCACCAAAATAAAGAGATAAATTATCAACTGAAATCATATAAACTAATATATAATAAAAAAGCCATCATTGCTGATGGCTTTTTAAAAAAAATTATTTTTAGAAAATTATCTATTTTTTGAAAGAATTTCAAATTTAGATCTAAAGTTATTTTCTAATTCTTGATGTCTGTAATAATACTCATAATAATCAAATGGTCCTGAATAACATCCCACAACTGCATTACCATTTTCATCAGTAAAATCAAAACTTAATTCAATAGTAGTAGCACTAAAAGAATCTAATGTCATTGAACCTGATGCTATATCAATAGCATCACTATTGGCACTATAATTAGCATCATATGATGCAGAACCAATGCTATTAATCTCATAATAATCGCCGGTACTAACATTGTATGTTGATCCTACAGTCATGCCACCATCATCAGTAATAACAGCCAAACCGATAAGGCTTCCTGTTCCTGCAAAATCTCCATCAACTGCGTCAAATGTAAGCCCTGAACTTGGTAAACCAATAACGCCAGAACAATATCCTTCGTAAAAATAATCGTAGTCTTCACCTGTGTAATAGTCATAGTAAGTATAATAGTAATCATCATAACATCCATAGTCAATAACAACTGCCTGTCCATCTAATTCATAAGAATTATTGCCAGCCATAAAATTATCAGCACAATTTCCATCACAATCATATCCAGGCTCAGCATATATACAAGATGCATCATCTGCTTCTGTTGCAGTAGAGTCATAATTACAAGCGGTAGTATCCATGCAACCTCTGACTGCTTCCTCTTCACAGCTATTAAAAACAAGCATTGTAATCAAGAGGGGTAAAATATAAATTAATCTATTCATAATTTGGGGTTTTAATTTGTTTAATAATGCATGAATATAATTATAATTTACTTATAACTAACAACTTACATGTTTTTATGTTTGTATCATTGGAGGAGAATTAATTATAGAATTAATAGAAAAAGTGAATGTCAAAAGTATCGCATTCTTAAAGAAGAAATTTTAATTTAAAACCGTAATATATCCCCTATTATATAGATCTCCCTCAGAGTAATTAAAATTATACTCTTTTAAAACATTTATAACAATTTTTTTCATTATCATCGAGTTCCCGGTGATTATTAGAGCTGGCAAATCATACTGCTGCTTTAATATAAAATTTTCTACAATAATAGAAACCTCCCCATGCTTTACACCATGTAAGTCTAACTTTGGAGTTGATTTATATTTTTCATGAAATCTTTTAGCCATAAGTAAATACAATAATAATTAAAAGATTTTTAATATAATTTCTATCTTTAAGAATACAAGAAGTATTAAAACTTATTATAGTAATCTATGGAATTTATTGATATTCAAAACAAACTTAAAAATGTTATTAACCAATCTATTTTTTATAGAATTTTCTATTGGAATTCTATTACTTCAAAAATTGGAGAGATAATTGGAGAGATACAAAAAACAGCTGAAGATGTCAAAAAAGATGCGAATCACTATCAACAATTAAAAGAAGATTTTTCTGAAATAAAAATTAACTGGAAATCGGAGGAAAAAATTAACAATCAACTAAAAAATGATATTAAAATACTTCAAAATAAAGTTGACTTACTTTCCCCATTAGAAATTAAAAATATTGAACTGGTTAATGAACTGAATGAGATGAAAGCTCAAAAAAATGCAAAAGATACTGAGCACGCAACCAAAATGGCGAGATTAGAACAGTGGGAAAATAATCAAAATGAACGTTTTCAAATATATAAGGAAGAAAAGGAAAGAAAACTATCTGAAAAAATTGAAAAATTAAAAAGAACATGGCAAGATCATGAAGATAATGTTAACAAAGAAATAAAGTTAATTTGCCAAGATGAAGCAATATCTTTTATAGAAGAATGGCATCATGATAAAAAACCCGATAATGTAATTAAAATATGCAACGAGTACATTGTATTTGACGCTAAAAGTCCACGAAATGAAGAATTGAATAATTTTCCAACATACATAAAAAGTCAGGTTTCAAATTTGTCTAAATATGCTAACCACAAAGATGTTAAGAAGCATTTATTTTTAGTTGTACCCAATAACACTATTGAAGTTTTACAAAAACAATTAACTTATAATGATTCTAATTATTGTGTTCACATTATATCACCCCAATCATTAAGGATAACAATGTGGTCTTTAAAACAAATAGAATTATATGAATTTGCAGAAAAGCTATCCCCTGAAGACAGAGAAAATTTAGCCCGAGTATATGCAGGATCTCAAAACTACATTAAAAGAATTGTCCAAATCAATAATGATGTAAATGAAATGGGATTAGATTTAATTGCTCAAAATATGCAGTTGATTTCAAAAGAAAGTTTAAAGGGAATACAAGATAATGCTCTAGAAATGGAACAGATGGATATTATTAATGTCAGTAAGCAGAATCGTGGAAAAACAATTGATGTCAAAGAAGAATCACAAAGACAAGAACATATCAGATTCAAAGCACAACAACAGTCTATAATATCACAGCCTAATCAAAATAAAAGTAAGGCTAGTGATATAGAGCAAGATAAAACGTAAGAAAAATCAAAAATATAAAATATATAGTTTTAGGTTTTTTATATTTATATATCCATGAGAAAAATTACATCTATATTAATAATCCTTTTACCACTCATTTCTTATTCACAAACTAGAATTAAGATCTCTGGATTTTCTGAGTATGATGCATGGACACACATGGATCCTTTTTACCTGGTTGAGCCCAACCCCGACACAGACAATATGCGACCAGTAGAATATGAGGAACGGAATACACATATTAAACTTGGTCTAGATAGTCAATTAATGCCGTACTGGATAGGAGTTATTGGTGTAAAAATTGACTTCCGAAAATTATGGGGTAATAGAAAACATATTAACGATGGCGATGTATATTTTGCGTCAACTTACCCCATGACCCCTTATCAAACTAGAAGGGACTATATTAAATATGACCTAGCCTTTTATTACGGAGGTCGAAATACTCAAACCATAAAACCATATTTAGGGTTTGGTGGAGAATTTAAAATAGAAGAAACTACTAGTACATTTATATATATTGACAATCAAATTAATGCTGGCGCAGAACCAATTGTATCTATTCCTGTTGATGAGCATGTTGAAAGACGCTTTAATTACTACGGAGTTGCAGGTGTTGATATTATGTTAAGACGACATTTTTATTTTGCAACACAATTAAGATTGTACTTTGATGAATTTCAAATTGATGAAAAACATTTAATTCGAGATCGCACTGTTGAAACTCAATGGCGACCAATGATTGAATTAGGTTTTGTATTTTAAGTTTTATGAAAAAATATATCTTTTTATTAATACTTTTTCCTTTGTTTATTTTTGGGCAAAGTGGCATAAGTATGTCTGGTTTGAGTCAATTCAATACTGGTGAATCTATTGTATTAATCGACGGCAGTATTGAACCTTATACCTATGAAAAAAGAAATAATAGTATTACTGTATCAATATTCCGTGGACGTAAATTTAGTATAGGTACAATCGCTTTAAAAGGTGACATTTCATATAATATTGAAAAAACTAATTATTTTAACGAATCTATTTCTATTAATGAACATGAAATAATTACACGTAGTTTGGTACCTAGTTTAGAATTACTATACATACTTTTTCAAAGTAAAAAAGCATTTCTTTACAGTAGTCTAGGAAGTTATGCCATTATTCAAAATTTGAATATATCTGAAGAAACCTATTTAGTAACAGAAGATTTTCTATCTAAATATAATAGTATTACCCCGTTTGCTAGAATTGGTTTTCAAGTGAATTCTGGACGATTCTTTATAAACCCTTTCATTAGTTTTGATTTAGAAAAAATAAACTTTAATGCAGTAGATGAAATACTTACTGCTAATTTGAAAGAAAAAATAGAAAACTATAGTATTAGAACTGGATTAAGTTTTGGGATTATGTTTTAACTATTCCTCATAATTTAATTCTGAAGGAATTGTTAAATAATCAAAAGTTTCAACTAGTGCACCAGTAGATAATAAAATCAAATCTATATACACATTTCTCCCATCTTCACCTGAATTTAAAAAACTACTACTTTGTCCTGGAGCAATTACAATGTCAATGACGTTTAATTCACCAGACATTGGATGGTAAGCATTATTATGATCTATATATTCAAATTGATAACTTCCAGGCTTAGTTTCATAATACACATCATAATTGAAATCAGAAGGTATATCTGGGTTATAGATACTAACACTTGTAGGCTCAATAATTGTTCTTATTCTCAAAAAAGCTTTTCCATCATTACCATCTTTACAACCTCCCAGAGTTATAATAAAACCAAGTAATAATATTTTATTAAAAATTTTCATACTCGCAATTTAAATATATTTTTTATAATCAAAAACATCTAATAAGCATTTTGCATGATCGCAGTAAATCCACCATAAATATTTATAACATTTTGATAACCTTTAGATTTTAAAATAGAACAGGCAATCATAGAGCGATAGCCCCCTGCGCAATAAACCAAGTACTTATCGTTGTTATTTAATTTACTAAGATTTAAATGTAACTGACTAAGTGGAATGTGTACAGAGTCATCAACAAATCCTAATTCAAGTTCTGGTATTTTTCTAACATCTAATATTTTAAAATTATTATTTTTATATTCATCTATTTCAGATGGATTGATTGATTTAACTATGTCAAAAGATATATTGTTAAATAAATCTTTTTCTTTAGAATCTAAATGTAAATAACCTACAACTTTTTCATAACCTATCCTGGCTAATCTTGAAATTATTTCTCTTTCTTCGTCAATAGCACAAACAATAATTAATTCTATATTATGTGGTATTAGTGCACCAACCCAAGGTGCAAACATGCCAGTTTTACCGATATTGATTGAGCCTGGTATAAAACCTTTCTCAAAATCATTAGGCATTCTGACATCTAATATGATAGCGCCTCCTTTTAACTTAGCTATGAGATCTTTAGCATCTAGCTTTTGTAAACTTTTCTCTAATACTGTGACGACAGTTCTATAACCCTCCCGATTCATTTTTACATCGTGAGAAAAATAATCCGGTGCATCTGAAATACCATCTAATACAATACTTACAAATTCCTTTTTAGTCATTTTTTGTAAAGCATAGTTATATTGCTTTTGTTTGCCAATAGTGGATTGCCTATCAGAACTAATATTTTTTCCACAAGCAGAACCTGCGCCATGGGCAGGGTACACAATTGTATGATCCGGTAAATTCATTAAAACATTATGCAATGAATCATATAAATGTCCTGCCAAATCTTGACGTGTTAATTTAGGATTGACTGCTAAATCAGGTCTTCCAACTTCGCCTATAAATAAAGTGTCACCAGTAAAAACAGCTTCTTCTTTATTTTGATTAGATAATAAAAGATAACATGTAGACTCCATTGTATGACCCGGTGTATGTAGTACCTTGAAAATTAAATCACCTAACGAGAATTCTTGTCCATTACTCGCAATAATGCATTGATAAGTTGTTGTCGCATTTGGACCAAATACAATTTCCGCATTAGTTAATTTAGCTAGTTCAAGATGTCCAGAGACAAAATCAGCATGAAAATGTGTTTCAAAAATATATTTTAATGTAGCATTACGATCCTGTAACAATTCCATATAAGGCTCAAAGTCTCTAATCGGATCAATTATAATAGCTTCATTATTAGACTCAATATAATACGATGCCTGGGCTAAACAACTTGTATATATTTGTTTGATGTACATAGATTAAATTATTTCAAATAAAAATATAATTAAAGATAATAATAAAAGAGTTACTGAAAATAACTTTTTTGTAACGTTAACATCAATTTTGTTTAATAGATAGATTCCTATTAACATCCCAATTATCGCAGAAAATAGAATTGCTGTAATAAAAAATATTTGAAATTTAAACTGAAATACCGTAATCTCTAGCATAATAGCTAAAAATGTATTTAACATAATAATAAACAAAGTACTTGACGCCGCTTCCTTCATATTCATTTTAGCAAATAAAACTAATACTGGCAAAATAATAAATCCCCCTCCTATTCCTAAAAGACCTGTAAGAATACCTACCAACATTCCAATTACAAAAAAAATGATTTTAATGTCATATTTAAAATTAAATTGACTCGTTTTAAATAAAGAAATAGCTGAAAAAAAGACAACAAATGAAAACAAAATCATTAATAGTGTTTCTTTACTAATATCAATGAGTCCTATATAATCAGGTATAGCAGGAAAAATATACACCCTAGATATACACGTGAAAAATAATGTTGGAATTATAAATGTTGAAATATTTTTAATCTGTAGATTTTTTTGCTTTATGTGTTGAAGTGTACCAAAAAAAGAAATTAAAAAAACTAATAATAATGAATAGGTAGTCGCCTCGTAAATAGATAATTTAAATATGTAAATAAGTATTGGGATAATTATAATTGATCCCCCTGAGCCGAACAAGCCAAAAATTAAACCAGCAAAAATAAAAAAAACATATCCTAATAAATGCATTATCAATTGTAATTAATTTAATAATTAAAAAACTTGTATTGTAATTAAAATAATAATACTATAAATTGCAATATACAATCTAATACTTAGATCTATGAAACATTTATTATTATACTTTTATATTACAACATTACTAATATTTTCGAATTGTTATATCTCAAATGATAATATGACAATAAATAATCCTAAAAATATTATTTTAATGATTGGTGATGGCATGGGATTGAGTCAAATCTCAGCCGCAATGTACTCAAATGGTGGACAGCTAAATATTGAAGAAGCTAAATATATTGGTCTCATTAAAACAAATAGTGCCTCATCAATAATAACTGATTCTGCTGCAGGAGCTACAGCATTTTCTACTGGAAAAAAAACATATAATAGGGCTATTAATATGGATGTTGACACCCTGCCATTAAGACCAATTACATCACTACTATCAAATTATCATATTAAAACAGGAATTATCGCAACATCTAGTGTAACCCATGCCACACCGGCATGTTTCTATGGTAATCAAATCGATCGATATCATGTTGATGAAGATCTAGCTGACCAATTTCTAAAAACTAACATAAACGTATTAATGGGTGGAGGAGAAGATTACTTCAATAAACGAAGTGATAAACGTAATCTGATTGACTCATTAAAAAATAAAAATTATGTAGTTATCGATTCTATTATAGATTTTTATAATCTTTCCACTGAAAAGTTAATTAACTTTTGTGCTCCAAAAGAGCCTGCAAGCATATTAAATGGCAGAGGAGAATTTTTGCCATTAGCAACTAAAACAGGAATTTCTGTTTTAAATACAAACAATTCTCATGGTTTTTTCTTAATGATTGAGGGTTCGCAAATTGATTGGGGCGGGCATGACATGGACTCTGATTACATTATATCTGAAACTTTAGATTTTGACTTAGCAATATCAGCAGTTTTAGAATTTGCAAAAGAAGATAAAAACACTCTTGTTCTCATAACTGCAGACCACGAAACTGGAGGCTATGGTATTACAGGCGGAAATACAAAGACCAATACAATCCATGGCGATTTTTTAAATGATGACCACACCGCATCAATGGTTCCTATTTATGCATTTGGACCAGGAGCGGAAAATTTTATTGGTACATATCACAACACAGATGTATATTATAAAATACTATCAAGTTTTCAAATTAAAAATTGAACTTTGGTTTTTAACAAATGATTGTTAAAAACAAATTTTATTTAATTAGATAAAACATGAAATTTGTACGTATTATTGCTACGTCAAATGAATATATGGGGGTATATTTATTCTGAACTGTTAAAACATACTAATTTCTTGTTAGTTAATAACAGCAAAAAGTCCGATTTATCGGACTTTTTTGATTTAATACCTATTAACTATTTGGTTTTAACATTTTTTTAGGATCTACCAGACGATCAAATTCTTCTTCGGTAAGAAATCCTAATTGAACTGCAGCATCTTTTAAAGTAGTGTTTTTAGAGTATGCTTGTTTTGCAATTTTAGCGGCATTATCATAGCCAATATGTGAGTTTAGTGCCGTTACTAACATTAGCGAATTATTTAAATTTTCATCAACTTTATTCTGGTTAACCTTAATGCCGTTAACACATTTTTCAACAAATGAATTACATGAGTCTGCTAATATTCTTGCAGAGAATAAAAAATTAAAAACTATCATTGGCTTAAATACATTCAGTTGGAATTGGCCCTGAGATCCAGCAAAACTTATCGCAGTATCATTACCTAATATTTGTGCACAAACCATCGTCATTGCTTCGCATTGTGTTGGATTAACTTTACCTGGCATAATTGAAGAGCCAGGCTCATTGGCTGGAAGAATAATTTCTCCTATGCCACATCTTGGTCCGGAAGCTAATAATCTGATATCATTAGCGATTTTATAAAGTGACATCGCGATTTGCTTAATCGCGCCGTGACTCTCAACAAATGCATCATGAGTCGCTATACCTTCAAATTTATTATGAGAACTATTAAATGATAAACTTGTAAATTCATTAATCTTATCAACTGCTAATTTATCAAAACCAGCAGGCGTATTAACACCTGTTCCGACAGCAGTACCTCCAATTGGCAAATCTGACAAATGCGTTAGAGTATTTTTAAGTGCTTTAATACCATAATCTAATTGGGAAACATAGGTGGCAAATTCTTGACCAATTGTAAGTGGAGTGGCATCCATTAAATGGGTACGGCCAATTTTCACAATGTCTGTAAACATATCAGCTTTCCTATGTAATGCTAATTTTAATTTTTCTAACGCAGGAATAGTTTTACTAATCAAAATCTTATAAGAAGCTATGTGCATTGCTGTAGGGAAAGTGTCATTAGATGATTGAGACATATTTACATCATCATTAGGATGAATTTGAAAACCACAATCTTGTTTGACTAGATTTGCAATCACTTCATTTACATTCATATTGGTTTGTGTTCCAGAGCCAGTTTGCCAAATAACTAGGGGAAAATGATCATCATATTTGCCTTTTTCTATTTCATCACAAGCCATCGAAATCACTTCTTTTTTTTCTTTTGATAAATCTGACAATTCATAATTTGCATGGGCTGCTGCTTTTTTTAATATAGCAAATCCTTTTATTAACTCTGTGGGCATACTACCGGGACTACCTATCTTAAAATTTTCAATAGAACGCTGTGTTTGAGCACCCCAAAGTTTGTCACTTGGAACCAGAACCTTACCTAGGCTATCAAATTCTTCTCTCATAATGAATTTATTTTATTTTATTTTAACAAATCTAATACATTTAAAGGAGGTCTTCCTATTATAGCTTCGTTATCTTTAACAACAATAGGTCTTTGTATTAAAATTGGATTTGAATGCATTATTTGAATCCACTGATCCTCTGTAAATTTTTTCTGCTTGTATTTTTCTTTATATAACTTTTCTTCTTTACGAATCAAATCAATAGCCGATATGTTTAATAACTTTAAAAGTTGCTTGATTTCTATTAAGGAAGGTGGATTATATAAGTATTCTATAATTTTAAAATCTACGTTTTTGGAATTAAGTATCTCTAACGTTTCCCTACTTTTTCTACATCTTTTATTATGATATATTTTCATTAGCTTTATTTATTAGTTTGACCAACCATCATTAAATATTCTTTTATAAACGAATCTAATTCCCCGTCTAAAACTTTGTGAGCATTTGCTGTTTCAAAATTAGTTCTAAGATCTTTAACCATCTTATAAGGGTGCAACACATAATTTCTAATTTGTGAACCCCACTCTATCTTTTTCTTACTACTTTCCATTTTCATTTTTTCTGCTTGTCTTTTTTCTAATTCTATTTGATATAATTGTGATTTTAATAACAATAATGCTTTTTTCTTATTATCTAATTGGGATGCTGACTCAGAA
Source organism: Flavobacteriales bacterium (assembly GCA_002701365.1). GTDB lineage: Bacteria > Bacteroidota > Bacteroidia > Flavobacteriales > TMED113 > SP256. Next base: position 11,713 of record NZUK01000028.1, read on the forward strand.
TTCTCTATAATTATGCCTGAGGGCTTATGTCTTAATCTCACTGCTGTTTCAATTTTATTAACAGCTTGACCTCCTGGCCCCCCCGCGCGAAAAGTTTCCCAATCTAAATCTGCGGGATTAATTTCAATATTAATACCATCATCAACTAAAGGATATACAAAAACTGATGCAAAAGAAGTATGTCTCTTGGCATTAGAATCAAAGGGAGAAATTCTAACTAAACGATGTACGCCTGTTTCACCTTTTAAATAACCATATGCAAAATCACCTTGAAATTCAAGAGTTACTGATTTGATTCCCGCTGTATCACCAGGACTAATATTTATCTCTTTAATAGAGTATTTATTTTTTGTTCCCCACATCAAATACATCCTCATTAACATAGAGGCCCAATCTTGACTTTCAGTACCACCTGCACCTGGGTTAATTGTTAAAATAGCAGGCATATTATCCTCTTCTTTACTTAACATATTTTTAAACTCAATATCCTCCAGTAATAATTTAGTTTGTTGAAAATGAATTTGAAATTCTTCTTCAGTAATTTCCTTTTCTATAAAAAAATCGTATAGTGTCGTCAAATCTTCTATTGATGAGTTCAATTGATTATAGCCATCAACCCATAATTTTTGATAATTGATTTTCTTAATGACCATTTCTGCAGATTTTGGATCATCCCAAAAGTTATTTTTTTGTGTTTTTAACTCTTCTTGAGCAATAAATGATTTTTTTTCTTCTATATTTAAATACTCATGAAGAATATCTAGTCTCTTTTGAAAATCTTTAATTTGATCTATTAAAACCATGGGAAACTATAATTAAAAAATTAACTTTCTAATGAATATAAATAATTTAAATTAGTTATTTCCTAAAATAATTCATTATAGTTAAAATCATTAAATGAAAACAAAATATCGATCAATTATATTACTGCTAATATCTATCATTAGTGCCACAATAGCACAGGGACTTAGCGTCATTTCAATACCTTGGTATTTTACTGATATTCTCGAAAAAAGCTCTGTTTTTACACTCGGGTATTCCGCAATCACTTTTTTCGGGTTAATATGGGGACTATATGCTGGTGTCATTATCGACAACTATAATAGAAAAAAAATACTAATTTATATTAATTTATCAAGCACATTATTATTTGCTTTGCTTGGTATTTATCTTGTTGTAATTGATCCTAATAGTGTTATTGCGCCCTTGATCGGTTTCGGAGCTTGTAGTTTTTATTATATAGTCTTTTTTCCAAATTTATATGCAATAATTAAAGAATTTACAAGTAAAAAAGACTATATAAAAATTAACTCTATCGTGGAATTATTTATACAATCCACTAATATTATATCTGCAACTTTATGTGGAATATTATTGTCCGGAAGTAGTGAGGTTTTAGATTATTTTAATTTAGTATTATTTGACTTTGAAGAGTGGAGTGTTGAGAATATTTTTTTATTAAATTCTATAATGTACTTTATAACTTTTGGATTATTATTATTCGTGAAATATCATCCTGAGCGAAAAAAAACTATATATAATGTCAAAAAAGCAATTAAAGAAGTTCAATTAGCAATTAAATTCTTAAAAAAAAACCAGGACATATTGATTTACGCAGTTTGCTCTCAAATTGTTTTTGCCTTTTTAATTGTAGAACTATTCGCATTATTACCATTGTTTATAAAAAACTGCTTAAATGAAAATGTAATTACATTTGCTCTTGCCGATGTAACTTATGGGTTTGGAGCCATTCTGGCTGGATTTACAACAGTCATACTACTTCGATATTATAATAAATTAATAGTAACAATAATTTTAATCATAATAGCAGGTTATGCATTTACAATTATGGTTGAATTTCAACAGTTAATTATTTTCTTTATTTGTTCGTTTTTAATAGGTGTAGCCAATGCTAGTATAAGAATAACTAGAATGAGTTATTTTTTTGATAAAATTCCAAATAATTTAATGGGCAGGACTAACACTATATTTAATTCAATTAATACTTTAATTAGAGGTTTTTTAATTTTATTATTTTCAATTTCTTGGTTCACAAAAGGAGAAAATGTAATAATTGGATATAAAATTGGAGTAATTATACTAATTCTATTTAGTCTCCCCTTGATTATTACAATGCTTCGACGTAAACTATATTAAAATTTTTTTACCTAAGTGATCTAAGAAAGTATAGGACAATAAAGAGCCTGAATCATCTTCTTCTAAATATAGAATAACTCTGTTTTTAAAAGACCACTTCATTTGAAAAGAAGGAAAACCATTTTTCAAAAATGCTACTACAAATGGATGTGCTTTAAGTGTAATATTTTTTACAGACTTATGAGTGGCCAGCAAATCTAATTTTTCTTTTAATTGGTCAATCAAAACAATTGGTGCCTCAATTTCACCAGAGCCATTGCATGAAGGACATGATTCTCGAGTTTTAATTGTAATTTGAGGACGAACTCTTTGTCGTGTTATTTCAATAAGACCAAAACGACTAGGAGGCAGTATTTTATGTTTAGCCCGATCATCCTTCATATGTTCTTTTAAGGTCTCTGTTAGTTTTTTTCTGTTTTCAACAGAATACATGTCAATAAAATCAACTACAATAATGCCCCCCATATCTCTTAATCGTAACTGACGGGCCACTTCAGCAGCTGCTTGAAGATTAACTTCTAATGCATTTTCTTCTTGTGTGTCGTGTTTATTTGTTCTATTTCCACTATTGACATCAATAACGTGCATCGCTTCGGTGTGCTCAATAACTAAATAAGCGCCCTTTTTCATCGAAACAGACTTCCCAAACGAAGTTTTTATTTGTTTTTCAATATTATACAATGAAAAAAGTGATTTTTTAGTACTATGTAAGCTAACTATTGATTCTTTTTCTGGGATATGCTTCTGTAAATAATGTTTGACTTCATCAAATAGAGTTTGATTATCAATACTAATTTTGGTTACGTGCTCATTGATACTATCTCTCAATAAAGACAATACTTTACTTCTTTCAACAGATATTAACTTTGGCGGCTTAGATCCCTTTAATTTTCTATGCACATCCATCCATCTTCTAATTAGATTACGCAGATCTGTATCTAAATCTATAACTTTTTTATTTTTTGCTACTGTCCTAATGACAACGCCAAATCCATCAGGGACAATACTTTTAATCAATCGTACTAAACGTTTCTTTTCTTTTTCGTCTTTTATCTTCTGAGAGACCGAAATTCTGTTCGAGAATGGTACTAATACAAGATATCTTCCAGCTAGTGAGATTTCAGCAACTACTCTAGGCCCTTTAGTTGAGATGGGTTCTTTTGAAACTTGGACTAAAACAATATCATCCTTTTTGAGGACTGCATCCATTAAACCATCCTTTGCTAAATTATCTTTAAAATCAGCTTTTAATTGATTCCAGCGTGTTGATTTTTTATTAATCGTATTATGAACATAATTTCTGGATGAATTAAAATACGGACCAAGATCATGATAATGCAAAAAAGCATCTTTATCTTGTCCCATGTCTAAAAAAGCTGCATTTAAAGAAGATGCAATTCTCTTGACCCTAGCTAAATATATGTCAAAGACTGAGCAAACATTTTTATTTAACGGCAATTGATGTAACTCTATCAAACGCCCTTCTTTTAAAACTACTATGTCTATACTCTCCTTTGCAGATTGAATTACTAATTCAGTATTCACTACATTTTAAATTGTTATAGAAAATAATATCACAAGCCTATAAGGTAATATCTTTTACCTACTTCTTCTTATGTCTATTTTTTCGAAGACGCTTTTTCCTTTTGTGAGTAGACATCTTATGTCTTTTTCTTTTTTTACCACTAGGCATAATATCCCGATTTTACTTTCTAATTAATTACTATTAATAATCAGATTTGATTACTTTTCTTTACTCTATTAATAAACTTTTTTGCAGGTTTAAAGCTAGGCACAACATGTGCAGGAATAGTGATGGTAGTAGTAATATAGCCGTCAGCACTCTTAACAATATTTCTTGCTTTCTTGGACGCTTTCTTTTTAATACCAAATGTGCCAAATTCACGTAAATATACATTTTCGCCCTTTTCAAGGGACATTTTAACAGTGTCCATAAAAGATTCCAATATTACTTGAATTACTTTTCTCTCAACACCTGTTTCTCTTGACAATTGGCTCACTAAGTCTGCTTTAATCATTGCAAAATAAATTTTACTTAATTGCGACCAAATATAATATTTTTATTAAATTTTAGACTAATTATTCCAAAATTAAAAACATTGACGGATGAAATAATTCTATGGTACAAAGAAAATAAACGTATCTTACCCTGGAGAAGCACAAAAGACCCGTACAAAATTTGGGTGTCTGAAATCATATTACAACAAACACAAATTAAAACTGGCATTAAGTACTACGTAAAATTCTTAGCCAAATATCCTACAATTCAAAATTTAGCCAAAGCACAAGAATTGGAAGTGCTAAAAATTTGGGAAGGTTTAGGATATTACAACAGAGCTCTTAATATGATGAAGGCTGCCAAACAAGTAATCATGTTTTTTGATGGTATTTTTCCTTCAAAATACATAGATTTAATACAGCTAAAAGGTGTTGGAGAGTATACTGCTTCTGCTATTAGCTCAATCTGTAAAGATGAAAAACGTGCTGTTTTAGACGGCAATGTCTATAGAGTATTAAGTAGAATATATAACATCAATACACCAATAAATACACCTAAAGGAAAGATACAATTTCAAAAAATTGCAGACTCATTACTGCCAAATAAAAATACTGGCATTTACAACCAAGCAATTATGGATTTTGGCTCCATACATTGCACTAAACACAAGCCCAAATGTCTAATTTGTCCAATCCAAAAAACATGTCAAGGATTTAAATTAAATTTAGTCAAAAATAGACCTGTTAAAAAGAAAAAAAATACTATTAAAAATCGTTACTTCAATTATCTACTTATCAATAATAAAAATTTATTTATTATCCAACAAAGAGGAAATAATGATATTTGGAAAAAATTATATGAATTGCCATTAATTGAATCAAAAGCAACAATAAAAGCTGAAAATCTAATGGAATCTAAGTACATAAGGCAGTTCGATTTGTTAAAAATTTCTAAATTAAATTCTATAATTCATAAATTATCCCATCAAAAATTAAATATTCAATACTGGAACATTAAAGTCGATAAAAATGTAGTCTTTGATAATGAAAAAAAAATCAATATAGAAGATGTTGACAAATATCCATTTCCAACGCCATTAAAAAACTTCTTTAATAAAAATAGGCTTGTGTAAATTGGAATGAAAATTTATCTATATTTACCTAAATAAAGTAAAATAAATAGCAGTATGGCAGGATCATTAAATAAAGTTATATTAATAGGAAATTTAGGTGCGGACCCAGAAATGAGAGAAATGCCTGACGGGACTAAAATGGCTAAGTTTTCAATTGCAACATCTGAAAAATATACAAATAAAAATGGTGAAAAAGTATCTAATACAGAATGGCATAATATTGTTTTATGGAGAGGTATTGCTGAAGTTGCTGAAAAGTACTTAAAAAAAGGTGACTCCGTTTGTGTTGAAGGCAAACTCAAAACAAGATCTTGGGATGATGAAAATGGGGTAAAAAAATGGGCTACAGACATACAGGGTGATTCAATGACAATGCTTGGTTCTAGACGTGGTGATACAGATTCAGGTCAATCAAACTCAATGGCTTCTGAGCCACGTATGCAGGAAAATAGCATGCAAAATTCCGAAAACAATTCTGTAGAAGACTTGCCGTTCTCATAATTCGGAAGTCAATGGTTTAACTAAATTATTATTTTGGACACAGATCTCGTTAGTTATAATTTTCTAATTCCTCTCATCTCTTGTTTCTTTCTATTGATTGGATCTGGCTTGATTTCTGGATCTGAAATTGCATTTTTTGGGCTATCCCCTTCTGATAAGAATAAATTAAAAGTATCTTCAAAAAATAAGCATAATGTTATTATTAGATTAATAGCATCACCTAAATTATTACTAGCAACAATACTAATTGCTAATAATGTGATAAATATTGCTATTATTATCATATCATCATTATTATTTACTAACTACATGACCTTTAATAGTGTTATTATCAATTTTATTTTTCAAATTATTCTTACAACATTTTTAATTTTATTATTTGGCGAGGTTATTCCAAAAACATATGCAAACAGAAACTCTTTATTAGTATCTGAAATGATGGCAATACCCCTATTGTTTCTACAAAAAATACTATATCCTGTTTCAAGGTTATTAGTAAAATCTACTAATTTAATAGATAAAAATATTTCAAGAAAATCATCGTTATCACTAACAAGTTTATCACAAGCAGTCAATATTACTTCTGATACTGCAGAAGCCGAAAAAAAATTTTTTAAAGATATTATTCAATTCGGTCAAACAGACGTTAAACAGATTATGAAAGCACGCATTGATATTGTTGCATTAAATATAAACACACCATTTCAAGATGTACTAAAAACAATCCTGAAATCCGGTTATTCTAGAATTCCTGTATATCAGGATAATATTGATCAAATTAAGGGGGTATTATATATTAAAGATTTATTACCCTACTTCGATGTTAACAAATATGATTGGAATTCTATTATCCGTGAGCCCTTCTTTGTTCCCGAAAGTAAAAAGATTGATGATTTATTAAAAGAAATTAAAGAGCGAAAAACTCATCTAGTAATAGTTGTAGATGAATATGGTGGCACCTCTGGAATCGTGACTCTTGAAGATATTTTAGAAGAAATTGTTGGTGATATCAGCGATGAATTTGATCAAGAAGATATTATATATTCAAAAATTGACTCGAAATCTTATATGTTTGAAGGAAAAACATCTCTTAATGACTTTTATAGAATTTTACAAATAGATGGAGATAAATTTGAAGCAACAAAAGGAGATGCGGACACATTAGCTGGTTTTGTATTAGAAAATATCGAGCAAATACCAGAAGAAGGGCAAATTCTAAAATTTAATAATTTAAAGTTTACCATTGAAAAAATTAATAAAAAAAGAATCGTTTCAATAAAAACTGAAATACAAGATTAATGAAAATTCACTACCTATATATTATTATTTGTTTTTTTTGTGTAACATCTTGCAAACAAAGATATACTCCGAAGCCAGATGGATACTTGCGAATTGATTTACAACCAAAAGAATATCAATTATATCAACCTGAAAATTGCCCTTTTTACTTTTATACCTCCAATTATTTTACTTTAACTAATAAAACTAATTGCTGGATTGATTTAAAGTATCCTGAACACCATGCAATAATTCATATAACTTATAAAAAAATAAATAATAATATATTTCAATTAGCCGAAGACTCTAGAAATATGGTTTATAAACACACAATTAAAGCAGAGGCAATCAATGAAAAAATTTACTTTAATAAAGAACATAACACATATGGAACTCTATATGATATTCAAGGCGAGACCGCGTCTTCAGTTCAATTTCATATAACGGATAGTATTAGCAATTTTGTTAGAGGTGCTCTATATTTTCATGTAAATCCTAATCAAGACTCGCTCAAACCAATCATTAATTACTTAAGAGATGATATAATCCAAATTATGGAAAGTCTACGATGGGACGAGTTGAATTCTTCATTAGAATAGATATTTGACATATAAATAAAGAGACACCCAATAAAAGATGCAGAAGTTGATAAATTCCAATTAATTCATGGTAAGTCATTAAAATACCAGTAGAAAAAAGAGCTAAAATTGTAAAAACAATTACCTTAAATTCTATATCTATATTAAATAGATGCCTATAATAGTATATTAACCATGTATTAGATATGAATACAAGCCACGCAATTGTTCTGTGAAATTCAAATACAACGGGTATTTGGGCAATAATATTGGATCGATCAACATATAAAAGTAATGCATCTACCTCTTCACGAACTTGTGTTCCAAATATGATTTGAATTAATGATATAATTAATGCAAACCATATCCATTTACTATAAAAAGATTGATGATAATTATTATTTTTTCTGGTAATTCGATACAAAAAAAATACCATTGATAGTATCAATAAGGCAATCAACATGTGTATACTAATTTTAAAGGGTGCCAATAACGAGTAAACAACAAGAGCACCCATCCAGGCCTGAAAACCCATAAGAAAAACTAAAAAAAACGACAATACAATTAAAAGTTTTTTTCTAGTAAAAAAAGAAACAAATAATACAGCAATACAAATCAAGCCTGCAATAAAACCTAACAATCTATTTATATACTCTGTCCACGTATTAAACACATTGAAATCTAATTGATCATAGCCCCTTTCAGCATATATATCCTTATAATTCTGCGGCAAGTCAGATATGTGAGTAGGCGGAATCCACTCCCCAAAACACTTGGGCCAATCTGGACATCCCATCCCAGACCCGGTCATACGAACAAATCCACCAGCACATATAACTAGGCAAATAGAATAAATGGCAATCTTACATAAAGTATTATATAGCCATAAATAATGCAAATTATTTCTTTTTATTACATTGTTTACTCGCTGATGAGCAACAACCTTTGCTTTTGTTATCACATTTAGCATTTAATTTGCCAGTTTTTTGACAACATTGCTTTCCCTTCGAACAAGAGTGTGATGATTTATCAGACAATAACGAAGCCGAGAACCTACCACCTTGGTGATCGTTGATTATATTAACTATTTCCTGCTCTGAAAACAATTTAGTATCATATTCTACTAGAGCCATTTTATTATCAAAGTTTACCATTGCAACAAGACCTTCCGTAGTATTTAACCTACTCTCAATACCTTTCGCACAGGCACCAGCACAATGCATGCCTTCTATTTTAATATTTACATATTTACTACCTGAATTATTAGAATTCGCATTATCTTGTGCAAAAGAGATACTAATAGTAAAACATAAAATCAGTTTAATAAGTTTATTCATCATAACATATTACTTTCAAAAGTTTATAACTAAACAAATATAAAAAATATATGTCTAAAACAACCATCATTAATTGGTTCATATTATTAATACTATCAATTATTTGGGGGTCATCTTTTATTTTAATGAAAAAAGGACTGAATGGATTTACATATTTAGAAGTTGCATGTTTTCGTTTAATTATTGCATTTATTATTTTAATACCGTTTTTAATATCAAGTTTAAAAAAATTTAAATTAAAATATCTTAAACCCATACTTATAGTTAGTTTAGTCGGGACAGTTATTCCTGCTATTTTATTTCCTTATGGTCAAACATATTTAAATTCATCTTCTGCAGGAATGTTAAATGGTCTAACACCTATTTTTACACTAATTATTGGTGTTGTATTATTTAAAAAAAAATACATCCAAGAAAATATAATCGGCATTATCATAGGACTAATAGGTAGTTATATACTGTTGCTCCCTAAATCTATTGAGATAGTTCAAATAAAATACAGTTTAATGATAATTTTAGCGACTATTTGTTATGCTCTTAGCATAAATACAATCCAAGACCGATTAAAAGAGCTAAAGCCACTTGACATAGCAGTCTTATCTTCTTTTTTTTCGTGCATTATACCAATTATATTTTTTTTAAACAATAACATTGAATCAACTATCGCAAAAATTTATTTCAATATTGACAGTTTTTATTATCTACTAATTTTAGGAATTGTTTGCACTTCATTCGCAATCATATTATTTAATTATTTAATTAAAAAAAGTTCTGCATTATTTGCAGCATCAACAACTTATTTAATACCTGTTTTTGCAATTTTTTGGGGGATACTAGATTCTGAAATTATTCAAAATCATGAAATAATTGGATTGTCAATAATACTGATAGGTGTTTATATTATGAATTATAAACAATTAGAATAGTGAAATATATTGCATAAATACTTTGTTTTAGTATATTTGCATTCCTTAAAAATAATATATAAAGGTATGATTGCTATATTAAATATTGATGGAAGACAATTAAAAGTCGAGAAAAACCAAGAATTCTATGTGAGTAAGATTTCTGGTAAGGAGGGTGATGAATTAACTTTTGAATCCGTTGCATTAATTCAAGATGGAGACAATGTCACATCTGGCAATCCGCTAGTAGAAGGTGCGCAGGTTAAGGTGTCGATACTGGAACAAAAGAAAGATGATAAGATTATTGTTTTTAAGAAAAAAAGAAGAAAAGGCTATAAAGTGAAAAATGGTCATCGTCAAATGATTACAAAAATTAAAATTGATTCAATTTCAATTGGCGGAAAAACTAAAAAAACAACTACAAAGAAAACAACTGCAGAAAAAACAACTGCAGAAAAAACAACTACAAAGAAAACAACTGCAGAAAAAACAACTACAAAGAAAACAACTGCAAAGAAAACAACTGCAAAGAAAACAACTGCAAAGAAAACAACTGCAAAGAA
>NZUK01000029.1 GCA_002701365.1 Flavobacteriales bacterium
TCTGGTTCCGGTTCTGGCTCTGGTTCTGGTTCCGGTTCTGGCTCTGGTTCCGGTTCTGGTTCCCGTTCTGGCTCTGGTTCTGGTTCCGATTCCGGTTCTGGTTCTGGTTCCGGTTCTGGCTCTGGTTCCGGTTCCCGTTCTGGCTCTGGTTCCGGTTCCGGTTCTGGCTCTGGTTCCGGTTCCCGTTCTGGTTCCGGTTCTGGTTCTAGCTCTGGCTCTGGCTCTATGTGAGTTGTTGAATTTAAAGAATTTTCAGAAACATCAACTTCTTGCTTCAATTTAGATACTGTATCTATATTATCATTGTTAGATTCAGTTACATAATCTGATTCTGTTTTTTTAAGAGAAGAATCTTGAATTATGTTTTTTTTTTCTAACGATTTTGGCTTATCAGTTTTAGAAAAAATCTTCTTAATTTTATCAAAAATACCCATATAAAAAAGTTAGAAATTTTATTCTAAGCTAAAAATAAAAAAGATTTAAATAAAATATAATAAATAAGACTATTTTTCTTGTAAAAAAGAAGCTACATGTTCCTTTAAAAGTATTTTCTCATTAAACATATATGCGCCAGTTTTACTAGATTTAACCATTTTTATAGCTTTGGTGTAACCCTTACCTCCTCCTTTTTGTAATGTAGCAACAACTTTTTTAGCCATAGTATTTCTATTTTATTTCTTTATGAATGGTATATTTTTTTAAGGTAGGATTGAATTTTTTCAATTCCAATCTATCTGGTGAGTTTTTTTTGTTTTTCGTAGATATATATCTAGATGTACCTGCGACACCACTAGTTTTATGCTCTGTACACTCTAAAATAACTTGAACTCTATTTCCTTTTTTTGCCATTATAATATGATTACCACGTTAAAACAGGACGCAAATTTAATTAAAAATATACTACAACCCAATTATTCATGACAATTTCTTGTATTGAGTGGCAAATAATAATAAGAACACTGATCATTTTATTTTTCTCATCTCAATTAAAAATAGATTTTCTGCAATATTAAACTCCACTGTATCTATATAATTTAACTTTATTTCATGCCATTTTGAAGTAGGGTAAATCCACTTATTTTTGTTTTGACTATTAACATCAACTAATAATGGCATGTCAAAATCATTAACAATAGCATCCCATCTATAATTTAAGAGTATTTCATTATTAATTACTGTGAAAAAATACTCGAAAACAGGAAGTTTATGATAAAACAAATACTGTTTAAAAAAAGGATTTAAATCCCGTTCGTAATGTTTTTCAATATATTTAGTTACATCCTTTGTATTCACAATTTTATGCCTGAACTCTAACTGCAAACCTTTTAAGATATTATACCATTTTGCGTCATTTTGCAAATAAACTCTCAACATATGTAATACCCAACTTCCTTTGTAGTACATGTCAGTACTTTTGTGAAATGCATTTACAATTGGCTCATTGTTTAATATTTTATTTTTTTGATAATTTAAATACTGTAACATTTCGTCATAACCATATAACTCTTCAACATATAGTGCTTCAGCATAAGTAGCAAAAGATTCATGAATCCACATATCTTTTACATCACACATACTAACACTATTCCCCCACCATTCATGAGCTGTTTCATGGATGATAATAAAATCGAAATCAATCTTATCGGGAAAATTACCTAAATATCCTTGCATAAATTTATTTCCGTAAGATATGCAACTTTGATGTTCCATGCCTAAATAAGAGGTTTCTACAAGTTTGTAACCATCTTGATAAAATGGATATGGTCCAAATAATTTTTCAAAAATATGTAGCATGGGCTTAACTTGCTTAAAATGAATTTTCGCAGCATCCAAATGTTCTTTTAAAACATAATAATCTAACGGCAATAGACCCTCTAAACCCAACAATGTATCTTTGAAATTAGCATAGTCTGCTATATTCATAGTAACATTATAATTATTAATTGGGCTATTAACCATCCATTGATAAATACGTTTATTGTTTTGTAGTTTTTTATAATTCAATAATTTGCCATTCGAAACCGCGACATAAGGATGATCAACAATTGCATTAATTTTCATACTATCTGGCTCATCCGACAAGTCATGCTTACAGGGCCACCAAATTTGCCCCCCTTCATTTTGACAAGCAACGCCAATCCATGGCAAATTACTAGAATCTTGCGAAACTACAAAACCCCCTTCCCAAGGTGGATTTTGGGCTAAAATTGGAGAACCACGATAAAAAACATCAATAGTAAATTTAATGTCTGACTCTAAATTTGAGGCAAATTTAATATGACTACCTATTCTATCAAATTGTTGTTTTTTATCATTTAAAAACACACTGTCAACATCAAAATCAGGAAATAAATCAATAATTATGGTATCTATAAAACAATTCGACTCAAAATACATTTGATTATTACCTTTTATATAGAGGTTATTTACATCAAAGTCTATAGTGAGATTTGCGTATTTAAAATCTGAGCAATCGTTAAATAAAGAGACCTTATTTATTTGTTTTTTTTTAGAATCAATACAGGAAAAAAAAAAGAATAATAGACAGGATAATAAAATTAAATAATAATTTTTACGAAATTTCATTTAAAGGCCTGTCTGATTGTGTTTAAATAAGTCCTTTTTTCTTGGCAATTTTTATTACCTCTGAAATTCCCTTTTTATCAATTGTTTTTAAAGTTGATGCAGTGACTTTTAGTGTTATCCACTCACCTTTAGAGGGTAAAAAAAACTTTTTCTTTATCAAATTAATATCAAAACGACGCTTAGTCTTTTTGTTTGAATGAGAAACATTATTACCTACCATAGGCTTTTTACCACTTAATTGACATATTCTAGACATAATAACCTTCTTAATATAAAATGAAACGCGAATTTAACACTTTTGAATTAGAATAAAAAATTATACAATTTCTTTTCTTAGTAAATTGAGTAAATCAAAGGATACTTTTGATATATTTTGAGTTCTATTTCCATTAAGCATAATAAGTTTAGATAGAACTTTTTTATGACTTGAAACAGCAATCCATGCACAAAGCAAGTTAGGTTCCATTAGATTAGTCGGATCCACGTATCCAGTAGTTGCAATCGCATAGTTTGTATTAAATTTTTTTCTTGCGCCAATAGCCATTTTCTCAACAATCTCTTTACTAACAACATTATGTTTCTCGATAAATTTTTTATCAATATCTAAAAAAATGTATTTAGCCTCGTTACTATAGGATATAATCGAACCTTTAAAAAATACAGAAGATCCTGATAAAGAAGTCAAACAACTTGACAAAAAACCTCCCGTACAACTCTCAGCCATAGATAATGTTAAATTATTTTTCTTTAATAAAACTGACGTATCCATCAGTAAATTGTTGTCAATATTTAACTGATCTAGCATATTCAAGAATTAAACAATTTGAGAAATACTGTGTTTCATTTCAATAATATCATCTAAAATTTTTTGATCAACACTAGCCTTGTTAGAGGATAATTTTTCCAGTTTAACACATAATTGCAACGCACACATAGCTAATAAGTCCTGATCATCTCGAACAGAATATTTCTCTCTAAATTCTTTAATAATCTTCTCTATTTTTGAGGCAGAAATACGAACAAATTTTTCTTCAGAAGGTGTAACATTCATTGGATACAACCTATTTGCTAAAGAAACTTTAATATTTAATTTTTCCATAAATGTTATTCATTTAACATTGATATACACTGATCAATTTGTCTAATTAAGTCATTTAACCTATCACGAGCAAAACCACTCGATTTATTATCTGTATGTCCTAAACTTTGAGCAACATCAGAAATCTCAACTTTTTGTTTCAATTCTTGAATTTCATGTTCTAAAAATTTGATTTTATTTAATAAATTTTCATTTTCATTATTAAGACTTTTATGTTTTAACATTAAAGCGCTATATCTAGCAATCAAAGAGGAGACTTGATTCTTTAAATCAACAACGTGATGAGAGATTGAGCTCATATTTAGAAAATTACATACTTATTCAAATATAAGTATTTATAATTTTAGATTCAATAATCAAAATCATAATTAAAAAAGATATTAAACGAATGATTTTTATCTTAAATTTATGGACTATGAAAAACATTTGTTTTATTACATTAATACTTTTTTCTTATATCACTACACATGGACAAAACCAATATCCAAAAGATTACTTTTCTCCTCCTGTAGATATAAAAATAGCTATCGCTGGCACATTTGGCGAATTAAGAAATAACCATTTTCACTCTGGCATTGATATAAAAACAAGACAAAAAATTAACATGCCAATTTATGCCTCTCAAGAAGGATATATAAAACGTATTAAAGTTTCTAGTTATGGTTTTGGGAAAGCGCTATATATTAATCATCCAAAAGGCTTTACAACAGTATATGCACATTTAGAAAAATTTAGTCCTGAAATTCAAAAAAGAGCAGAAAAAGAACATTATATAAAAGAAAAATTTGAAATTGATTTCTCACTCAATGAAAGTGAGATTTTGGTACGAAAAGGTGAATTAATTGGATTTAGTGGCAACACTGGAAGTTCGACTGGGCCTCACTTACATTTTGAAATTAGAGACACAAAAACTCAAAATATTATTAATCCAATGTTATTCGGACTACCCATATTAGATAGAACCAAGCCGAATATTACGGCAATCCTAATTTATCAAAAAAGTGGCGCCAAAGAATTATTCTATCCCAAATTTATAAAAGAAGGATATTATAAAATTAATGACACATTGTTAATTAATCAATACTTCAATATTGGAATCCAAACATTTGACTTACTAGATGCAGCGCCAAATAAAAATGGTGTTTATTCAATAGAATTATTTGTAAATGATACTTTGTTTTACGCTAATCAAATGGAAACATTTAGTTTCAATGAAACAAGATACATCAATTCACACATTGACTATGCCTTCTATCAAAACAATGGAGTTAAAATACAAAAATGTTTCTTAGATCCAAACAATAAATTAAGCACTAACAAGAAGGCTACTAATAATGCAATTGGTAAAAATCTAAATGAAGGCGTACATGATATTAAAGTAGTTGTTAATGATAGTTATCAAAACCTCTCAACATTAGAGTTTAACATCAATTTAATTAAAGAACAATCTAGCAAACCCAATACTCTAGAAAATTTCATTAAATCTAAACAAGTATTTGAATACAAAGACAGTCATTGTGAAATATATATACCAAATCATAGTTTATATATAGATCAGCCTTTTTACTATGAAAAAAAAATAGACTCAATTATGCCATATCCTGTTTATAAAATTCTTGATGATTCTATTCCTTCTCATAAAAGTTTCATTCTATCAATAAAAATAGACTCACTAGAAAAAAGACTGAGAGAAAAAGCAATGATTGCTAGAATTAATAACAATAAAACTGAATGTTTAAAAAGTAAATGGAAGGAGAATAAGATTATTGGAAAATCAAATAAGTTTGGTGCGTTTACTATCGTGATTGATACAATTAAACCAATAATTAAACATTATAAAAAAAATGATGCAAATTCAATCAATTTTGAGATTAGTGATGAATTATCAGGTATACAAAGCTTTAGAGGTGAAATTGACAACAAATGGATTTTAATGGATTACGATTTTAAAACAGGAATTTTAAAACATGATTTTAATACAAACCCCGATAATAAAAATCATCAAATAAAACTAATCGTTACTGACCAAGCTGGAAATATTAGCACTTTTATAAATGAATACTATAGATGAGACGTATAATTTTACATATTATCTTTTTCCTAACTTTATGTGTCTACAGTCAGGATGCTCAAATATTTCTTATTAAAGGAAAAATAACAGATGAATACACACAACAACCTATATCTAACGTCAATATATATTGTAATGAGTTTGGTACTATCACAAATAAAAGAGGAATATACAAATTGAGAATTGATGGCAGCGAATTTAAAACGGCACATATTATTGCTTCTCATCAAGGATATAAAAATGACACAATACTTATAGATACTAAAATTTCGAAATTAATTGTAAATAAAAATATTCAATTACAACCCATGTCAACTTCATTAATGGAAATAGATTTAATTTCAGAAGAAGCACGAAAACAAGGGGTTACAAAAATTAATCCTAAAATAATAGAGAAGTTACCTGGATCAAGCGGCGGAATTGAACCTGTAATCAAATTACTACCTGGAGTATCTTCTAACAATGAATTAAGTAGTCAATACTCCGTAAGAGGAGGTAATTATGACGAAAATTTAATTTATGTAAATGGCATTCAAATATATAAGCCATTTCTAGTAAGAACTGGAGAACAAGAAGGGTTAAGTTTTGTAAACCCTAATATGATTGCATCATTAGAATTTTCATCAGGTGGTTTTCAAGCTAAATACGGAGACAAGTTATCTTCAGTTCTTGATATTAAATACAAAAAACCAACAAGTAATAATATATTGCTTTCAACTAGTATGCTAGGCATATCTTTAAATGCTGAAGGTGTTGCAAATTGGAGCCATAAAGAAAGTAGAAAGAATCACAAATTAACATACTTGATAGGCGGACGTATTCATGCAACAAATTTTTTACTAAAATCACTGGACACAGAGGGAGATTATCGGCCTCTATTTAAAGATTTTCAAACCTACTTGACATATTCAAATTCAAAATACCCAAATTGGGAATTTAGTCTTCTAAATTATTATTCTCAAAACAAATATCAGATGAAGCCTCAAACGCGTGAATCAAGATTTGGAACAATTGCAGAACCTTTACAACTTACAATCTATTTTGAAGGTCAAGAAATTGACAATTACGAAACACATCTCGCCGCCATATCATCTACATATTCTCCAGATAAGTTATTAAAAATGCAATTCACATCTTCTTTTTTCAATACTAAAGAACAACAATTTTATGATATTTTAGGAGAATACTGGCTTGACGAATTAAACAATAGTATCGGATCAGATGAGCTAGGTGACATCGCATTTAATAGAGGCATTGGAGCATATATGAATCATGCAAGAAATACATTAAATGCAAGTGTATTTAATATTTATCATGATGGTCGTTATAAATTCAATCACAAAGGTGGAGAGATTCAGTGGGGCGGAAAATATCAATTTGAAAATATTGAAGATCAAATACGAGAATGGGAGATGGTGGATTCTGCGGGGTATTCCATTTCTTCGTTAAATAATAACAATTTAAATTTATTTGAATTTAAAAAGGGCGAAGCATCTATAGAATCAAATAGAATATCGTCATACATTCAATTTTCAAATAACTTTGACAAAAAATCCCATAAAATATATGTAACCTTTGGTTCCAGAGTTAATTATTGGGATGTAAATAAAGAATTATTTATTAGCCCAAGAGGTACTATTAGCATTAAACCTAACTGGACTAGAGATTTTATGTTTAATCTATCATGTGGATCTTATAATCAATCACCTTTTTTTAAAGAATATAGAAGTCAAGAAGGAAATCTAAATACAAATATTTCCTCTCAAAAATCCATTCACTATGTAATTAACTCTGACTATCAATTCAAATATGCAAACAGACCATTTAAATTGACAACTGCTATATATTATAAAAAACTTTGGGACATAATACCATTCGAAATTGATAACTTACAAATAACATACTTAAATGAAAATAGTGCAAAAGGCTATGCAACTGGTTTAGATGCAAAATTATTTGGAGAATTTGTTAAGGGTGTAGACTCATGGATAAGTATATCAATCCTTAAAACAGAGGAAGATATTGAAGGTGATGGAGTCGGCTATATTCCAAGACCTACTGATCGAAGATTAAACACATCTATCTTTTTTCAAGATTATTTCCCAAATAATCCAAACTATAAAATGCAACTTAGCTTAATTTACGGCTCAGGTCTTCCATATGGAGCACCAAACTCTCAAAGGTTTCAACAAACAGCCCGCATACCGTCTTATAAAAGACTGGATATTGGGTTCTCTAGATTAATTAAGAGCGAAAAAACAAATAGCAATGTAAAATTTATTAATAATTTTAAATCTATTTGGGCAAGTATCGAAATTTTTAACTTAGTAGATATTCAAAATACTGCATCATATATTTGGGTAAGCGATGCTGGAAATGATTATTACGCTGTTAATAATTATCTTACTGGAAGGTTAATTAATTTTAAATTAAATATAAAGTTCTAAATATTAATCTACTGAAAGATATAGTTCTTTATTATCGATCCATCATTATAAATATGTAATTGGATATTATGTGTTGATTTACTATTTAATTCTCGACCCAAATAATCAATGATTTTTACTAAATTGACTGGTGTGTGTTCTATATGATTAAAAATAATTTGAGAAACAACACTAATGCCATTTACTGTGTAAAATCCGTCACCCTCCTTATACTCAACATCAAACGAATATTCTAGCTGCGTTTCAAAATCCCAATATTTAAAAAATAAATCTTCTCCAACTAAAAGCCCATCTTGTGATGATGTAGTCATGTCGTCCCCCCAAGAAGTTAACACTAAATGTTCATTTGTATAGACAGCAGATCCTGCTAACAAACCATTTTTACTATAAATAGCAATTTCGTCATATTCAGTCAATAGATGATTAATTATTTCAAAAGGAAACAAAAGAGTCATATTATTGCCCGTGTTATAACCATCTGGATAATATCTATTAAATTCTTTGACTACATTATTATATCTACCGCTAATGGATGGGTAATTAAATTCTAAATCGTTATTTAATTTAATTTGATATCCTTTGCCTGGACATAATTCACCTATAGAATTTAAACCAAATTCAGGCCAATAGACTGATCCGTTTTCATCTTTAACAATCACAATATCATTAGCTATATTAGTCATCATGTCAGAAGCGTTATTACATTCACCATGTAAATAACCTAATATATTCCATCCAGATTCTAGAGGAATAACATAGTCAGATTGAACTAAATCACCATTAATACTTAAGATAGCATCATTATTCATTTTGATCTGATATCCTGCACCTTTTTGTAAACTACCAATAGAATTTAGATTATATTGAGGCCAATAAACTGATCCATTTTCATCTTTAATAATTATTAATTCATTGTCAATTTCAGAAAATACAGAAGATATATTAGCATTAATAGGCTCTATATACGTTGACCAAATACCCCATCCTGACTGTAGTGCTATTAATTGATTATAAGTATCAAATTCACAAGAGCCATCGTCCTCTGTTACTTCAGGGTTGTAATTATTAGCTAATACATCTGAACAACCAAAAACTTCCAATTCATCACAAACACCATCACTGTCTAAATCAGTTATACATTCATTATTGCAATTATAATACTCAATTGGATATATACATGAGTTATCATCCAAATCTGCTTCTCCATTATAATTACATGCATTTAAATCTGTGCAACCAAACTGAGGATACATACACGAACCATCATCCTCTGTTACTATAGGAT
The DNA here is from genome assembly GCA_002701365.1 of Flavobacteriales bacterium. Taxonomy (GTDB): domain Bacteria; phylum Bacteroidota; class Bacteroidia; order Flavobacteriales; family TMED113; genus SP256. The sequence continues at coordinate 9,489 of NZUK01000029.1, forward strand.
TGTAATTGTCAGCTAACATATCTGAACAACCAAGAATCTCTAATTCATCACAAATACCATCATTATCCAAATCAATTACACATTCATTATTACAATTATAAAACTCAATTGGATATATACATGAGTTATCATCCAAATCTGCTTCTCCATTATAATTACATGCATTTAAATCTATGCAACCATAAACAACTGTATTAATACAAAAGTTATGATCGACAGAAGAACCAAAATCTCCACCCCCACTAAACAAAACTTCATCAAATAAACTAATACTATAATTACCATTAATATTACAACTGCTCCATTGCGATCCTCCCAATCCATCACCATAAATATCGAAAATATTAAAAGTATAGCACCCAAAGGAAAGGCAAATAGATTCAGTAGTTAAATCTGTATCATAAAAACCAGAACTTTGAAGGGCTACTACAACCCCATCGTCATTAGTTATACTCCATCCTATTTCTTCAGACCAACAATCAAATTCTATTGTCATTATAATTGTTTGATCACATGGATACTGACAAGAACCATCATCATACTCAGCATCTGAGTCAAAGTTTATTGCTGCGGAATCTATACAACCATAAACAACATCTTCATTACAAAATAATGTTTGATTCGGACATACAGCACCATCTGTATTATCACATATCCAATCTATAAAATAAGACACTCTACTATATACACCTGGGTAGCCTACTTCTGCACATCCGTAACCCCAACTAACAATACCAGACTGAAGAAATGTTTGTCCATCTGAAGCTAAGACAACCATAGGACCTCCACTATCGCCTTGACATGAATCATATCCACCATCAGAATATCCTGCCATAATCATATCGGCATCTATTTGATTATTACCGTAATTTGAGGAAGTGGTAATTGGAACATTCACAACTTGAAGTTGTGTAGAATTAGTAGTACCCTCGGTCTCTCCCCATCCAGTAATCCACGACATCTCATCAGGCTCCTGAACTCCTATTTCTACTTGTGAATCACACATTAATAGAACAGGCTGCGTACTATTATTAAAAGAAATGGGGTCTTCTAATCTTATTAATGCAATATCATTATTGTAAGTATTGGGATTATAGTCCGGATGGATAATGATTTCTGCCGCATCATAAGTTTCACCTCCTGCAGCATAATTAGAATCACTTCCTGTTCTAATAGCAGTATTACTTGCAGATTCACCTTGAACACAATGGGCTGCTGTTAATATCCAATACTCATTAATAATTGAACCTCCACAATAAGCATAACTACCCCAGCCATTAGTACTAAGTAATGCAACTTGATACGGATAGTCTTGTATATCAGCATCATTCCCACCTACAATAAAATCTGACTGTGAATAAACAGATAGAAAGCAGGGATTAAATACTAAAAAAAATATACAAAAAAACCTCATATAAATGATTCAAATTAAATAAATAAGTCTCCATATAATATAATAAAAAATAAATATTACCGAAAACTAATACTTTATAAATTGATATAATTGGTTATTAATACTGACAAAATATGTTCCAGCACGTAAACTTGAAACATCAACACTTGAATTATTGTAAAAATATTTAGATAATACATTTCTACCATATATATCAAAAAATAAAACCATTTGATTTTGAGTTTTGATGAATAATAAATCTGACACAGGGTTTGGATATATTTCGATATTTGATTGTTTTAAATCGGACAACGACACGTCACAACCACTATTAGTAGCAAGATTTGGTCTAAGAGTTAATAATGCATCAATCATTATCTCAGCCTGACAAATCGTAAACATATACATACAAGCATCATTTGCATAATCCATATAATTCATAGTCATATTAATGGACTGACATGACTCTTGAGTTATATCAGGACAACCATATGTAGGCGAAGATATTTCGGGTGTGTCATCACAGCCATCTAAATCATTACAGCTACCATAAAAAGTATGTTCTAAATTAAAAAAGTGTCCAACTTCATGAGTTGCTGTTCTACCGAGGTTATATGGATTAGTTGCATTTAAGTTTACCCCAAAATACTCATAATCAATTACAACCCCATCTAATTCTTGATCCACCGAACCAGGCATTGTTGCAAAACCTAAAGTGTTTCCTGACAAATTACACACCCAAATATTTAAGTAATTATTAGTATCCCAAGCATCTACACCACCTTGGTCACTATCTTTCATATCATCACTAAATCCTTGAAATGAATTAACATTAGTAAATACCCTATTAATTCCTGAAAAGGGATTGCCATTTAAATCTGACTGAACTAAGCAAAATGTTAATCCAACATTACCTACTACATTAATAAAATTAGATGGTACATTTTCTAAATCTGCATTTAGAGCATTGTAATCGTTATTTAACGTTTCAATCTGTGAATATATCCTATCGTTAGATATATTTTGATCATCATTATTGTATAAAACATGAACAACTACAGGTATGATGTAATTATCTTGATTCAATAAGCTTTGCACAGGATTCATCGTTGATTCTTTGTACAAGCCCCTTTCTTTTAAACTTTGACGATATTCATCACTAGAACACCTATTAATCTGTCCTATTAAAGACGACGAAACAAGAAAAAATAATATATAAAAGGCACTCCTCACAAGCCAAAGTTACGAAATATAAAAAAAGTATTAAAAATTAGCTATAGTGTCTTTTAAAATATCAACACATTCTAATAATTGATTTTTGTCGATAACCAATGGAGGTGCTAATCTAATTATATTTCCATGTGTCGGTTTTGCCAAGAGACCATTATCTCTAAGTTTTAGGCAAATATCCCAAGCCGTACTACTCTCTGGTGAATCATTGATAACAATGGCATTTAACAGTCCTCTACCTCGAACTTGAGTTACTAAAGAATTAGATTTCATAAACTGAGTTAATTCAGCTCTAAAAAGAGAACCAAGTGTATATGCATTTTCACATAAATTTTCATCCTTTACTACATTTAAAGCAGCCATTGCTACCTTGCAAGCAAGTGGATTTCCACCATAAGTTGAACCATGCTCTCCTGGGCGAATACACAACATGACATCATTGTCTGATAAAACAGCAGAAACAGGAAAAACACCTCCAGATAAAGCTTTACCTAAAATTAAAATATCAGGCCGAGCATCTTCATAATCACAAGCAAGCATTTTTCCAGTTCTTGCAATTCCAGTTTGAACTTCGTCTGCAATGAATAAAACATTATACTTATCACATAATTTTCTTACGCCTGATAAATAACCATCATCTGGGACCACTACACCTGCCTCTCCCTGAATAGGCTCAACCATAAATGCGCATACATTAGGATCTTTAAGTTCTGACTCTAAAGAATCTAAATCATTATACGGAATAAGGTCATAACCCGGCATGTAAGGACCAAAACCTTCATAAGAGGATGGATCATCTGAACTGGATATTGCAGCTAAAGTTCGACCCCAAAAATTTCCTTTAGCAAAAATAATTCGAGCCTTATTCTCAGGTATATTTTTTTTCAAATAACCCCATTTTCTAGCTAATTTATTAGCAGTTTCACCTCCTTCCACTCCAGTATTCATTGGTAAAACCTTGTCATACCCAAAAAATTCTGAAATAAATTTCTCATAAGATCCGAGAACATTATTATGGAATGCTCTAGATGTTAATGTTAATTCTTTAGCTTGCTCATTTAAAGCAGAAATAATGCGCGGATGACAATGGCCTTGATTAACAGCAGAATAGGCAGAAAGAAAATCATAATACCTCTTACCTTCTACATCCCAAACAAATACACCTTTACCTTTTTTCAGAACTACTGGCAAAGGGTGATAATTATGAGCACCATACTTTAATTCAAGATCTATAATATTTTTTGAGTTCATTATTAATAAAGATAATTATTTTTGCACTATGAAGGTAATTAAAAAAAAACAAAGAATAGAGATTGATATTGACAATATTGTGTATGGTGGAAATGGAATTAGCAAACAGAATTACCAGAACTCAAATAATTTTGTTGTCTTTGTAAAAAATGGCATCACAGGGCAAAGAGTACTCGCGGAAATCATAAAACTCAAGCCTAATTACGCCGAAGCTAGAATTATTAAAGTGATCAAGAACAGTTCGCTTCAAAAAAGAAGAAACTATCAAAAAATTTCAGGTGCTCCCTATTATGATTTAGATATAAATTACCAAAGAAAGAAAAAAGAAGAATTAGTTTTTGAAGTATTTGAAAAAATAGGACAAATTAAAAATATTAAAACCCACTATGACTCTTTTATCAATTCACCTACAACTTGGCACTATAGAAATAAAATGGAATATGCTTTCTCTTCAATCATTTATGACAAAAAATTGGATAAGGATGTAGATGATTTTGGACTTGGTTTTAAAAAATCAAATACATGGTGGATGGTAGAAAATCTAGACAAAGATTCTGGTCTATTTGATAAAGACTGGGAAAAATCACTAAAAGAGATTCGTAAATTTTGTTTAGAAACAAATCTTCCGGCCTGGAATATTCCACAAAAAAAAGGTTTTTTTAGAAATTTAAATGTTAGAAAAAGCTACCAGGAAAACAAATTACTTATTGAACTTGTCACGAGCTCAGAAAAATTAAACAAATTCAACCCTAAAAGTTTTGCAAACAAAATTCTAGAACTACACGATGATAAAATTGGTGGCATTATTCATACTGTGAACGATAATATTTCAGATAGAATTGATTATAAAAATGTTCATTCTAAAACTATATATGGAAACAATATTATAAACGAAAAAATACTTGACTTAAATTTTGAAATATACATGAGTAGTTTTTTTCAAACTAATCCAAAATGTGCTGAAAAATTATATTCAAAAGTCATAGAATACTCTTCTGTTGAAAAAAATGAAAATGATCATATTATTCTAGATTTATTTTGCGGAACAGGCACTATAGCACAACTCATTGCAAAAAAGCAAAAAAAAGCACATGTTATAGGTGTAGATATCGTAAATAGCGCAATTGAAAATGCTACAAAAAGTGCCAGAAAAAATAAAATAAAAAACGTTAAATTTCATGCGCTAGATGTCGGAAATTTTTTATTTCAAAACCCTCATTTAAAGAATAAAATAAATACGATTATTGTAGATCCTCCCAGACCTGGGATTTCTAAAAAAAGTTTACAAAAAGTAATCAACCTTGATGCTAATAAAATAGTATATGTTTCTTGTAATCCTGGCACACAAGCAAGAGATATTCAACTATTAATTGAAAATTGCTATAAAATAAAAAAATTTTCTATTGTAGATCAATTTCCACACACACACCATATCGAAACAGTATTTGTTTTAGTTAAACAAATAGATAACGTATCTTAGCATTAGAATGAAAAGAAAACAAATAATATTAAACTCACAAGAAATAAAAAATAAGATTAATCGCATAGCCTATTCAATCATTGAAGAATACCATGCTGAAAAATCTATTACGATTATTGGATTTGAAAAAAATGGATATACAATTGCTGATAAAATAAAAAATGTCATTAAAGACAATCATAGTATTAAAATAGATCTCCACAAAATCAAACTTGAAAATAAAAATAAATTTTCAATTAGCCCCATATTAGAAAAGCATCAACTAAAAAATATTTTTTTAGTTGATGATGTATTGAAATCTGGAAAGACTATTATATATGGAATAAAAGAGATATTAAAACATGATATTGGAAATTTAAAAACCATTATTTTAATTAATAGAAATCACAATCAATTTCCAATTGGCGTAGATTACGTTGGTTTGAATTTATCAACAACATTAAAAGATCATATTGAAGTAGTTATGACTGAAAAAGAAAACCTCGCTTATCTAATTTAACTCTTCTAATGCATTTAAAACAATGCTTAACTTCTTATCACAAAAATCAAGATGAGTAACAAATCTTACAGTTTGATCACCCATAAATGAAGCTTTAATACAATAATTATTTAATAATTTTTTAAATCTATTAAGATGAGACTCATGAACATCAAACAATACTATATTTGTTTCTACAGGTCTTAAATTATTAACAATACTCAAAGTGTTTAATTTATCTCCAATTTTTTTCGCTCTATCATGATCATCTGACAAGCGGGTAATATGATTATCTAAAGCATATTGACCGGCTGCTGCCAAATAACCGACTTGACGCATACCCCCACCAAGAGACTTACGCACTCTTTTTGCATTTTTTATAAAATTCAAATCACCAATTAAAACAGATCCAACAGGAGCACCTAAACCTTTTGACAAGCAGACTGAAATACTATCAAATAATTTACCATAATTTTTAGCAGAATCATTTTTAGCAATTAATGCATTAAAAATACGTGCACCGTCAAGATGTAGTGCTAAACTATTTGAATGACAATATGTAGAAATATCTTGTATTTGAGAATAATCGTAACAAACACCACCGCCTTTATTAACAGTATTTTCTAAACACACTAAACTTGTTCGTGGAAAATGGACATCATCAGGATTAATATTTTGATGAATTTGATCAACGGTAATACGTCCACATTCTCCACTTAACAACCTTGCCGACACACCAGAATTGGAAGCAATACCACCACCTTCATAATTGTATATATGAGATAGTTTATCACAAACTAATTCATCGCCAATCTGAGTGTGTAACCTAATTGCAATTTGATTAGTCATTGTTCCTGAAGGACAAAAAAGAGCTGATTCTTTACCAAAAATTGAAGCAAGTTGATTTTCAAGTGCCTTAACAGTTTCATCTTCTTCCCAAACATCATCACCAACTTTTGCGTTAAACATATATTTTAACATTTCAGGAGTGGGCAGTGTAATTGTATCACTTCTTAAGTCAATCTGTATTTTCTTCATATTTTATTTTTCTAATTAAATCTGATAATTCTTCTGCGAGTATATTATCTGACTCCAAGGTAAAATTACTCTCTGAGTAAGAATTATCTCTATATGACAAATTATCTTGTATAAATTGATTCAAATTTAGTTTATTGTTAAACAACAATGGCCTGTTATCTATATTTTGTAATCTTTTGCATAGTTCATCAGAACTGACCTTCAAATAGATCGTATGACCAATAGATTTCATGAAATTATGATTATCAAAAAAACAAGGTGTACCACCACCAGTTGCAATAATTGCATCTGATTCAAAGTTGTGCTTGATCAAGATTTCATGTTCTATTTTTCTAAAAAAATCTTCTCCTTTTTGATTAAAGATTTCAAATATACTCAAGTTTAATTTTTCTTGTATCATATCATCTAAATCCCAAAAAGGACGTTGTAAATCAATAGAAGCCTGCTTACCAAGAATTGATTTGCCACTACCCATATATCCAATTAAAAAAATTGACATATTCTAAAACGGCGAGTTTTTTTCTTTAGACAAACTATTAAACACAAGTTTATCAACAATTTTAGGAATGAACTTATTTAAAAGAACTAATAACTTGCCCTGAAAAGTAAGGACAATACTATTTTTTCTATTTTCAACTGCTGATACTATATGCTTAGCAACAGATTCCGAACTCATCATTCTTTTCTCATTTCGAGGACTTTTTTCTTGTTTTGCTCCATAGGCATCAATAGCTTTTTCTCTAATACTAGATGCAGTAAAACCAGGAGATGCAATTAAAACGTGTAAATCATTTTTGAGGTTTTCAATTCGTAGTGCTTCCAAAAAACCTGTCATAGCAAACTTAGATGCAGAGTAAGCCGTTCGCGCAGGAAGACCTTTGTGACCTGCAATTGATGAAACACCAACAACAGAGCCTTTATTTTTTAATAGATGCTTCAAAGCATGTTTAGTACAATATAACGTACCATAAAAATTAACTTTCATGACCTTATCAAAATCTTTCAAATCTAGATCTATTAATAGAGCTCTCATAGAAACACCAGCATTATTAATTAAGATATCTATTTCACCGTAAATTTTAATTGTTTGCTGAATCATGTTTATACAATCAGACTCTTGGCTAACATCAGCCACAACATAATTAGCATCTCCTCCATGTTCGTTAATATAATTAGTGAGTTCAATAAGTTTAGATTTACTTCTAGCTACTAATAATAAACGAGCTCCTTTTTTAAAAAACTCCAAGGCACAAGATTTTCCTATTCCAGAAGATGCTCCTGTTATAATAACTACTTTATTTTTCACAATCTAAATATCATTTAAAACAATTATCTATCTTTTCAATTTAATAATTATTATTTTCACATTAAAAGTATAATGTATTTATAATTATTATGAATGTTATAAAAGTAAGAAACAAATTTGAGATATCTGAATTTCATTTAATACCAGAGCAACTATATAAAAATGAAAAAAACTGGATCCCTCACATAAAACAAGATGTTGAAGGAGTATTCAATCCAAAGAAAAATCCTTTCCATAAAAATGGTGAAATTGAAAGATTTATTTTAAGAGAAAATAATAAAACCATCGGTAGAATAGCTGTTTTTTATAGTAATAGAAAAAAAAGCAAAGATGACAAAATCACAGGAGGAGTTGGTTTCTTTGAGTGTGTAAACAACCAAAAAGCAGCAAATTTACTTTTTGAAACATGTGTTAATTGGCTAAAAAACCGAAATATTGAGATAATGGATGGGCCTATTAATTTTGGAGAAAAAGATAGGTTTTGGGGACTGTTAGTAGAGGGTTTTAACAAACACACAGTTTACGGACAAAATTATCATTTAGATTATTATAAAAATTTATTTGAAAAATTTGGCTTTAAAGGATATTATAATCAACATGTATATTGTAAAGACTTACTTGATCCATTCCCAGAAAAGTTTTATGAAAGAGCTGCACGGATCAAGGCTAGAGAAAAAATATATTTTCAACATATGCAAAGCTATGACTTTAAAAAATATGCAAGTTATTTTGTAGATGTTTATAATGCTGCATGGGCCACACATCACACTTTTAAACCAATGCAAACCGAGCAAGCAGAAAAAATGTTTAAAAAAATGAAAAGTGTAATTGATAAAAAACTAATTTGGTTTGGATTCTATGACAAAACTCCAATATGCTTTTTCATTGGGATTCCTGATCCAAACCAACACCTAAAAGTTGTGAATGGTGATTTAAACACTTTGGGGAAATTGAAGTTTATTTTACATAAAACATTTATTAATTCAGAAATTGTATCTGCAATGGTATTTGGAATAATACCAAAGTTTCAAAAACTTGGACTAGAATCTGCACTAGCTAATCACATCTCTGAAGAATTACAAAAGCATAAATATAAAACAGTCATCCAAAGCTGGATTGGAGACTTTAATCCTAAGATGATTAAAGTCTGTGAAAGTTTCCTTGGAAGCAATATTTATCAGAAATTAACTACATATAGATACCTTTTTGATAAAAAAGCTGAATTTAAACCCCATCCAATTATTAAATAATTATATATTTGCCAAAGAAAATTATTGACCTGGTAGCTCAGTTGGTAGAGCATCTCCCTTTTAAGGAGAGGGTCCTGGGTTCGAGCCCCAGCCAGGTCACTCAATCGCCCAGATGCTGAAACTGGTAGACAGGCATGGTTGAGGGCCATGTGTCCTTAAGGGCGTGCGGGTTCGACTCCCGCTCTGGGCACACAAAACCTAACCAAGCCTAAAAATCAAACTTTATTTAATGAAAATTTTCTTTCGTTCAACAACATTATCACGTTGCAGTTCTAATAGATAAATACCTTGCCTAAACTGATTATTGATCTGGATATGACTAGACCCTACAATCTCACTATTAACTAATAACTTTCCTGTCATATCAATTAACCTAAGTATATAATTTCTGTCCACTTCGCTATTAGTATGAATATCAATAGCATTTTCATTAGATGAAACACTCCATTCAAAATTAGAATTTTCAATAATATCTATATTACAACCATCAGTGTCACTTCCTAAAACAGTTATATCTAATGTTACTATTTGAGTCGCACCACCAATACATTCTTGAACTATGGATACAAAAGCATCTCCCTCCTCAAACCATTCAATAGCTATACTTGCATCAGCAGCACTCTGCCATACATAAGAACCTGAAGATGAAAACTCCCAGTCATAATCAAAATTCGAAATATTAGGCTCAAGTGTATATAAAGCTATTTCACCTTTACAAACTACATCAGGACCAACAATTGAAACATCCATACACTCACATGAATCACCAATATCATCATTGTCAGTATCAATTTGAGTAGGATTAAATATTGTTACACAATTGTCTACTTCATCACAAATACCATCCCCGTCAGTATCAACATCACTTGGACAATAGTCATCAACATCTAATATACCATCATCATCACAATCTGGATCCATCGGACAATCATCATCGCCATCCAAAACTCCATCATCGTCACAATCAGAATCCATCGGACAATCATCATCACCGTCTACAATACCATCGTCGTCACAATCAGAATCCATCGGACAGTCATCATCACCGTCTACAATACCATCTCCATCACAATCTGGATTATCTAAACAGGGGTCATCACCATCTACTAAACCATCATCATCACAATCAGAATCCATCGGACAGTCATCATCACCATCTAATATACCATCGTCGTCACAATCAGAATCCATCAGACAGTCATCATCACCGTCTACAATGCCATCGTCATCACAGTCAGAATCCATCGGACAGTCATCATCGCCATCCAAAACTCCATCATTGTCACAATCTGAATTATCTAAACAAGGATCATCACCATCTACTAAACCATCATCATCACAATCAGAATCCATCGGACAGTCATCATCACCATCTAAGATGCCATCATCATCACAATCAGAATCCATCGGACAGTCATCATCGCCATCTACTACACCATCTCCATCACAATCAGGATTTAAAGGACACTCATCATCACCATCTAATATACCGTCATCATCACAATCTGGGTTAGCTAAACAAGGGTCGTCACCATCTACAGCTCCATCACTATCACAATCAGGATTTAAAGGACAGTCGTCATCACCATCTAATATACCATCATTGTCACAGTCCGGATTAGTTGAGTCTGGATCATCACCATCTACTAAACCATCATCATCACAATCAGGATCCATCGGGCAGCTATCATCACCATCCAATATACCATCATCATCACAATCAGGATCCATTGGACAACCATCGTCACCATCTAATATACCATCATTATCACAATCAGGATCCATTGGACAACCATCATCACTATCTATTAAACCATCGTCATCACAATCAGGATCCATTGGACACTCATCGTTACCATCTAAGATTCCATCATCATCACAATCAGGATTAGCTAAACAAGGATCATCACCATCAACAGCTCCGTCATTATCACAATCTGGATTTAATGGACAGTCGTCATCACCA
>NZUK01000030.1 GCA_002701365.1 Flavobacteriales bacterium
ACACCTGCTGCTGAAGAAACACCTGCTGCTGAAGAAACACCTGCTGCTGAAGAAACACCTGCTGCTGAAGAAACACCTGCTGCTGAAGAAAATAATTCATCTGAAAAAGAGGATAAATAAAATTTGATCTTGAAAAATCAAATGATATACATTGGCCATGTAGCGAAAACTCATGGACTACATGGACATTTAAGTATCAAAATTGACATGCCTCAAGACATGTGTCAATTACTAGATAAAATCAAAAAAATTTATATCTCTAAAAACGAACCTCTTCTAATTACAAAGGCACAATTAAATAATAAAATATTTTTGAGAGTCAAAATCAAAAGCATTAATAATAGAGAAGACGCAAAAAACATTTTAAGACATTCTATATTTATCAAAAAAGGGGAACACTCTCAATTTGATAATGAATGGGATGAGAAAAATAAATACTTACATTTTAAAATTTATGATAAAACAGAAGGTGAAATAGGAAGTATTGAAAAAATTGATTTCAATAGACCACAACCTTTATTTATAGTCAAAAAAGATGGTAATACAATACTAATTCCATTTGTTAACGAACTAATTACAAATATCAACATGGTTTCAAAGGTTATTAATGTTGAATTACCTGAAAACCTTATACAAATATGTAATCAATAATTTTTTATTTTATTTTTAATAAAAATTAAACCATGAAACACACTTTATTTATTTTAATATTTTTGATATTTTTTATCTGTTTTTCTCAAGACAATACAGTAAGTTTAGGAACTAATAATCTTAGTAATATCAATATTAACTACGAAATTGAAACCAATAATAATTATAACTTAAGAATTGGCATATCTAGAAACTTAATTAATGGTAATAACTCTAATAAAAAATTTACATATAATTTCGGATCTATATCTGCCAAAGTATATGACAGGGAAATATGGGATTTTGAAATATATCACGGTCCAGGGTTATTAATTGGATATTTTTATGAGTATACAAATTTTAGAAGCAACACACTATACTACCCTATTTATAATGGTGATTATCAAAGCTCAGCAATGATTTCTACACAATATAGTTTAGGAGTAGAAAGAGAAATGGGAGACAATATTTACTTGTCTGGAGAATTAGCCGCCGGATCCCATATTTTATTCAATGATGACATGACAATTTTAGAAAAATATAATTTAGGAAATTTTATTCCATATCTTGGACTAAATATATATGTGGGTTATAGATTTTAAAGAATTAATGTTTTTCACCATAAAGGACCAAAGTTCCTGACCAATCATTTTTTTGCCCAAATTGCTCAACAATTATATTCTTAAAACCTACACTTCGAAATAAGGCTTCCCATTGTAAAATAGAATATGTCCACATATGTACATTTAAATCAATTGGCCATTTTAAAGATGGTTTGTTTTCTAAATAGTGATCTATCCCTATAATAAAACATCCATTTTTATTTAATAGATGATTAAAAATATGATTGATAGTTATTTGTGGATTTGTTAAATAATAAAAAACCTCCATACTAAAAACAATATCAAAACTATCGGTATAAGCATTTAAATTATTAAGATCCATTTGTAGATATGTTGATGTCATATCTTTTGAAATTGCTTTTTTAATCATGTTTTCTGATCCATCTATACCAACTGCACTCACACACTCTTTCATAGATGATGTTTTTTTAACTACCCAGCCATTACCACAACCAATATCTAAGAAAGTAAAATTTGATTTGAGTATTTTTTTAGGAATTAAATTAAACATATAATCTACGGAAGGAGTATGATTTACTTCCATGCCATCATCCTTACCTAATTCTACCCATTTATTAAAAAGATTAATTGCTTTCATAATGTTATTTTTTCAAGTTGAAACATAGGTGCCCCCTTTTCTCCGTTATTATTATAAAAATCAAGAAATAATAACTTATAATAATCTTTGTAGTGTGTTTTAATAATATATACTGGAGATACAATTGAATAAATACCTGCAGGACCATCATATACTTTCCAATCATATCCAATTGAATTGCGATCTGTTTTAAATACATAATCTTCAATATTAGAACTATTAATATTTGAAAAATCATTAATACTATCCACCGCAACCGACACATGATGATTTTGCAGAACTCCTACCACCCTATATGTAGGTAATGTAGCCGAGGGGTTTCCAGGAGAAGGTACATTAAATTCAGTGTATTGAGAAAAACACAAATCCCATTCAAAATTTACGACATCTACTATATTAGTATTATTAAGAGAAAAATATGTAAAATTATTACCATCCTTTTTTTCAATATCAATAATACTACTAAAAGACCAATTAATAAAAGGCTGAAATATATTATTAATAATTTGAACAGAGTAAGTGTTTTCATTTGAACTATGTAATCTAACAATACACATTCCTAAATGATTGTTTTCACAATCATAACCTTTATCAATTAAATAATCGCCATATGTATACTGTTCTATTAAATTATTATCAGATTGACAATAATTTAATTCTTGATCATCATTCATAAAAGCAGTCAAAAATAAATTGCCATTTGGATCATCAAATTTCCAATCATTGAATTTTAACATCTCATCTAAAGAAAGTGGGACACTAGGGTTCGTATTTAATATATTATTTAATGGCAATACTCTCATGTATTTAGACGAGTTAAGAATAATAGATTTGGAATCTGGAAAATTAGAAAAAGCAATATCCCAATTTGAAGTTAAATTCTCTCCTACAACTAAATCCTCTTGAATACTATAATATTTTTGGATACAATAATCTGAACCTAAATCAATCTGAGTGTAATTAATCACACCCTCAATATCAACAGGAATTTCATCTGGTTCACATGATATAAAAAAAAGAATTACTAAAAAATAGCTAATATTATTAATCATAACTAATATTAAATTTTAATGATGTATAAAAATGTCTGCCACACGACAGTGGTATCCCTGCTTCAGCATTATGGAAACTCGAAATTAATGTTTCGGAATCAATGTTGGTTACATTAAATAAATTATTAATTCCGATGGAAAACTTAGTCTCTTTCGATAAATTTAAAGCATATGAAACATCTAACATATTGTAGCTAGATATATCTTGTAAAGTAATTTCCCCAATTGCATTTTTAGACAAAACAGATTTTGCCCCATTAAAACCAAAAAATGCTGAAAAAGTATGTTTGGCACTAATATGATATTTAAACATAGCATCCAACTTGATGTGAAAATTTATATCTGAATTATAAACAGAACTTTGGCCTAAGTAAGCGGTATTGAAATGAAATTCTAAGTCATTATTATTAAATTTTAAACCTATTTTAGAGCCTAATATTCTATAATTGCCAATATTGACATACTGAAAATTGGTTGTGTTATCATTTTGAACTAACATAATGAAATTATCAATTTTATTATATAGTAACTTAAAAGTTAAGTTATAAGTATTAGAAAATTTTGAATTTAAATTAATTTGATAACTGTTAGATGTTTCTGATCTCAAACTAGAATTACCTTGAATATTATGGTTAATATCTACGAAATTAAAATACATTTCTTTTAATGATGGTATTCTAAAACCAGAAGCATAAGAAAATCTCAGTGATATGTTTTTATGAAAGTTATATTTCAAATTCAAGGCTGGAGTAAAAGCATTGTTATTTTCATCACTATATAAGTATCTAAAAGAAGATCTAATAATAAAATTATTAAATCTGTAATCTAATGAAGAAAAACCAGAAAAATCTACTCTTTTCTTTTCTAAGTTTAAGACTCTTGGAGTATTTAATTTTTCATAATTAATAGCATAACCATATTGATAATTTAATTTCTTTCTTTTAACATTCGAGCATGTAACTCTGTGTGTGAATAAATTAATAATTGTAGTATCAACATTATCAAGCAAGGACTCTGTTAAATCTGTCAAATCTACATAATACTTATTCTTGATTCTATTATATCTATTGTGATGAAATACAACATTAATAATCCTATTCAAAAAAGGCCCTTCAATAAGTATTCCCTTATCAAATCTGGTGGTATTATAATACTCATCAAATGCATAATGCAAGAATGCTCCTTGAGGTAAACCCTTATTCACTACCCGCTCATTTAAATAATCTAAATATGGTTTAATAGTTAATTGGCTCTTTGTCTTGAAAATATAATTTGATTTTATAAACCATTGTTCTTTCGGTTTCCAATAATGGAAACGAGTACTATCAGCATAATAATCATTAGGAAATTCTAAAAAGCTATCATCTGAAGACCATCCATCAAAATAATGTCTACCAATCGATGTTGATAGTGTATTACCACCCAATTCAAATCCAACATTCCCATTCAAATTATACTGCCCTATCGATTCAAAATATGATTCTGCTGAAAAACTAACCTTTTTATTTTGATTAGTTTTAGAAATTAAATTAATGGTTGCACCTAATGCATTATTTCCATATATATTACTTAAAGGTCCTTCAATAATTTCTATTCTTTCTATATTATTAATACTAATCTGAGAAAAATCAACACTACCATTATGTAAACCTGACATTTCAATTCCATCAATCAATACTTTAATATTTTCACCAGAAATCCCCTGAAAATCTATATAATTACCTAAAAAGGGATCATGGAAAACATCAATACCTGTATGACGACTCAAAACATTAGATAAATTTTGAGAACCAAAATCAGATAAACTCTCTTGAGAAATAATTTCAATTGAATATATTGAACTATCAATATGTGTTGGAATATATTGAGCTGTTAAAACAATTTGATCTAATAAAGTACTATTTTGAAATTTATCTTGAGAAAAAGCAGATAAATAAATAAAAAAAAAGAAAAATTTTAAATTATTATAAATTAGTAACTTACTCATCTTGTTGTATCATAACATCATACATTTCAATAAATAATTGCGTTGCAAAGTTAAAGACTTTTTTTGCCTCTTCAGCCATATCATCATTTAATTTACTATATATATCTTTTGCTAAATTATTTGAATCTTCAAATTGATAATAAAAACCATTTCCTGGCACTTTTTTAGCAATCATTTGACCACCTCTCAAATCACCTAAATAACGCACGTAAACGTGAGCTATGAAATCATTCTCCGAGCTTATTTTTTGTACGTAATCAACATATTCAAGAGTGCTTTCTGTAAGCATATTTGACAAATTATCTGAAAATTCTAGTTTTAAGTCCAGTTTTAATTCATTTATATCCTTAATTATATTTTCACTTCTTTCTAACTTTTTGTTAGGTAGTGAAAATGATGTATTTTCTATGGCACTATAACACGCATGTTGATTAACTAGGTATCTTAAATAAGTTTTTTTTGATATCTTGCCACTCATTAAGACTCCAGCAAATTTTTGACGCTCAGCATCACGATGTTGCTGCATAGTTAATTCTTTGAGACTCATATACAAAAATTTTAAGGGGTAAAAATATAATAAATTAATTGAAAAATTATATGATTAAAAAAGAAGTTTCCCAAATTATTGCAAAAAGAAGATCAATTTTCCCTCATCAGTTTAATGGTCAAACAATTAATAAAAAAATAGTTTTACAATTACTGATAAACGCAAATACTGCCCCTACTCATAGACTCACACAGCCATGGTTTTTTAAAGTATTTTCTGGCAATTCAAAACAAAAATTAGCAGATGAATTAATTCATTCTAATACTACTGCTTCCGAATTGTTTAAAAAAAAAATTACAACGAACTTTCAACTATCTAGCCATATAATATGTATTTGTATGCGTAGAGATCATACAGAATCAATACCAGAATGGGAAGAAATCGCATCTGTGGCAATGGCGGTTCAAAATATTTGGCTATCATGTGTTGATGGTAAAATAGGTGGATATTGGAGTACACCTAAAGGGATAGAGAAATTAAATAATTTTTTACATTTAAAGACTAAAGAGCGTTGTTTAGGATTATTTTATCTAGGAGTATATGACTCTTTACAAGATAGGGTTTTAAATAGAAAAAGTATTGAACAAGATGTTCAATGGTTAAATTAGTGATCTATTTAGAATAATTATAAATAAATATTAATATATTTCTACATTATTTAGAATAATTATAAATTGCAAAACATGAATGAATTTATTATAACATTTAGAGAGGGACTAGAAGCAACATTAATAGTTGGAATTGTATATACATTTTTATCTAAAACAAATATGCATGAACAAATAAAACATCTTTGGTCAGCAGTAATAGCGGCCATAATTGGTAGTATAGCCGTTGCATTCTTAATTATATCTCTTAATAATCAAATTGGTAATACAGCAATTGCAAAGCTATTTGAAGCAATTTTTATGTACATAACTGCAGGACTGCTTCTCTATGTAGTGTTTTGGCTGTCTAAATCAATAAGCGACAAGAAGAAATTAGAAGAATTAGCATCCAAAGCTAGTAGATCCAGTAAATGGGGAATATTTTTATTGATTTTTTTTGCAATACTAAGAGAAGGTTTTGAAACAGTAATGTTTCTTATTAGCGGCGTGATTCAAACTGGAAGTTTCTCATATTTTGGATTTTTTTCGGGCTTAATTTTATCATGCTTAATTGGCTACTTGATTTTTAGTCAAGGTAAAAAAATTAACCTAAAGCCGTTTTTTGCAGCAACTACATTTTGCCTTGTATTATTTGCAGCAGGAATGAATGCATACGGAACTCATGAGATAGAATCATTTTTAACAAAACAAGAGTATATCTCAAAAGATATTTCAAGACCTTGGGATATTTTACAACCCAAACCTGAACTGAGTTCAAATGACAATCGTATACTATACACTTATAATGACGAGAAAGCGAAATACTTTCATATTCTTCATGATAAAGGTGCGATTGGAGCATTTTTAAAAGGTTTTTTTGGATATAATTCAAATCCAAATTGGATTGAATTATTTGTCTGGATTACCACGTTAATATTTGGATTTAAAATATGGAGACAGTTTTATATAAAAACATAATTACAAAAAATATATATATATTAGAATACTTATTCTAAATTATTAAAAATGCATATCTACGTATATTCAATTATTATCCTTACATCATTTAACTTATTATACAGTCAAATTATCTCCTATGAATTAATGGCAACATGGTCTTTAGATGAAGTAAGCGATCTGTACGATGAATTTGGAATTCCTGAATCAGCTAGTCAAATAAACTATCCCGTGGATGGTTATAAAATACTATATATGACTCCCGATTATAATGGAGAATTAACAATATGTTCTGGTGCAATTTTTCTTCCTGCAGGAATTAATTGTCCTCCACCTTTAATAAGTTGGCAACACGGCACTGAATCAAATGACGAAGGAGCTCCGTCTAATGTTGGAAATAGCTACAATGATCTGATTGGTGTAGTCTGTGCTTCAGGTGGATACATTGTAACTATGAGTGACTTTATTGGATTGGGAGAAGGTGAGGGAATTCATAATTACATGCACGCGCAAACCGAAGCAACCGCAACAATTGATCTAATTATGTATGGAAAAGAATTTGCTAATGATATGCTAGGAACACCAACTAACGATCAATTGTTTTTATTTGGATATTCTCAAGGAGGACACGCAACTATGGCTACAGTAAAAGAAATTGAGGCTAATTACTCTGAAGAATTAACAATTACTGCATCTGCACCAATGGCAGGACCTTATAGCATGTCTGAAATACAAAGTGAAATGCTGGAATCAGGACTACCCTACCCAAATCCTGGGTATTTACCCTATTTAATATTTTCTTATAATAAGATCTACAATATCTATGATGATATTAATGATGCATTAATATCTCCTTACAATACATTTTTATATGACATGTATGATGGGTCTTATGACATGTGGGAAATTAATAACACATTACCTTCTACACCAATTGATATTTTTCAAGAAGATTACTACCAAGAATACTTAAATAATAATAATCACCCACTAAGACTAGCTCTAATTGACAATGACGTCTATGATTTTGTCCCTCAATCTCCAATGAGATTAATTCATTGTAGTGGTGATGACAATGTAGCGTATGAAAGTTCTGAACTTGCCTATAATTACTTTATAACAAACGGAGCAGAAAATATTGAATTAATCGATGGAGGTAATTTTAATCATGAACAATGTGCTTCCCTTGCTATTTTAGGAGGTAAATTATGGATAGACACCTATGCTGAACTTTGTCAACCAAGTCAGGTAATAGAGCTTAATGATCAAGGGAAAAAAACTATCATTAAAACCATAGACCTAATTGGAAGGAAAAACCAAAAAGATAATCCATTTTTAATAAATATTTATAGCGATGGAAGCTATCAAAAGAAATTCCAAACTAATTAATTCAGCGTAACATTTTAGTTATTTTCTGCTTTAAACTACTATATGGTGGATAAATCAGTTTTGCAATTGAAAAACCAGACATTTGGAACAATACTGACTTTGCATTTGAAAATTCTAAAAACCCATACTTGCCTCCATTTTTACCTAAACCACTTGAATTAACACCACCAAAAGGTAAGTAAGGATTGGCATATTGAAGCATGCATTCATTAATAGCAACCGTACCTGAACTTGTACTATTTAAAAAATAATTTATTTCTTTTTTGGACTTGCTAAATAGATATAGTGCAAGTGGTTTATCATCTTGATTAATAAACTCAATCACAGAGTTAAAATCGTTGTATATTATGATAGGTAAAATAGGTCCAAATATTTCATTATGTAAAATAGGATTCTCTAGACTAACATTATTTAAAATAGTAAGTGGCACTGATTTATTATTATTTGCTCCATTGGAAGACTGTATCTCAATATTTGCACCATAATCAATAGCATCATTTAAAATTTTATGAAGTCTATTCATATGGTTACTATTGACAATTTCACCAAAATCTGATTTATTTTTAAAAAAATTATCCAAAACAATTTTAGCATGTAGAATGAATTTTTCATATTGATCTATATGTACAAATACATGATTAACGGCAATACATGTTTGACCGCAATTAACAAATTTAGACCACATAATCTTTTCAACAGCATCTTTTATGTTAGCACTTTTGCCCAAAACAGCGTGGTTTCTGCCTCCTAATTCTAAAGTGACAGAGGATAAATTTTTTGAAGCAGCACGCATTACTAATTTTCCGACATCAGGGGAACCAGTAAAAAAAATATGATCATATTTTAAATTAATTAGGTAGCTCCCTATGTCAGCACCTCCCTCTACTACAGCAACTTCACTTTCTGAAAAGAGAGAGGATAGCATCTTTAAAATTAAAGCACTAGTATGTGGAGTAAACTCAGATGGTTTAACTGTAACACAATTACCAGCAGCAATAGCAGAAATTACTGGATTTAATGTTAAATTAAAAGGATAGTTCCAAGGAGAAATAATTAAACAAACTCCCTTTGGCTCATGATAAATTCTAGACCTTGTTCCAATAAGTTGAATAGGAGCCCAAACTGACTTAGTAGACGTCCATTTATTAATATTGGCTAAAGTGAATTTAATATGCTGTAAAACAGTATTTAATTCCGTGGAATTAAATTCAGCTATGGGTTTTTTATAATCACGAACACATGTAGAATATATTAAATCTTCATTTTTAAGAATCCAATTTCGAATGCTTTTAATTTTATTAATTCGATCTTTAACACTAGAATAAATTATCTTTTTATGAAAATATATTTTTTGAGCATGAAATATATTGTCTAGTTTTTTCATTGGCTAAAAATAAATTGTTTTTCAATACGTCCACTCTTATATATAACGATGACAGGCCCAAATGTTTGATCATAAATTTTTCTTCCTAAGGGATCTACAATAGTAATTATACCATCTGTTAATTGAATACTGTTTAAATCAAATGTCATACATGCATTTTGACAATCTTCGATTGTCATAAAAGGTACAATTCCATTACACCCTCCCCATAAAAATTCTTCACATTGATTATTTTGTTGATTAAAATAATAGATTAGAATTGCACCATCACAATTCCCTACTTCAGGAAGTAAATCACAGTTTTCGGTAATAAAAATATTATCCCACTGACATTGAATAAAATCATAAAAATCAGTATAAAGCTCCAAAGAAACATCTTCAGTAAAAATTGCACCGTCTTGAATTTCTAAATAATGAGTGCTTTCATCAACAAGAGCGTAATAATTTACATTTTCAATAGCAAGTGTATCCCCAAATGAATTAAATAATACAAAACCCGGATAAGAAAAAACGTCATCCCATGAAGAGTTTGTAACATTAACGACAAATTGCGACGATCCGCTCTGATATATAGATGTGATTTCCAAATTTGAACAGTCTTGTTGTTCATATTCATCACAAATATTATTATTATTTATATCGTTGATACAAACACAATCCCCCAGTATGCATTCATACCACTCATCACAAAGTACAGTTGCACACTCTATTTCATCACAAATTCCATCTAAATCTAAATCATTTATACAATTATCAAAACAATCATAAAACTCCTGAGCATATTCACATGAACCATCATTTTCTGTTGCATTCATATCAAAATTACAAGCATCTATATCTGTACAACCTAAAGTACAACTGGTGTTCCAAAATATATTTTGGTCTGGATCAGAGATAATACTGTAATCAGCCCAAAAGTTTTGACATTCTTGCTCAGAAACACTATAATCACATATTTGTGTAGATAAATTAAAACAACAAGGAGTGTGACAGACACCACAATCATCTAGAATACCACATGTTCCATCATCAATAGTTGAATTTGGATTAAAATTACATGCACTAGCGTCGGTACAGCCGAAATCATCTGTATTTCCTAGATAGATATTCTCATCTCCTTCTTGGTAAGGTACATAAGCAAAAGGCAGAAAGAACATTTCACAAGTTGTGTAATCACACCAATACATATCTTGAGGTGGAGAATTAGGATTGGTTGGATTACTAGCTGTATTGTCGTATGTAGCATAAGCATGTATTGTATAACCTGCTGGCAACTTTAACATATATTCTGGCTGATAAAATGTTTGCCAATTAAAATCCCAATCTGGGATACTAATTATGGGAATAGTATCTCCATTATTTTCTGCATATATAAGCCATGATTTACCTATTAGGTGCATATGAGGAAGAACACTAATAATACTCATGTCAAAATCTACATAATAAGAATTATAATGTGTATAAATCTGATTTGCAGGAATTGCAAGTTGAGTATCTAATAAAGTAAGTACTTCTATTTCTCTTTCCACCTCTTCTTCTTTAAAGAATAAATTTATTGAGCTCTGATCATATTGATCAATGGAACTTGGAGCATAATGCATTTGTATAGCAATATCAGCTCCTGCCGGCAAAAGTAAACCAATGTCATTATTCCAAGTTGGCGCTACCATTCCTGGAGTATAACCAGCCGCAAATTGAGGAATAGCACCGGTACAAAAACCACTTTCACATTCATAGCCATATTCAGGAGTTGATGCGTCTAATGCCGCCATTTCTCCAGAATTATCAATACTAATTAAAGTGTGATGAACTGCTTCTAAATTACCTGGCATAATCTCAATAGACTTGAGGTACTTATCCTCTGAAAAATTGGTAGAAAAAACAAAAACTCTGTAATCATCTTGATTATTTCCTTCAATTAAATACTCTTCTGACATAGTTAAAACAAAGTCTGGATTACCAATGGCAGATCCTTCAGGAAAATCAGGAATAGATGCTTCTAAAGCAGGATCTCCTTGAATCATACCACCATCAACCCAATCAGATATTAATTGCTTATCATTTTCTGACAATACACGTTCACCTATGAAACTTGAATACTCACTGTCCGCATGCCATGGCGGCATATATCCAGATTGCGTAACATATTTAATCATCATCCCAAGTGAAGCTACTTCCTCGTAACTAGTAAATGGCATGGGGCCAGATTGTCCTACACGATGACATTCAGTACAGTTATTATAAATAATAGCCGACACATCTTCACTAAAATTTACTTGTGAAAATAAAACCGCTGGAAAAAATAAAATATAAAAAATGTTTTTCATAGTTTTGGGCATGTTTTGTTAATACTCTATAGTTAATACTCTATAACCAAATTTAATGAAAAAATAAAAAAAACTCTTATTGAAAAATTAAAAAAAGAATTATGAAAAGTACAATAACATGCGACATGGAAGGCGTAATACTTACAATGAATAGTGATGCCGAAAAAATTTTTGGATATAAAAAAGACGAATTAATTGGAAAAAAAAGAGTTTCTCTATTTTCACCAGGTGAAATTGTTCTTCAAAATGTGGAAGGATGGTTAAATACTGCTATTAAAGAGGGTGAATATAAAGGTGAAACCTATTTTTTAAAGAAAAATGGTGAAAAATTTAATGCTCGAATTAGAATAACACCAACTTTTGCAAATGGTAAAGACAAACCTCAAACTGGATACTGTGGTGTAACTGAAGTGATCGACAAAAATGTTGAAGTGCCTATTAAATTTTCAACTAAATTAATTAAAATGTTAGCGATTACTAGAATGCCATTTACATCCGCTTCATTACTACCAATATTTGTTGTAGGTGCTTATTTTGCTGGTTCAGGTGACGGTTTATTTAGTATTCAACAATTTACACTTACAATTGTAGGTATCTTGATTGCTCACCTAGGAATTAATGTATTTAATGATTATTTTGATGGTAAGGACGGTACTGATGAAGCAAATGCTGAATACTTCCAACAAGTTTCAGGAGGAAGTAGGGCCATAGAACTTGGACTAATCACTCTTAAAGGAACTCGTAAACTAGGTATTATATTAACAATCATCGCACTTAGTATAGGTGGACTAATACTATCTAACATTAACGAAGCTAATTTTACAGGAGCGATGCAAATAACAGTTGCAGGTTTATTATTAGGCTATTTTTATACTGCTCGACCAATAAGATTAGTGGCCAGAAGAGGTTTAGGAGAAATAGCTATTTTCTTAGCATTTGGACCACTTTTAACACTTGGTACTGGGTATGCAATATTTAACGGTGCATTTGAAGAATCAGTACATTTTGTAAATTGTTTGCTAATGGGTATACCTCTAGGATTATTAACAACTAACATATTACTTATTAATGAATTTCCTGACATGAAGAGCGATGCAACTACAGGAAAAAATCATCTTGTTGTTACTTTTGGAAAAAAAGCAAGTAGATGGATTTATCTTGTTTTATTGTTTCTAGCTGTTGGCTCATCTTTCTACATGTATCAAGAGATGAACAATATATATCTTTTAATTCCTACAATATTTTGTTTATTATTTGGCTTATATATCTTTAAACATATTCTCAAGCATTATGAACTAAGAAGCCTGGTAGACGCAAATTGGAAAACAATTGGACTTCAAGCTTTGTACTCAATAATACTATGTATTTGCTTAATGCTAGGTTTTTAAGTATATTATTTATATGAAACAAAACTTATTTTTTGTAATTATTGTATTGTGGAATTATAGTATTACATGTCAATCTATTGATTACGAAACTGAAATTCAACCTATTTTTGATAATAGTTGCATGCCATGTCATAGTGGATCTAATCCAAGTAGCGGTTTAGATTTAACATCATATGACGGGGTAATGACTGGCAGTAATAGTGGACTAGTTGTTATATCCGGTGATTTTGAAAATAGTCTATTATGGCAAGAGATAATCTCTGGAGACATGCCAAATAATGTTGCAAATAATAATCTAGGAATACCCGATTTAAATAATCAAGAAATAGAATTAATTGAAAATTGGATCCTAGAATTGCAATGTGAATTAGTTGATTGTGAAACAGGCTATGAGTGTGTCTTAGGAGAATGTATTTGTATTTCTGATAATGATCAAGATGAAATATGTGATGAATTAGATAATTGCCCTAACACTTACAACCCTAATCAAGAAGACTCAGATAATGATGGATTAGGTGATGATTGTGATCCAATGCCATTAAATATTTATGAATTAACTCATAGTAAAGAGATAATTAAAATACTGAATCTTTCAGGTCAAGAAAGCATAAAAAATAAAAACACGTTAATCTACATATATAACGATGGATCTATTCAAAAAACTAGACAATTAGAATAGTTTATTTTATTGAATACATTTTCTTAAAAGTACCGTCATTATAAATTTCAAAGTAAAGAGAATTAGATTTTTTCATTTCGCGACCTAGAAAATCAATTTTATTAATTAGAGATCTCTGTTTAGCTATTTCTTTTAATGAAACATTATTACATAAATCAGGATAAATATAGGGAGGACCTTCAATTGGTGAACCTGGAGTTAAATCATAATTACTTAAACCAATATAATCTGCACTAAACCTTTCACACCTAAATGCACTGTTAGAAGGTGAATTAGGTATTCCACCAAAAATTTCATTATCAGGTGGGAGTTCACCTTGATTTAAAATAAGATTACCACTATATACAGGGTTAATGTATTCCCAGACAATATCCCCGAAATTAGTAACTTCAAAAAACCTTCCTTGCGGACCACTACAAATTAAAGTATTTCCGTTAGGTAATCTTTGACAACCAGAAATATGATCAGCATAAAAATCAGAGGGATTTGGAGCAGAATA
This sequence comes from Flavobacteriales bacterium, assembly GCA_002701365.1. Classification (GTDB taxonomy): domain Bacteria; phylum Bacteroidota; class Bacteroidia; order Flavobacteriales; family TMED113; genus SP256. Next base: position 14,648 of record NZUK01000030.1, read on the forward strand.
TGTCCAAAATAAATTTAAAGGGCCATAAGCAGAGTCTTCATTTAAACTATAATTATAACCAGATGTAGGTGGCTGTATCTCATCGACACTAGAAAAGTTTCCATTAGGCCTTCCTTGTCCATTGTTAAAAATTAAAATATTATTTGCCCCAGGTAAATCTTCATCAACCCACTGTACGTGATGTGGTCCAAATAAAACTCTATCAATAGAATCTCCTCTATTGTAAGCCATTGGATTTCCCCATCTATATAAAATATCTCCACCCATCCCAGCGTTACCACCAGAATTGTTAGCAGCTTCTTCAGTAGTAGTACTGTGATCAATAATCCAGAACTCACTAATTGCTCTTGAAGTAATTATTATTTGATCAAGTTCTTCATTATAATCTAATGAATTAGCATGAATCCAATCTGCCTTACCACCAGCAGAATTTTGACCAGGTCCCATGTAATTAATATTAAAACGTTCAGGATGATCAGAAATATTTCCATAGTTAGGAAGTGAAGAATCAAAATCTTGAATCAAATGATCCCAAAGATGCCATTCCCAAACAATATTAGCACTATTAGTTCCCACCGGCTCTATCTCAATAATATGCTCAGGCCAAAGTTCATTATCTTGCAATAAATCAGGATTCCTACCCATGGCAATAGCTTCTTCAAATGTTTTACGTTCCCAGGCAAGAATTAAAATATTCCCATTAGGTAAAACCTCAACATCATGGTGTTGATGATAATTATCACTATTATAATCAAAAGACCATATCACATTACCTTCCCAATCTAATTTTTCTAAAGCACCACCGATTCCGCCTCCTTGAAAAACCTGACTAGAAATACGATTAGTTCTTAAAAGCATTCCATCTTCTAAAAGATATACTGCTAATCCAGAACGATAATCACTTTGCCATTCATTTACTAGATTTCCACAATTATCAATCAAATAAGTTTTTTTTGTTGGACTAAACAATGTAAAGCCTTCATAAGCATCTTGATCATATGAAAAAACTCCAACAGTCTGATTTTGAGTTAATAATAGATACGGAAAAAACAAGACTAAGAATGTGCTAAAAATAAAATACTTCATTGAGTAAAGATATTCATAGTTTTTGAAAACTAAAAAAAATTAGTCCGCTTTCGCAATAGATAAGAAAAAACAAATCCAGGACATTATTAAAGCAAGACCACCAAAAGGAGTTATTAGACCTAAAGAACCATTATTTGTAAAACAAATAAGATATAATGATCCTGAAAACAATAATATACCAGTTAAGGCAAGTAAAAAAGCATATTTTAATATCTTTTTATTAAAGATATCATAAACCAAGCCTATAAACAATAAAAAAAAAACATGATAGAATTGATATCTGACAGCAATTTCAAAAGTGTTTAATCTATCGTTTTGAAGAAAAAAATCTTCAAAAACATGAGCCCCAAAAGCACCTATAATTATTGATAAAGCACCTAAAAAAGAAGCTATGTAAAATATAAGATTTTTCATTAAAAAATCTCCTTTAATACATACATTAAATATGGTATTAACAACCACATTAAACCTTTACCTAAAAAAAATAAAAATAAAATTAAGCCAACGACCCATCCTTTTTCTTTAATAAGAGCTTTAAAACCCCTGTCTTTATAAATTTTTATATAGTCTTTAATTAATTTAAAAAGAAAAAAATTCTTCATCGCATTTAATAATATAATCAATAAAAAAGGGGCAAAGGCCCCTTTTTTATATTAATAATTCAAATTTATCATTTAACTATAATTGATTTATTGATAATCTCATTATCTGAAATTAATGTTACTTGATATAGACCTGGAACATAATCACTTACATCAAACATAATATCAGACTGAGTATAACCAATCTTAGTATCAACAAGCTGACCAAGTGAATTTATTATTCTTATTGTAACATCATTTGGAATGTCTAAAGAATAATTAACTACTATATAGTCATTAGCTGGATTCGGATAAACATCAAACCTTAAATCATTTTCTTCTAATTCAATATTAGGAAAATCATCTTCACAGTTTGGCAATCCATCGTTATCATCATCAAGAGGACTTAAACTACCAGCATTTCCACCAGAAATAGTTCCTGTAAGAGATCCATTTTCTAGTACTGGTACTGAAGTATTTGAACTCATTGAGAACTCATAGCCATTGATAGTAAACAAAGGCTCACTTGAAAAAGTTGTATTTCCTAACGTATCAACTGATTGACTAAAACTAATAGAAATATCAGCCATTCCTGTATAACAATTCGATTGAATAGCTCCCATGAAAAATACTGTTGATGTACTTCCACCTTCATATTCTTCTGTAGAACCTGAAACATATTCTCCATCAACAAGCTCCCAATCGTCACCTGTTGCACTTAATGTAGGATTAGACGGATAGTTTTCTATTACCCAATCTCCTGCACTAAACTTACAGCATTCATCACACCAGGCCATTAATTCTTCACTGTAGCTTATATATACACATTCTTCATTATCAACTGTTGCAGCTGCATTATAATTACAAGCTTCTTCAATCATACATCCATAGACATCATCACAATCTGCTGTTCCAGTGCCATTTTCATCTAACATCATAATTGTCATCATACCATTTTCATCTGCAGTAGAGCATGTTTCACAACCAAGGCTAACAGGACTTTCAATATTAGTATAATTACCCGAAACAGTTCCTGAAGCAGTAATTGCTACAAAATCAAAACCACTAAGCTGAGACATAGAGCTAAATATAAAATCTTGACCAGTCATGGTAAAGGTGAAATCTGTTAAAAACGTACCCGTTGAATCAGCATCAAAAGACACAGTCATCATCACTTCACCATCAAAGCAATCACTAGTTAAAAAAGACGTATTTTCTCCGTACGCAGCCCAAGTCTGAGTAAAAGAAAATAAATTCGTATTTAAGTCACCATTTTCATCAAAATTATATGTAGTATCTACTGCTACAATCGATGCAGAAGAAAAAGACCAATTATCTCCTGAACCTGTTATTGCTGCTGTTTGCATTCCATAATCATTGATTATCCAAGAACCGTCAGAAAGCATACATCTTGCATAAGTACATGATCCATCATCTGTATTTGCAGATTCATTATAATTACATGCAGTTGAATCAATACAACCAGGGCTCCAATCTTGACAGTTTTCATTCTCAGCTAATACTGCGTTTTCAAAACACGCAGAAGAAGGATCATAATTTGACATCCACTCTAAGTTACAACCAACAACAGTGTCACAAGAACCATCATCACATCCTGCGTCTGGGTCATAATTACAATATGTCATATCTATACAACCTGGCATAACACATGAATTATCATCAGCATTTGCAAAAGGATTGTAGTTACATGCATTTTGGTTGGTACATCCATATACATAACCAGTACAAATATCATTGTAATCATTTATTGCATTAGAGAAACAATCTGCATTAGGAGTATAATTAGATGCAGCTGGATCATTACATCCAATATATCCATCGTCATCACAAGATCCATCATCTGTTAATGCAGTTGGATTGTAGTTACATGCCGTCACATCCATACATCCAGTAAATTCAACATCGTCACACTCACCATTAGAACCACCAATGACATCGTTATCAATAATATAACCTGAACCATCACTAGATCCAGAACAATAATCACAATCAGATACTGTACCATTCTCATTAGGATCAACTCCTGCGAAAATACAAAGACCACTATCATCTGTCGCTATTTCACTATAGTTACACGCAGTTTCATCCATACAACCAATAATTTCATCATTATTACATACACCATCGTCATCCGCATCATTATCAATAATCGATCCTGAACCATCAGTTATTGGATTACCTTCAGCATCCAATGCACATTCATCACAACCTTCAGCATAAACACATGAACCATCGTCACCTGCTGCATCCATATTATAATTACATGCCGTGTCATCTGTACAACCAGGATTCCAGTCAGTACATAACTCATTGTCTGCATACATTTCGTTTGATATACAATCAGCATCTGGATCATAATTAAACATCCATGCTAAATTACAACCAACTGTACCTTCACATTCTGCGGGCTCAGTTGACATAGAATTATAATTACATGCCATAGAGTCTTGACAACCAAATACTTCTAACTCATCACAAACGCCATCACCATCAGTATCTACTAAACAATTACCGTCACAGTCGTAAAATTCTACAGCATATACACAATCACCATCATCCGTTGCCGTCGCATCATAATTACATGCTGTGTCATCTGTACAACCAAATACTTCTAACTCATCACAAACGCCATCAGCATCAGCATCTACTAAACAATTACCGTCACAGTCATAAAATTCTGCAGCATATACACAATCACCATCATCCGTTGCCGTCGCATCATAATTACATGCTATGTCATCTGTACAACCTACAGCCTCTAATTCATCACAAACACCATCACCATCAGTATCTACCAAACAATTACCGTCACAGTCGTAAAATTCTGCAGCATATACACAATCACCATCATCCGTTGCCGTCGCATCATAATTACATGCTGTGTCATCTGTACAACCCAGAACTTCATCGTCATTACAAATACCATCTCCATCATCGTCATTACTTATAATAGCTCCACTTCCGTCTGTAAAAGCATTACCATCTACATCAGTAGAGCACTCTTCGCAGCCAGATGGATACACACAATCTAAAGCTTCAGTAGCTAGATCATCATAGTTACATGCCGCCATATCATTACATTGAGCAATTAAATTAGACGGGAATAATAAGATTCCTGTAAAAAGAACCATAAAAAATACATACATTTTTTTCATAATAAATTGATTTATATGTTTTTAGCTGCTGCAAATTTAGTAAAAAAGAGACATAAATCATTTTTTTTAAGAACCGAATGAAAGATTTGTGTTAACATTGAAATGTTCAATACTTTTGGGAAAGAACACAAAAAAAGCCGTAAAAAACGGCTTTTTAAGCGGTCTGGACGGGACTCGAACCCGCGACCCCCTGCGTGACAGGCAGGTATTCTAACCAACTGAACTACCAGACCAAGGAAATGCAAATATATATTAAATTAAATTTTTAACAAATACTATCCACTAATTATGTGATCAATAGCTAAATTATAACTATTTAAACCTAGCCCCACAATACATCCCACACAATGTTTACTTAAAAGAGATTTTTGTCTAAAAGTTTCCCTTGAATAGATGTTAGAAATGTGTACTTCTATTACGGGACAAGAAATTAATTCTACGCAATCAGCAATTGCAACAGATGTATGAGTATAACCACCGGCATTTAAAATAATATAATCATAAGTAAAACCAATCTCCTGAATTTTATCAATTAATTCTCCCTCAATATTAGATTGATAATAATCTATCTGAATAGCATATTGCTGTTTTAATTTTAAATAATAATCATCAAAAGATACAATTCCATAAACATCTTTATTACGATGTTCTAGTAAATTTAAATTAGGTCCGTTGATGATAATAACTTTCATTGTTATAAATTTATCACAAATAAATTTATTTAACATGGTTTGGGAAACAAGTTTAAATAATTACTACAGCTACATTGCTCTTGAAAGAAACCTTTCAAAGAATAGTGTAGAGTCCTACATGAGAGATATAACTCAATTTAAAAAATACAACTATAAAACACCTCCTCTAGAAATCAAGAGAAAAAATATTTTAGAATACATTAATCATATTAATGATCATAATATTAGTGCCAGATCTCAAGCACGTATATTGTCAAGTATTAGAAGTTTTTATAATTTTTTAATTTTTGAAAATTTATTAGCAAATGATCCTTGTGAACAAATTCATACTCCAAAAATCGGATCTACAATACCAACTACATTGACAATACAGGAAGTTGATGACATAATTACTGCAATAGATCTCAGTAAAGATCACGGAGAAAGAAACAGAGCAATTATTGAATGCCTATATTCATGCGGACTTAGAGTCTCTGAACTAACATCATTGAAAATATCTAATATATTATTTCATGAGGACATTATACAAGTAACAGGAAAAGGTAACAAACAACGTATTGTGCCATTAAGTAAATCTTTAAAAAGATACTTCAAGTATTACATTGAACATGTTCGAGCGAAACAAAATATTAATAAAAATGCAACAGATATTCTATTTTTAAATAGACGTGGCAATAAAATATCAAGAGTTATGATTTTTAATATAGTAAAGAATCTGAGCAAAAAAGTACTAAACAATAAAAATGTAAGCCCACACACCTTTAGACATTCTTTTGCCACGCACTTAGTTGAAGGTGGAGCAGACTTAAGAGTAGTACAAGAAATGCTTGGTCACACAAACATTACAACTACTGAAATATACACTCACCTAAACACCGATTACCTAAGACAAGAGATTGTTAATTATCACCCTCGCTCATAAATGGCCTTAAAATATCTGCCACAACTTGAGAAACATGTCGAATCGAATAAACTCCCTCAAGAGAAGGACCAGCACACCAAACACTTTTATATGTTGCTTGTAAAGCTGATTTTTTAAACATTCGTGTCCCCATAAACCATCTCAGCATTTTAAAATACTTTTTCACCCATTTATTCTTAAACAAGAATCGCTCTATCCAATTTGCTTTTAAACTTATTCCCTGAACATAAGGTGTATTAATAATCGTACACTTCGATCCACTAATTCTATCAGTAACAACAATATCTTTAGCTCCGTAGTCAACAATAGCTTGTTTGTACTCCTCAGAAACTTCTGCTTCATGAGTAGCAATAAATGGAGTACCTACAGAAACACCACAGGCCCCTAATTTTAAAATTTTAGCCAGCTGATCTCCATTTGAAACACCTCCTGCAGAAATTACTGGAATACTACAATTATCAACCAATAATGGAATTAAATATTCAGGAGACATTGGCCCCAGGTGCCCCCCTGCTTGATTATTAACAGCAATGATAGCATCTGCCCCAAGGGACTCAACTTTTTTAGCCTGTTCTAAATCAACAACATCACAAAAAACTTTTATCCCTTTTGGCCTACATGTATCAATTGTAGACTTTGGATTACCTAAGGATGTTATAATATAATCAACCCCCAACTCTACACAAACATCTAACTGCTGCATCATTGAGTTGTTAAATTTATTGACAATTAAATTAATGCCAAGAGGACCATCGCAATTAGTCTGAACATTAATAATAGCTTGACGAAGGTCTTCAATAGTACGATAATTTAAAGCAGGGATACATCCAGTAATTCCAGAATTAGCAGCTTCTATAGCCATGCTGACATTTGACACCAAAAACATAGGTGCTTGAATAATAGGAAAATCTATTTTGAGCATTTTTGTTAATTGAGTATGGAGTATTTTGTTCATTTTCTATACTTAAGATAATTTTTAGTAACCCAATACTTATATCCCAGTATTCCAATCTGGAAAGCATTAAAGTTTTGTAAATTTTTCCCACTAAAACGTGGCAAGAAAATTTGATTTAAAGAAGAAAGACCAGAAAAAAAAATATAAAATAATAACTTTAACATAACATAATGCATTAAATTTACATCTAAGTTAAAAAATAAAAAAACATTGGAAAATATAGCGCACTATTTAAAAGATTTTTTTATACAACTTGAAAATCCCATACTACAGGCTTTTGTTGGAGGATTATTTACATGGATATTAACCGCTCTTGGAGCTGGACTTGTGTTTTTTTTTAAATCTACCGACAGAAAAACACTTGACATGTGTTTGGGGTTTACCGGAGGTGTAATGATCGCAGCTAGCTTTTGGTCTTTACTATCACCTGCCATTGCAGCAGTAGAAACTCAACAAGAACTTGGCATAACAAATTTACCAATATGGTTTGCTCCAGCAACAGGTTTTTTGCTAGGCGCATTATTTTTATACTTTTTAGATAAAAAAATACCACATCTACACCTATTCGAAAAAATTGAAAATGCAGAAGGCCCAAAAAGTAATTTAAAAAAAACTGAATTACTTGTTTTAGCAATTGCAATACATAACATTCCGGAAGGATTAGCAGTTGGTGTTGCATTTGGTGCTTTAGCACATAGCATGGATATAGGAATGGAATTGGGAGGAGCCATTGCACTTGCAATTGGAATGGGTATACAAAATGCACCGGAAGGATTTGCAGTATCTATGCCACTAAGAAGACATGGTTTAAGTAAATTTAAATCATGGCAGTGGGGGCAATTATCTGCTATAGTAGAACCTATCTTTGCCGTAATTGGCGCGGCCATAGTAATATCTATTTACCCTATTCTACCTTACGCACTAGCCTTTGCAGCCGGCGCAATGATATTTATTGTAGTCGAAGAAGTTATTCCCGAAAGTCAAAGTGGAGGAAACACAGACCTTGCAACAATGGGACTCATATTAGGTTTTATTGTAATGATGATACTTGATGTTTCTTTAGGTTAAAAAATGACTTCCAAAATTAAAATAATTGCTACAAATAAAAAAGCTTCCTTTTCCTATATCTTATCTGATCGTTTTTTATGCGGCATTCAACTTAAAGGTTCTGAAATCAAATCTATTAGAGCAAAACAAGTAAACATAATAGACTCTTATTGTATTTTTGAGAACGAAGAAGTTTGGTTAAAAAATTTAGATATTATTCAGTATAAATTCAGTCAAGAAGAAGCATATCAACCTAAAAGAACACGAAAACTACTACTGAATAAAATTGAGATTAAAAAGATAAAAAGAAAAATAGATGAGAAAGGAATGTCTTTAATTCCGACTAAAATGGTGATTAACGAGAAGGGGTTAGCAAAAGTCGAAATATCTGTTGCAAAGGGAAAAAAAACATATGACAAAAGAGAATCACTAAAAGCAAAAGATGCTAAACGAGAAATGAATCAAAAAAAAAGGGAGAAATGAATCTCCCTTAATATTCAATACAAAGATTGAGTAGCGATTATATCTGTAAGCAAATTTGAAAAAAAAAAAACCTCTATTAATATTAATAACATAAAAATACAAACACCCGCATGTTAATATGTATAAAAAAAGGGCTGTTTTCGAGCCCTTTTTTTTATACATATATCTTTTATATTTTAAAAAGTATATCTAAAAGCCCAATCTAAACCTAAATGCGGTTGAGAATCATTTGTTCCCATAGGGCTCACATCAGTGCCAGGCATATCATATCGTATCATAGGCTCAAACCATAATCTACCATCAAATCCTAATTCTAAAGACACGCCTCCAGCAAAAAATGTGTCTAAATTATCTTCACCGTTTGTATGTAAACCTGCTTCAATAAATAAATTATCTTTGCCATAGTAGCGTATAGAACCTCCCCATTCAACATCACCCTCATGTTTAATTTTATCATTACATTCTGCGGGGTCAGCACCATCACAACTAGCCTCTCTATATTCCATTCCCATACTAAAATCAAAGCTCAACATTAAGCCATCTAATGCAAAATAACCAATATTAGCATTTGCATCTGGAGCAGTAAAGTCACCTCCTGCACCAAAAGAAAATTGCCCAGCATTACCCTGAGCAAAAGAAAAAGCTGTAATCAAAGATGCTACAGCAAATAAAGTTAACTTTTTCATAATATATTTTTTTTTTAATTAATTAATGATTCAAAAATCGAAAAAATTAATAAACAAGAAGTGATGTTAAGAATATATATACAAACATTAGATTGTTAATACAAAAAAAAGGGGCAAAAAGCCCCTTTTTATTAAAGTTGTGTAGATGTTTACAGATTAAATCTTAATCCCCAAGCTAAGTGAGGTGTGAAATCTTGAATATTATCTAACACGATCATTGGTTCAAACTGTAGCTTCCAAATACCAAGGGCCTTTGTCCAGCCAACAGCAGCTCCGATTGTGTAATCAGAACCATCGCCTGCCGCATTATCCCTTGCTTCAGTATTAGCTTCAAAGAACATATTACCCATCATACCTGTGTAATATCTTGCGCTAAGATCAAAGTCTTCCCAATCTCTCATACCGAAAGAAACTAAAATATCATCAGTCATAAACCATCCGATATTCGCATCTGCTTCAGCACCCATTGGGTTCGCTAAGTCAAGGTTCGTTATACTAAACGACATTTGACCAAAAGTTAAAGCACTAAACATAAGTGCACATACAATAATTAAATTTCTCATAATTAAATTTTTTTATGATTAATGGCACAAATATAATACTGTATTGCATTGGTATGAAAAACTTAAGGTTCTTTTCTACTAACATAAGAGTGTTAAAAAGGTGTCGCAAAGAGACGTTTTCATATCTGTTACTCCTTGTCTCTTAACATGGGTACAAATTGGAAATTATGGTATTCTTTTTTTTTGATATTACCATCTAAATCCTTCGAAAACAGTGTCATTATTTGGTTTTTAAAGCCAATTGGAATCACCATCTCTCCACCTAGTCTTAACTGTTCCAGCAATAAAGGAGGAACTTCTACGGCACCACAAGTCACCAATATCTTATCAAAAGGAGCTAACCGACTAAGACCAAGATGCCCATCGCCATGAAACAAGTTAGCCCGATAATTCAACATAGATAATAATGTTTTTGCAGTTTTATACAAATTGTGATGTCTCTCAATAGAATACACTTCAACATTACACTGAGTTAATACTGCTGTCTGATAGCCTGATCCTGTTCCTATCTCAAGTACTTTTTCTCCAGGGGCTAAGTTTAAAAGTTGTGTTTGAAATGCAACAGTATATACACTTGATATTGTCTGCTGACTTCCAATTGGAAAAGCCTTGTCTTCATAAGCGAATTCTAAAAAAGAAGACTCTAAAAAAAGATGTCTTGGAACATTCATCATAGCTTTCAAAACAGAATCACTATCTATACCGCGCTTAACTGACAAGTAATCTATCATCCTTTTCCTTAAACCCTGGTGCCTTAAATTATCAATCATGAAAACTTTAAACAATTAGTTAGTGTGTTAAATATAAAAATAAACTACTTTTACTCAACATTATAAATAACAATATATTAACAATGAATATTGGGATTTTTGGAGTTGGCAGTTTTGGGCAAAAACACATACATGTCCTAAAAAGCATAAAGTCATTTAATATTGTAGGTTTTTTTGACCCAAATATAGAATTATCACAAACCATTGAAAACGAGTTCAAAATCAAGTCATATAAAAATAAAGAAGAACTCATCAAGGAATGTGACGCTCTAGACATTGTCAGTGAAACAAGTACACATTATAATTTGATTAAAAAAATTGCTCATTACAATAAGCATATGTTTATCGAAAAACCTATCTGCTCTTCGAAGGATGAAAGCAAATCTCTTATTAAAGAATTAAAAAATTATAAACCTATTATTCAAGTTGGTCATGTGGAGAGGTATAACCCTACAATAATGGATGAGTTACAAAAAATCAGTAATATCAAGACAATTGAATCTAAAAGAGTTGGCATACTAAATCATCGAAATAAAAACACATCTATTACGTTAGATTTAATGATTCACGACATTGATTTAATTACACAGATGACTAAATCTAATATAAAAAAAATACAAGCTTTTAGTGATGATAAAAAAAAGCCACTTAATCACATAGAATGCACACTAATATTTGACAATGGAACTCAAGCAAAATTAGCTGTAAAAAGAACTACAAGTTCTAATAGTGTAAGGACAATGAAGATTGCTTGTGAAGATAAAAAAGTTGAGATAGATTTGCTTAAAAGAAAGAAAAAAATCATAACAAAAAATAGACAAAAAACGCAACAATACTCAGATAATATAAATCCATTAAAAGAAGAATTAATCGACTTTTATCAGAAAATAAAAAATCAAAAAAAACCATTGGTTGGATTAACAGAAGCTTGCCACGCTGTTAATGTCGCAATAGACATCGAACATAAAATCAATCAAACATGAAAGGAATAATTGCAAAAATAATGACAATCACAATTTCCACCATCTTTACATGCCTAAATATATCTTGTAACGATAATTTAATTGCTGAAATCCCCTCTTATATAGAAATTACACAATTTAACTACTATCAAAACAATGTACTTAATAACGAGAATGCTCAAATAACTGATGCATGGGTAACAATGGATAACCAAAATTTAGGAGCTTTTGAAATACCATTTAGAATTCCCATATTAAATAATGAAACAGAGAATAATGCACACTCATTCATTATATACCCAGGAATCAAAGTGAATGGAATATCTGCAACACGAATCAAATACCCTTATTACGAGAGATTTGAAATTGATACAATACTAGAAAAAGATGCAATAATTCACCTTACCCCATCTACTTCATATACCGAACAAACAAATCTATATTTTACACAACCTGAAAGTCAATTTGAAAATGGAAACAATATACTTGCAGCTTCACTACTAAGTGACACAATGCCCATCACACAAAGTCAAGTTGTTTTGCAAGGAGAAAAAAGCCTAGGGATATTTTTAGAACAATCAAATGATTATTTCCATATAACCAATACTGAAGCATTAAACCTATCAGACAACACATTTTTAGAGTTAAATTTTAAATCAAGCATTCAATTTAATGTCGGATTAATGATCATTAGCAACATACCAAACGTATCTGATCAAAAGCAAGAATTAATTCAATTATATGCATCCGATGAGTGGAAAAAAACATATTTAGACCTAGCTCCTCTGATTAATATGGGAAACAAAAACTCTCAGTATAAAATTTATTTTGAAGGATTTTATGACGAAAATCAAGTAGTTAATGCAGTATATTTAGATAATTTAAATTTAGTATCCAATTGATAAGACTAGAAAGATTAAAGAGGATTTTATCAGACTTCATAGCCGGAGGAATATCTTGGGTGTTATTTTTTGTATACAGAAAAATAATTATTGAAGAATCAGTATTTGAAATATCTGAAACCTTAATCTACGGAACAATTGCAGTAGCATTTTTTTGGATTCTAATATATATATGTTCAGGAAACTATATTGAAGTTCGAAGAGTTTCAAGACTTAATGAATTATATAGAACTGCCATACAATCAATTTTAGGTTCTATACTAATCTTCTTTTTCTTAATTATAGATGATATTGAAAATTACTCAAATTACAAGTCCTACTATAATGCATTATTAATTTTAACAACTCTACACTTTTCAACAACTTTCATAGAAAGATACATATTGACAAGTCACATGGTGCATAAAATACAAAATAAGAAAGTTCAATTTTCAACAATTTTAATTGGCAATACTAAATCTATCATTAAAACATTTAATATGCTAGATAACATGTCTAGATCCATGGGGCATGATTTTATTGGATATATAAACACTGAGAACAAGGCAATAGATGAGGTTGAAATACAAAACCTAGGACACATACATGAATTAGAAAAAATAATAAAAAAATACCCAATAGAAGAAGCAATTATTACATTTGACAACAACACTAATGATACTAGTCAAATTATGCATGCACTAGCATACCATAACATAATTACTAAAATATCACCTAATTTATCTGATGTTTTTTTAGGAAAAATAAAACCACAATCTTTTTTCAGTATTTCTTTAATTGAGATTCCAAAAATTCAAATGCCATTTTTTCAATATGTTGTAAAAAGATTAACTGATATTATAACATCTGCTATTGCCCTTTTAATTCTTTCTCCATTATTTGTTTTCATATCAATAATGGTTAAACTCTCATCTTCTGGTCCTGTATTTTATTTTCAGAAACGACTAGGATACAAAAAAACTACATTTAATATTATTAAATTTAGATCAATGTATACAAATGCTGAAAGCAAGACCCCTTTATTATCAAGTTCAAAAGATACGCGAATAACACCATGGGGTAAAATCATGAGAAAATATAGACTAGATGAACTGCCACAATTTTACAACGTTCTAATTGGAGAAATGTCAATAGTTGGCCCAAGACCCGAGAGAGCTTTTTTTGCAAATAAAATACTATTAACGGCTCCACACTACAAGTTAATATATAAGGTAAAACCTGGAATAACATCATGGGGGATGGTAAAATTTGGATATGCTGAAAACATAGACGAAATGATAAAAAGACTAAGATATGATATAATATATCTTTATAATTTATCCTTATTCCATGATATTCAAGTTCTGATATGGACTATATTTATAGTTTTACAAGGAAGAGGAAAATAAAAAATAATTAAAATTAGATGTCATGAAAGAAATAACAGTTATTGGAGGAGGAACAATGGGAAATGGTATTACTCATTGTTTTGCTCAAAAAGGTTTTAAAGTAAATTTAGTTGACTTATCATCTGAAATTTTAAACGCTGCTAAGAAAAATATTTCCAACAATCTAGATCGAATGATTAAAAAAGAAATTATTACCTCTAAGCAAAAGGTACAAATCCTATCACTAATATCATTCCATACCCAAATGTCAAGTTGTGTAAAAAATAGTGACTTAGTAATAGAGGCGGTAACTGAAACAGAAACAGTAAAGATGAAAATATTTCAAGAGCTAGATCAATTATGTAAAAAATCTACAATACTAGCTAGTAATACGTCATCAATTTCAATTGAAAAAATTGGTAAATCGACAAATAGAAAAGATAAAGTTATTGGAATGCACTTTATGAATCCAGTTCCAATTATGAAATTAGTTGAGGTAATAAAAAGTAACTCAACGAGTACAGAAACATATGAAAAAATCATGTCCTTATCCCAAGATTTAGGTAAAATACCTGTATTAGTAAATGATGCTCCTGGTTTTGTGGCTAATCGGATTCTTTTACCTATGATAAATGAGGCTATTCACACATTAACGGACAATGTCTCCGGAGTTAAAGAAATTGATACAGTAATGATCCTCGGAATGTCTCACCCAATGGGACCACTACAACTCGCAGACTTCATTGGATTAGATGTTTGTCTATCAATTCTGAACGTATTATATGATGGTTTTAAGAATGAAAAATACAAACCCAATACAATACTTGAAAAAATGGTAACCGCAGGCGAATTAGGCGTAAAAACAAAAATAGGATTCTATGATTACTCATTAGGAATAAAAGAAAAAACTATCAATAATAGATTTTTATAAAATTTATTGATCTATATACTTATTAATAATTAATTCTATATATATATCCTCCTGATTTGTATAAGGCGAATACTCTGATTTTAAATTACCGTCATATATTCTAGAAATTTTTTGCCAAAAGAAGGCTTGAAAAGGTCCTCTGTACTTTTTTATAAGTTCATACGCTGAATATTGAAACTGACGATATAGAAGTTTTGAAAGAATGAGACCTTCTTTCCTAGATAATTGCGTTATTTTTTGACTAAACTGATTAATTAACTCTTTTTGAATACGTCTAGAATACTTGTTCGATAATCTTTTTTTATTTATTGTATTTAAAATACTATCCGTTTCTGACATAATTTGCACAATAGTATCAACATAAGGATAAACCTTTAAAACTCTTCTTTTTAATAAAAAAAAATCTTTTGCGTTAAAATCAGTATGATCTGATGTCAATACAACTTCATTTAAAAAAATATTATCAATATATAGATAAGATGAGTCATTTTGAGAAATAAGATTGAAAGAAAGACTAAACCAAATTAACAATGTATATTTAAAGTAAAAATATCTGAGCATACTATTCAAATTGCTGGCATGCAATTTATAAAATTAAATACTAATGTATAAATCTATTATTGAAACGCATCATAAAATTAAACTAGAAGAAGAAAGCCATACATATACAATGTCTAATTCTAGCTTAGAATTTCAAAGTGTAACTGAATTTATTGGTGTTTTTTTTCAAGAATTTAATGAAGGGAAAATCGCTCGAAAATTAATTCAAACTAAAAAATATGCACAAATGTCCATTGAAGACATTTTAAATGACTGGAAAGAAAGACGAGATCGTGGCACTATTATTCATCAACAAATTGAACATTTTTTACTATCAAAAAATTACAATCAAAACATAGATCTATTAGACGAAAAATCCAAACAAGGGATTTCTTTTTTAAAAGAAAAATGCATTCCTAATACAGATAATTATTTGTTTCCAGAAATAAAAATTTGCTCTGAAAAACTGCAAATTGCTGGTACTATTGACCTATTGATTTATAATAAAAAAAAACATCAAATATATTTAGTTGATTGGAAAACAAATTTAGCCATTAAAAAATCTGGATATAAAAAAGGGTTAAAATATCCAACAACTGAAATTGAGGATTGCAATTATAATAAATATAGACTTCAATTATCAATGTATAAATACATATTAGAAAAGTTTTATTCGGCAAATGTTGGAGGGTTATATATACTACATTTAAAAGAGAGTAATTATGATGTTATAAATTGTGAATACCAAAATCAGATGATAATAGAAATGCTAAAAGTTGAAAAAAATATTCAACATTGAAAAACTAGAAACACTTTATTATTTTTAAGCCATGCTAAAATCACAATATCAAACTAACGAATCCATATTTATTAATCAATTGACACGTGATATTGAATTACTAGAACAATTAATCTCTGAAAACATCCTGGAAGATTATGACAGAATTGGCGCTGAGCAAGAATTTTGCCTAATAGACGACAACTTTAGACCAAATCCTATCAACAAACAAGTACTTAAAAAGTTGAAAGATCAAGGATTTGTTGCAGAAATTGCAAAATTCAATATGGAACTTAACATTGATCCTATTGACCTTGGAGCAAATGCACTTAGAAAAATGGAAGAAGTTCTAATCCAAAAAATGAATATTGCAAGAAAAGAAGCTCAAAAACACAATGCAGATATCATCCTAACTGGAATTCTTCCAACTGTTAGAAAACACGACTTGCGATTTGACAACATTACAGATAATCCAAGATATTTTGATTTATGTAATGCCATCAGCAAATATCGAGGTCAAAAATATAAAATTCGAATCTCTGGCATGGACGAATTAATCTTTCAACATGACTCACCTCTAATTGAAGGATGCAATACAGGCTTTCAATTTCATCTACAAATAGCCCCTAAAATATTTCACAAAATGTATAATTTTGCACAATTGATTGCAGCACCTGTTTTAGCAACAAGCGTAAATTCCCCTATGTTGTTTGGTAAAAGACTATGGAATGAAACAAGGATCGCAGTTTTTCAACAAGCTACTGACACTAGAATTATAGGAAACTATCACTTAGAGAGTTTACCAAGGGTTACATTTGGGAATAATTGGCTGCAAAAATCATTAATTGAAATTTTCAAAGAAGACATTACTAGATATAAAATTCTATTAAAATCTTTTAGCCAAAAAAATAAATCTAAAATTAACAGACAGTTACCTGAACTGGATGCTCTAACTCTACATAACTCAACTGTTTACCGATGGAATAGACCATGCTATGGTATTTACCAAAAAAAACCTAGTATTAGAATAGAAAATAGGATGCTACCATCTGGACCAACAATAGTTGACGAAGTTGCAAACTCAGCTTTTTGGCTAGGTTTACTAATGTTTTATAAAAATAGTGACATTGAAAACATAAATAAGTTAATGAAGTTTGATGACGCAAGAATTAATTTTTATAGTGCAGCACAACAAGGAATTGATGCTACTTTTAAATGGTTTGGAGGAAAAAGGATAGAAGCAAGAAAATTAATTTTAAACGAACTTATACCAAAAGCTGCAATAGGACTATCCAGTATTAACATAAAACCCAAGGATATTGAAAAGTATTTAAATATCATTAAAGAGAGAACATCTACAAGACAAAATGGTTCAAGGTGGATAATTGACTCATTTGACACTTTAAATTCAAAGTTTTCAAAACAAAATGCTTTAACAACAATCACATCTGAGATCATCAGGAATCAACAAAACAATACACCTGTTCACAACTGGGAAAAACCAAAAAATAGTGTAGTAATAAATAATCCCTCAAAACTATTAATTGAAGAATGTATGGATAGAGATATAAGTTCTATTAATGAGAATGATGTTTTTTCTCTTGCATACCAAATTAATAGCTGGTCTAAAAAAGACTACATGACTGTAGTAAATGACAAAGGCCAAATCACAGGCCTACTAGATGGTGAAATTTTTAATAACAAAAAATATGCTGATGAAAAAACTTCTATTCAAATTAAAAAAATTATGAAAAAAAACCCAATTACAATAAAGCCCGAAGGAACAATTGAAGATGCTTTAAATGTAATGGAAAAACATTCCATAAATATATTGCCTGTCGCTGAGAACAAACTATTTATTGGAATAATACAAAAAAAACACTTACTTCAATATGAAATCCATGAAGAAAGTAATCAATCTATAAAAAATATTCTCAATAATTACGAGAGAGTCATAGGCAATTACCATAGTAATACAAAAAGAACTATGATTTTTGTTGCAGCAATACACGGTAATGAAAATTCAGGAGTTATTGCATTAAAAAAGTTTTTTCGTGAAATTGAACAAAATAACACTAAGGTAGATGGAACAATTATTGGTTTAATTGGCAATCTTAATGCATTAAAAGTTAATGCCAGATATATTGAAAGTGACTTGAATAGAATGTGGTCTACAAAAATTATTAATAGCAAATCCAATAATCTTGTTTCAGAAAAAAAAGAATTATTAGTTCTTAAAAGTTTAATTAATCAAATAATAATCAAAAAATCTAAAAAAAATATCTCCATCATTGACTTACATAACACATCTTCTCCAAGTGGTGTTTTTACAATCGTTAATAATAAAAAAGAAGAACAGATTGCCAAACATTTAAATGTCCCTGTTATATCTAATTTATTTTCAAAAGTCAAAGGTTCATTCTCAAATTATTATCACGAACAAAAAATTAATAGCATTGTGTTTGAAGGTGGTGCGATTGGTGACCCTGCATCAATTAATAATCATGAAGCGGGGATTTGGAAACTATTAACAAAAACCAATTTTATTAACAAAAAAAGTATTCCAAAACATGTCGAAAAAAACTTTGCAGCTATGAAGTCTTTTTCAAAAAAAACAAAAGGCAAATATTCTGTAAAATACATACATAAAATTACTCAAAATGATCATTTTTTAATGCATCCTAATATTCAAAACTTTGAAAAAATTCAAAAAAACCAAATAATTGCAGAAGACATAAATGGCAAGGTAGCAGCACCTATTGATGGACACATATTAATGCCATTATATCAAGAAAAAGGTACAGAAGGATTCTATATTATCAAAAAGGAGCTTTAAGTAATTTTACATAATAAATCAGCTAACCTTGAACAATAACCGTATTCATTATCGTACCAACCAACGATTTTAATCGTATTGCCAGAAACATATGTCAATAATGAGTCAAATATACAAGAATAAGAACTCGAAGTTACATCAACAGAAACAATAGGATCTACATTATACTCTATAATATTTTTCATGTTCCTTTCAGATGATTTTTTAAATGTACTATTTACTAATTCTATATTAGTATTTTCATTTACAACACACGTAATATCTGTTAAAGAACAATTGGAAACAGGAACCCTGATACCACATCCACCTAATTTGATTTCTGGAAAAATATATGATAAAGCTTTAGCAGCACCTGTAGTCGTTGGTATAATAGATTTTGCGGCAGATCTTGCGCGTCTAAGATCAGAATGCACACCATCATGCAAATTCTGATCAGAAGTATATGAGTGTACGGTTGTAACATACGCACTTTGCACGTTAAAATTATCATTTAGAACCTTAATCATAGGGGCTGCACAATTAGTTGTACATGATGCATTAGATATCATTTGCATGGAGGGAGTTATAATATCATCATTGACCCCAACAACAACCATAGGAACACTACTATCCAAAGGAGGAGCAGATAGTATTACTTTTTTAGCACCTGCATTAAGATGCTTTTGAAGATCGCTTGTTTTTTTAAACAAACCGGTACATTCAAAAACAACATCAATATCAAACTGATGCCAATCTAAGGAAGAGAGATTTGGGTTATTCAAAATAGTAATTTTTTGACCATCAAAATCAAGGTATCCATCACCAAAATCAATATCTGATGACATTTTACCATGAATTGAGTCATATTTCAATAAGTGACTTAAAACTTTTGGACTAGAAATATCATTAATCACCAATACCTTACAATCATTTCTTTGGCTCAGAATTCTAAATAAAACTCGGCCAATTCGACCAAATCCGTTAATAGCAATTTTCTTCATTTAACTAAAATAAATGTTTTTCAGCATGATATGATGATCTAACAAGTGGACCAGATTCAACATATTTAAAACCCATATTAAGACCCTGTGTCTTAAGCTCTTTAAATTCATCTGGAGTAACAAACCTATCAACAGGTATATGTTTTTTAGTAGGCTGCAAGTATTGACCTAATGTTAAAATATCTACATTAACTTTTCTTAAGTCTTGCATTGAACTAATGACTTCTTCCTTTGTCTCACCTAATCCTAACATTATACCAGATTTTGTTCTTTTAACCCCTTCTTTTTTTAAAGTATCTAAAACAAACAAACTTCGATCATATTTAGCTTGGATCCTAACATGTCTAGTAAGACGTTGAACCGTCTCCATATTATGAGAGACAACTTCAGGGTGAATAATAGCAATTTTTTTAATCAAGTCTTTTTGCCCTTTAAAGTCAGGTATCAATGTCTCTAAAGTAGTAGTTGGAGATAATCTTCGAACTGCATTAATTGTATTTAGCCACATGGAAACACCTCCGTCTTCTAAATCATCTCTGTCTACAGAAGTAATAACACAATGCTTAACATTCATTAATTTAACTGATTCTGCAACTCGTTCAGGTTCAGACCAATTAACAGGCTGTGGTTTTCCCGTATTAACAGCACAAAAACCACATGATCTTGTACAAATATTGCCTAAAATCATAAAAGTAGCTGTTCCTGCCCCCCAACATTCACCCATGTTAGGACAATTTCCACTTTCACAAATAGTATGTAACTTATGTTTATCAACTAATTTTCTTAGGTCTCGGAAATTTTCACCTGTTGGCAATTTAACACGCAACCAATTAGGTTTTTTCTTAAAAATTTTTTTTTCTGAATTATCACTAAGCTTAATATCTTCTGCTAATTTTGAAGAACGCAAATTAATTTTTGTCCATTTAACACTATTATCCGAAATTGTTGTACTCAATTGAAAAGAAAATAATAATAATTAATAATTTAAAGCCGTGCTTTCTTCGGTAATATCTAAATCAACTAAACCGGGACATGGTTGAGGATGTGAAATAGTATAACAGGAAGAAAGTACTAAAAACAAAAAAGACAAAATAAGTAGTGATAATTTCTGCATCATAATAAAATTTTTAATATATCAAATGTAATCATTTTCAAAGAAAGATTATGTTTATATTTAAATATATAAAAAACAAATTTATCTTCATTAATTGATTTGAGATATTTTAATATATGGAAAAAAAATTAAGTATTTTTGGGGTAAGACCCGTTACAGAACTCATAGATTCTGGCAAAGAAATAGATACTATTTATCTTCAAAAAGATATTAAAACAGATTGGGCTTTAGAAATTAAAAAAAAATGTAAGGAAAAAAATTTTAATCTAAAACTCGTACCCAGATATAAACTAAATAGATTAACAAGGAAGAACCACCAAGGCGTTGTAGGTTTAGCTTCAAGTATTGTGTTTCAGAACTTTGAAAATTTATTAGCATCAGTATTTAGCAAAGGTGTTTTTCCGTTTTTCATATTATTAGATCGTCTAACAGATGTTAGAAATTTTGGATCAATTTGCAGAAGTGCCGAAGCCATGGGTGTTCATGGTGTAATTATTCCAAAAAAAGAATCTGCACAAATAAATGAAATTGCGATTAAAGCATCTGCAGGATCAATTTCAAATATCAATATATGCAGAGAAAATAGTTTAGATAAAACCATCCAAATTGCAAAAGATAGTGGATTGACAATTATTGCTTGCTCTGAAAAAAGTAAACAAAATATTTTTGAAACAGATTTAAATAAACCTACATTAATTATAATAGGATCTGAAAAAAATGGAATCTCACAGAAATTACTAAACCTCAGTGACTACATTTGTAAAATACCAATAAAAGGTAAAACTGAATCACTCAACGCTTCTGTGGCCGCAGGAATTGCACTATATGAAGCTAATAGACAGATGACAACTAATTAGAAAACTTTTTAATCATAATGTCCGTAGTTGTTGAACCTGGTCTTTCGATAGGCATACCTAATGCTCTACTCCATATCAACTGAGCCATTATCCCTAACGATCTTGAAACACCAAATAAAACAGTAAAGAAATCATATTCCTTCATTCCATATTTTAGCAACAAAACTCCCGAATGAGCATCAACATTTGGCCACGGATTTTTTACTTTTCCAGTAGCTTCTAATATCGGGGGAACAACTTCAAAGACTCTACTCACTAATAAAAACAACTCATCATCTGGTAAATATTTCAAGGCAAATTCTCTTTGAGCTGTATACCTAGGGTCTGTTTTCCTTAATACTGCATGACCAAATCCAGGTATAACATTACCTGAGTCTAAAGTTTTTTGAACATATTCTGCTATTTCTTCTCTAGAAGGAAGACCTCCTCCCAGATCTTTTTGCATCGATAGCAACCATCTAACAACTTCTTGATTAGCTAATCCATGAAGAGGACCAGCTAACCCATTCATTCCTGCTGAAAATGACAAGTATGCATCACTAAGAGCAGATCCAACTAAATGAGAAGCATGCGCGGAAACATTACCACCCTCATGATCAGAATGAATCGTCATATACAAACGAATTAAATCAGTAAACTCTGAATCAGAAAAACCCAACATGTGTGCAAAATTAGCTGACCAATCTAAACCTTTTTTAGGTTTTATATGTTGGTCATTATGATAATTTCTTCTATATATATATGCTGCGATTCTTGGTAGTTTTGCAATTAAATTAAGAGAATCTTCAAATACTGATTCCCAATAATCTTTTTTAGAAACACCAGACTTAT
Organism: Flavobacteriales bacterium; assembly: GCA_002701365.1. Classification (GTDB taxonomy): domain Bacteria; phylum Bacteroidota; class Bacteroidia; order Flavobacteriales; family TMED113; genus SP256. The sequence continues at coordinate 37,707 of NZUK01000030.1, forward strand.
ATGCTTCTGAGAACTTACTTTCATTACGTAAAGCTAAAATAGCTATAGAAAATTGTGTCATCGGGTGCATTGATTTCGGCAAATTATTAATAACATCAAACACATAATTTGGAACAATAGACCTTTCTTCAAGTTCTACACTAATGAGTTTAACATCCTTCTCTGTGGGAAGTTCACCGATCAACATTAAATAAAACATTCCTTCAGGTAAAGGCTGATTAGAACCTTTAGCTCTAGGTAAAACATCTTGTATTTCAGGTAAAGAATAACCTCTAAATCTGATACCTTCATCAGGATCTAGTTTAGATGTTTCTGTAACCATACTCAACATTCCTCTCATCCCTGAATATATTTGACGCAAACTAATTTCACCAACAACTTTATCTCCATAATTAGAAACTAGTTCTTTTACTCGAATTCTTGATTCATTAATTTTTTCCTCAAACTTTTGTTTTAATTTCTTCATTTTTATTTTTTATTTATAATAGAGAAGGAAAACCAAGATAAAGCGCTTTTTTACCTAATTTTTCTTCGATTCTTAATAGTTGATTATATTTCGCCACCCTATCTGATCTTGAAATAGAACCAGTTTTAATTTGACCAGATGCACAAGCAACAGATAAATCAGCAATTGTCACATCTTCTGTTTCGCCTGATCGATGACTAATAATAGTGGTAAATTTATGATTTTTTGCTAATTCTATTGTTTCAAGTGTTTCAGTTAAAGTTCCAATTTGATTTAACTTAATTAAAATAGAATTTGCTGATTGCTGCTCTATACCTAACAGTAATCTTTCTTTATTAGTAACAAACAAATCATCTCCTACTAACTGAACTTTAGAACCTATTTTATGCGTAAGAGAACTCCACGCAGTCCAATCATCTTCGTCTAGCGCATCCTCAATCGACACAATTGGGTATTTAGCAACTAAATTTACCCAAAAATCAACCATATCACTAGATGTAAGTTTTTTGTCGCCATTTATGCAATAAAGATTATTTTTTTTATCATAGAATTCTGTCGCAGCAGCATCTAAAGCAATAGCAATATCAACTTCTATTCTATAACCTGCTTTCTCAATAGCTAACAATAATAATTCTATGGCTTCTTCATTCGAATCTAAATTGGGAGCAAAGCCTCCTTCATCACCAACATTAGTAGAGAGTTTTTTATCCTTTAAGATTCTCTTAAGAGAATGAAAAACTTCGACCCCCATTTGTAAAGCTTTAGAAAAAGAATTTGCAGATATAGGAACAATCATAAATTCTTGTATATCTATTTTATTATCTGCATGTGCACCACCATTTAAAATATTCATCATAGGCACTGGTAACACAAAATGATCATTGGATAAATACTCATATAGACCAATGTTTTTTTCTGCGGCGGCGGCTTTTGCAACTGCTAATGAAACTGGAAGAATAGCATTGGCACCAAGTTTCGACTTATTAGCTGTACCATCAATTGAAATCATCATTTGATCAATCACATCTTGTTGGAAAATAGAAAAGTTAAGTAAAGTCGGTTTGATAACACTATTTACATGATTGACTGCATTAAAAACACTTTTTCCGCAAAATTTAGGTTGATTATCTCTAATTTCTATGGCCTCATACATACCTGTTGAAGCGCCTGATGGCGCAGATGCTCTACCACAAAAACCTAAGTCAGTAAACACATCTACCTCAACAGTTGGATTGCCTCTGGAATCTATAATTTGACGCGCTATAATATCTTTAATTCTTGGCATTATCGTCTTTTATATACACATCCATATCAAGAATGAATTCATCAAATAAATACCTAGAATCGTGAGGACCTGGTGATGATTCAGGATGATATTGAACAGAAAAACAGCGTCTATCTGTAAATTTAATCCCTTCAATGGAATCATCATTCAAATTTCTATGAGTGACTTTAATGTTTAGATTATTATGTAAACTATTTTCATCAATTACAAAACCATGATTTTGTGATGTTATTTCACACTTTTTAGTTTTTAAGTTAATGATAGGATGATTGATTCCTCGATGACCATTATGCATTTTAAAAGTTTTTAAACCTCCCGCTAAAGCAATTAACTGATGGCCTAAACATATTCCAAAAACAGGAACTTCACCATTAATAATACTTTTAACGATAGCAATAGATTCTTGCATAATACCTGGATCTCCAGGACCATTTGACAGAAAAATACCTGTTGGGTTAAATGCTAAAATTTTATCTAAAGAAGTATTTAAAGGAAAAACTTGCATAAAAACTCCTCTCTCCTCTAAGCACTTTAAAATACTTTTTTTAACACCAAAATCTAAAACTGCGACTCTATAAATTGCATTATCTGATCCTAAAAAATAGGGTTTTTTTGCGGTAACAAAAGAAGATAATTCCAAACCTTCCATGGGTGGAACTTTAGATAATTTGATCTTTAAACTTTCAACATCAAGATTAATAGTGGATATAACTGCATTCATAGCGCCCTTATCCCTAATATGAGTAACTAATGCACGAGTATCAACATCATAAATAGCAACTATTTTTTCATTCTCAAAATAAGTCTGAAGATCTCCAACAGAAGAATAACGTGAATTATGAAAATTAAAATCTTTACATACTAATCCTGATATTTTAATAGAATCTGATTCAATTTCATTATTCGAATAACCATAATTTCCAATATGAGCATTGGTAGTAACCATGATTTGACCATAATATGATGGATCTGTAAAAATCTCTTGATAACCTGTCATTCCAGTATTAAAACATATCTCACCAAAAGAAATACCACGAAAACCGGCACTCTTTCCAAACAGGGTAGTGCCATCTTCTAAAATTAAAACTGCATCATCTTTCACAATAAAAAAAATTAAATATTTACACTTTTTTTAATAAAGCAATCAGATGATTTCAAAAGATAATACTATAAATATTATACTTTTTTATCTAAATCTTCTTCAACTTCATTATTATTTTCCGACTCATCAGACGACGGGGCTTCAGCTACTACCTCATCAGACGACGGGGCTTCAGCTACTACCTCATCAGACGACGGGGCTTCAGCTACTAC
>NZUK01000031.1 GCA_002701365.1 Flavobacteriales bacterium
CCACTGGATATAAAGGAAGATTTTGGAGCAGAAAAAGTGTTGCTTAAAACCACTGATTTACTGGGTAGAAATGGATCTGATAATGGTTTTCAAATTAATATATTTGAGAATGGCGCTGTGGAAAAAACATACATCATAAACTAATCTGTGGATAGCGAACAAAAGAAGAAAATAGCTAAAACAATAGTTGCAGAGATAAATAAAACTACTGAAAATATTTTCGAGTATAAAAAAATGTGTAAACCCATATCACCTGATGATGCAATAGGAAGGGTTTCTAGGATGGATGCTATTAATAACAAAAGTGTACTTGAGTCTGCATTACGAAAAGCTGAAAACAGATTAAAAAAATTAAAATTAGTTCAAAAAGAAATTTTAAATAAAGATTTTGGGATGTGTATTCGATGTAAAAAAGAAATCCCTCCAGCTAGACTTGTCCTTGTGCCAGAAAGTAAAAAATGTGTACATTGTGCCTAATAAAACCCAAATTATAATGAATAATTATTTGCTTTCAATAATACTACTTTGTGCTGTTGTCAATGGGCAAGACAACAATCAAGAAGAATATTATAAAAATGGTAATTTAAAATATAGTCATATTATTACAGATGCTGGAGAGGTTATTAAAGAATACTATAAAAATGGACAACTAAAATATCACAAAAACGATCCCCAAAAAACAATAGAAAAATATTATAAAAGTGGACAGTTAAGCTATGTTAAATCTATTGAAAATAACGCTAAACATGAAGAGTTTTATGATCGTGATGGCCACTTAACCATAGTATTAATAAATGACCGTATATCCTTTAGTGTTTATGAAACTGGGCTTATCAAAAAAGATCACAATCACCATGAACATGAACATGGACATGGACATGGACATGGGCACCATCATTAATTATTAATATTTTCTAAAAAAGACTATATTTGATCATAATTAACTTATTCTCAATACTTTGAGAATAAAAACCCCGTATTATGCTACTTCGAATCTTTATTTTTTTAATTCTATTCTATACCTCTAACCTATTTGGTCAAATTGCCGTCACTAATTCATCCCCTTTTAATTCTACTGAAAGCATAGTTGATTTATTGGTCACTCAAACTGTTGCTGTATCCAATACTTCTTCAATAGGCTTGTCATCAGGAATTGGTTATTTTGATGGATATAATAGCAATATTGGCTTTGACGAGGGTGTGATTTTATCAACTGGAGGCATTGAATTTGTTACTGCAGGTTTTGGTGGAGGATCAGCAATATCAGGAGATTCCGATTTAGAACTTGCTTTAAATGCGATTAATTTAACTTGGGGTGTAAATAATGTTACCGTTTTAGAGTTTGATTTTGTTGCTGAATCAGAAAGTATCGCCTTTAATTATGTGTTTGGTTCTTCGGAGTATTCAAATTATACATGTTCAAGTTATAACGACATATTTGGACTATTTTTAAGTGGACCAGGTATCACAGGGCCTTATAGTAATAATGGTATTAATTTAGCATATGTTCCGGATCCAAATAATACTGGTGAATATACTACAACGCCTGTAGTTGTTAATACAGTTAACTCAGGTTCTCCTACAGGGCCAGGCCTGGTTGGAACATGTGATGCGATAGACCCTAATTGGCAAGACTATAGTGTTTACTGGGTAGATAATGATTATTTTGAAAATGGATGGGAGGGGCCTAACCAACCACCTAGTCCCGAATTTACTGTTTCAGGTATTAATGGGTTTACTGTTCCTCTTACAGCAGAATACAACGGGTTAATCATTGGAGAATTATACCATATCAAATTTGCAATTGCCGATGCTTATGATGGAACTTTAAATTCTGCTGTATTTTTAGAGGCAGGAGGTGATTTTGGAATTGATTGTCAAGAATGGCAAATGGATACTTCGGAAGGAAGCTGCTACTATTATGTGTGGGAATCTGGTTTGGGCTACACAGTTTCTGATTTATCTTCATCAGGATTAGATTGTACTTGTGTTGAAAATCCCATGCCTGGCTGCTCAAACGAACTAGCAGAAAATTATAATTCTAATGCTGACATAGACGATGGCTCATGCATTTTTGACTGTGAAGCATTGGAATTACCAGAAACAGATCCTTACTCATGCTACTGGTATGTCTGGGAGTCTGGTTTGGGTTATACGGTTACAGATTTAGAAGGTCTTGGCTTAAATTGTGATTGTGTTGAGAACCCGGTATTTGGCTGCACAGATGAAGATGCTGTTAATTACAATCCTGATGCAAATGCTGATAACGGAAGTTGCATGGATTCTAGTTGTGAATATTTAATAACTCCTTCATCATATATTGATTCGGGGTCTGATAATTCTATTTCAAATTACTATTGCTATCTGAATGTTCTCAGTGGAATATGGACCGTGGAACAAGCTGTTGAAAATGGATATGCCTGTGAATGCGTAGTTTTAGGCTGCATGGATGAAACTGCTCAAAACTTTAACCCACTTGCTAATATAGACGATTGCTCCTGCTACTATCCTGATTTATGCAACGGCGAGGCAACTGCTATAAATGTAACTAGTGGAAGTTATTCCGTGGAAGTTTCATGGGTGATAGGCAATGAAAATGGAGATACAGTTGTAAGCGGTGGAGCTCCGTACTGTGGAAGTTTTTGCTTTGACGATGGATGCTATACAATATATATGAACGATTCTTGTACTTGTATGGATGGATGGAATAATGCTATTCTTAGTATTGGAGAAAATGAATATACCCTAATAAGTGGATCTTCTTTTGGAATTGCTTCTTATGGATATAATAACGACAACTGTATTATTGAAGGCTGTGGCGATCCAAATGCCCTAAATTTTAATCCCGAAGTCAATACAGACGATGGATCCTGTGAATATGATTGCAATTTTTTAATATCCTCTTCATCTAATTATCTAGACATTTCGAATTCCTCATGCTTCTATTTTGTAAATAACAACACTTTTTCAATTGAAGAAGCTATTGAAATGGGATATAATTGTGATTGTGTAGTATTAGGCTGCATGGACGAATCAGCTGAAAACTTTAATCCACTTGCTAGTATAGATGATTGCTCTTGCAATTATCCTGATTTATGTAATGGTGAGGCAATTAATATTAATATAGGTAGTAGTGGTTATTATGATTATGAAATATCTTGGATCATAGAAAATGAAAATGGAGATACTGTTGTAAGCGGTGGAGCTCCATACTGTGAAAATTTTTGCTTTAATGATGGGTGCTACACGATATATATGAACGATTCTTATGGAGACGGATGGGATGATGGCAATATATCTCTTGTTATAGGGGAATATAATTACACTATGTTAACTGGTTATAATGCAATCGGATCATTTAGTTATAATAGTGGCAACTGCATAGTTGAAGGTTGCACGGATTCTAACGCTAATAATTATAACCCTGAAGCAAATACAGACGACGGGGCATGTACATATGATTGCAATTTTTTAACATCTTCTTCTTCTAATTATTTAGGCAACTCTATCTCAAATTACTCATGTAACTACTCCGTTGGTAATGGCTGGGGAACAATCGAAGAATATATTGAAGATGGATATGCTTGTGAATGTGTAGTATTAGGATGCATGGATGATACAGCAGAAAATTTTAATTCTAATGTAACTTTTGACAATGGAACCTGTGAATATGATTGTGAAACATGGTTAGACACTGAAGAACTGTATTCTTGTTACTGGTATGTTTATGAATACTTTTACTCAGTAGAATCAATGATTTCCTATGGTTTTGACTGTACTTGTGTAGAAAACCCTGTCCCAGGATGCATGAATCCGAATGATATTAATTATAATCCTGAAGCAAACATCGATGACGGTTCTTGTACTAACTGCGAGGAAGATCTTGATACGTCACAAAATAGTTGTTATTGGTACGTTTGGGAGTATAATGGTGGAGGATCCTATACTGTTGAACAAATGATTAACTTTGGCTACGACTGTAGTTGTGTAGAAGATCCTATAATTGGATGTACAAATCCTGAGGCTTGTAATTACAATTCTTCTGCTAATTTTAATGATAACTCGTGTGAACTTAATGATGTATGTTCTGGCTGCACATATCCATTAGCTTGTAATTATAATCCAAATGCTACCATAGATGATGGATCCTGTGAGTTTTCATCGTGTACAGGTTGTACAGACCCTGGGGCTTGCAACTATGATTCTGAAGCTAGCATTGATAACAATTCATGTGAATATTCAAGTTGCTTGGATTGTGCAGATTATGAAGCCTGTAACTATAACCCTGAAACAATTATAGCTGACAACGAACTGTGTGATTATATAAGTTGCTTAGATTGTGCAGATCCTCAAGCCTGTAACTATAACCCTGAAACAATTATAGCTGCTAATTCTTTATGTATCTTTTTAGAAGATTTACCTATTAATAGTGAAGGTGTTTTCTTTGATTGTAATGGAGACTGTATAATAGACGACAATAATAATTCCATTTGTGATGTTTTTGACGTCTACGGATGCACATACCCTGAGGCTTGCAACTATAACCCTAATGCAACTTTTGATGACATGTCTTGTGAGTTTTTTGTAGTTCCATGTTCTGGGTGTACGGATTCATTAGCTTGTAATTACAATCCAAATGCAACTTTTGATGATATGTCTTGTGAATATGAAACCTGCTCTGGATGTACTGATTTAATAGCATGCAACTATAATCCATACGCAGTTATTGCTGCAAATGAAAACTGTATTTATCCAAGTGAAGGATTTAATTGTTTAGGAGAAGTAACTCCAGGCACAATTATTTTATGTGATGGAGACCAGGGCGTGACGCCTCTTACTTTGTATGCTGATGGCGAAAATGTTTCAGGGTGGATAGATAGTAATATTTACTCCGATGATATTTTTGGCGGCATAATTGATATTGGTTTCTATTTTGAGTTTTATGGAATAGCTTATAACCATGCTGTTATATCTTCCAATAATTATTTATCATTTAATATGGCAAATGCTAATACTTATTCCGACTGGACGCTCTCTGCTCTACCAAGTGCCATTGAGCCAGAAACACAAAACTCAATTATGTTCCCTTGGCAAGATACATATCCTGGGGTTAGTGGAAACGGAAATATTTCATTTGCAACCTTTGGTGAAGCACCAAATAGAGTTTTTGTTGTTTCATTTTGTGGCGTTCCAATGTTTTCTTGTACTGACCAATGGACTGGTTCTCAAGTTAAAATTTATGAGAGTACAAATATTATAGAAACTCATTTAAGTGAAAAAGTAGTTTGTTCAAGCTGGAATGACGGTGCCGCCGTTCATGGCTTACATAATGCTAGTGGTACTATTGCGCATATAATTGAACCGGAAAACGAGTTGCCAAGAAATTATCCTACGCAATGGATTGCTCAAAATGAAGCATGGCGATTTATTCCAAATGGAAGCGTTGACTATATAATGGAGCCTATCGATTTTAATCCTGCATATAGTTCATCTGTAGTAACATGGACTGATGGAGATGGTAATTACATTGGAAGCGGCTCAACAATTACAGTCTTCCCAACTGAAAACACAACATATATAGCTACTGGAATTGATGGTGGTGATGGAAATTGCGGAGGCTTATCAGAAGAATTTAACATTATTTTTAATGAGTGTGAAGATACGGAAGGATGTACAGATTCTAATGCATGTAATTACGATGAATATGCTGATATTGACGATGGATCGTGTTGGTATGCTGAGCTTGGATATGATTGTGAGGGAGAGCCGTGTGATATCTCATTTACAATAACTGCTTTACTAGAATGTCCACCCAATTTAAGTGCATTGATTGTTGATGGCTTAACTGCATATGGAGGCACGCCGCCATACAATTATACTTGGGAATTTGATGGAGAAATTATTGCAGATGGGCCTAATGAAACTTCGATAATTGTTGATTTTGCTGAGCCCGGAAACACAGATATATATTACCTAACTGTAACGGATGCTGGTAATTGTGAATTGTCAGCATTATACCCAATATATAATTATATGTGTACAGGCTGTACAGATATTGAAGCTTGTAATTATAATGAATTTGCTGATGTTGATGATGAATCATGTTTTTATGCTCAAGAATATTATGACTGCGATGGAAATTGTTTAGTAGATACTGACGGCGATGAAGTATGTGATCCATTAGAAGTCCTTGGTTGTACTGATTGGTCAGCAGATAATTATAACCCAAATGCAACAGAAGATGATGGGTCCTGTTTTTATTGTGGACTAGAAGATTGGTTTATTGAGTTTGACATAACAAATACGTCGTGCATTGGTGCCAATGATGGTTCTTTTGAATATTATGTTGGAGGAGGGAGTCCTCCCTTTACTTCTATGATATGGCCGCCATCAGATTATAATGCGATGTCTGCGGGGTGTTATGTCTTGAGTGTTTATGATGCTAATGGTTGTATTATTGAGACCGAATTCTGTATTGAAGATACTCCAATACCTTGTATGGATCCAGTACTAGGCTGTACGGACATTGAAGCATGCAATTATTCTCCCGAAGCTAATACAGATGATGGTTCATGTGAATATCCTGAAGCCAATTTTGATTGCGATGGAATTTGTGTAAACATAAACGAAAATTGTGGATATGAAAGTTATATTATAGATGTAATGACTGGTCAAGTAATTATAGTTTGGTCTGGAAGTCTCGATGAAAACTGTGAGTGCATTGAAAACGGATGTGCTGATCCTGCTGCCTGTAATTATTATCCTGAGGCTGATATAGATGATGGAAGTTGTTATTATCCTGGAGATTCATATGCAGGCGATATAATTTTTGATCCTATTACAGCAGACTTTATCGTTGATAATGAATGCGGAGAATTAAGTTCAAATTGTGAATGTTGCTATGTTGAAACATACTATATTTCCCCAGGAGGAGGCGTTGAAATCGTAATGGATTACATCTGTGGATGTACTGACCCTCTGGCATGTAATTATGACCCTGAGACTCAGGAAGACAATGACTCATGCCTATATAGTCCTGACCCAGACTGTCCAGGCACAGATTTAGAAGAAGGGCAAATACCTAGAGAAATCGTTAAGGTTGTAGATATTATTGGTCAAGATATTTCTCCAGAAACTAGAAATATGACACTATTATATATTTACAATGACGGCAGTATGGAGGTAAAGCATTTATTAAAATAGTGGATAATCTTTTCATTACTGGTTATAACAAAATATATGCATCGGCATTTTATACATTAAATAAAGCCTGGATTACTGAGCAATGGAATCTTGAAAATTCTGACTTAAAAGACTTATTAGATCCTGAAAATGCTATTATAAAAAAAGGTGGGGAAATTTTTTTTGCGATAAATAAAAAAACACCTATTGGGACTGTGGCAATGATCCCTCATCAAAGTGGGTTTTATGAGCTTGCTAAAATGACTATTGAAAAAAACTACAGAGGCCTAGGAATTGCCAATTTATTATTAGAAAAGTGTATCTTCTTTGCAAAAGAAAAAAAGGCAAAAGAGATCTTTTTAATTTCAAATAGATCACTAACTATAGCTAGAAATTTATATGACAAATATGGCTTTAAAGAGGTCCAACTTAATTCCCAAAAATATGAAAGAGGTGATGTAAAAATGTGCCTAAAATTATAGTATATATTTATTAATAAGTATGTTAATTAACTCTTTTTGAAGCTATCATTTAATGGCTAAAATTAGGTTATATTTAATATATTAAAATTTATTTTCTATGAAAAAATTACTTCTTTTTATGATTATCCCAATGTTATCTTTATCTCAAGATAGTGATTGTGGAGAAAGGCCAATTAAACCTATTCAGTCAGAAGATCAAACAAAAACAAATTATAAAAAATCTACAGAGTATATAACTTATAAAGCAGATTTAAAAATATGGAAGTCATGTATGAGCCCGCGAGCGATAGCAGAGAAATATGAAATAAAAGCAGAAGAAAATTATGACTGTGGAGACAAGCCTAAAAAACCTAAACAATTATCTAACCAAACAAGTACTGACTATAAACAATCAGAGCAGTATATAAATTATAAAGATGATTTAAAAACATGGAAAAGGTGTATCAGTCCTATGGGGATGTCTGAAAAAGATGAAGAAAAAATAAAAAAGTCAAATGAAATTATTGTAGAAAAGTTTTTAGAAAAAGTAACTAACCCTTGTGGTAAAAAACCTGAAAAACCGGCAAGGCCAAAAGGTGTAACTCACGATGAATTTAAACAGACTGCTAACTTTAAAGAATATAAAAAAGTATTAAAGGAATGGAAAAGATGCAATAGCCCTCAAGGAATTTCAAAACGAAATCAAACTACCATGGATAAAGATTTTGAAAAAATCCAAAATGACATATTGAAATCATGCGGTGAAAAACCAGAAAAACCTGTAAGACCCAAAGATTTAAATCACGAAGAATATAAACAAACGAAAGAGTGGCTTCAGTATCGTGAAGCATTAAGCGCTTGGAAAGAGTGTTCAACAATAATCAAAAATATGGCAGCCTGGGGAGACTGTGGTGAAAAACCAAAAAAACCATTTAGAAAAGAAGGGATGGATCATGAAGAATATAAACAAACCCAAAAATATATAGAATACCGGAATACATTAACCAACTGGAAAGACTGTATCGAGGAAAATAAAAAATAAAAAACCAAGCTAATATCACAAAACATATAAAATTATAATTGGCACAAAATTTGATATATATACTTATATAAATTTTAAGTATCTAGTATTATGAAAAAATATGCCTTTTTAATTTTTGTGTTAACAATAATAACTGCTTTTAGTGCTTTTGGTCAAAAAGACTGTAATTACTCTAATAATAATTTTTTAACTGGCATCTTTGCAGGAATTATTTTTAATGAGGTTTTTGACATAAATAATAATCACTATCAACAAATGTACTTTTCCTATAAGCCTCATAAAAATTCTTGGAGAATTGAAAAAAAATTTACGAACAATACTCCTGTTTTCTTCAATAAGAAACACAAAGTTGTAGCTAGATTTGAAAATCCTTATGGACATAGAGATTTTTTTGTAACTATAAACAATCGTGGTCAATGGCAATTAGACTGCCCCAAAAAACTAGTGAAATTATTTAAAAAGAAAGTTCAGAAAAATCTTTAATCAAGTTTGAATTTTAGTGGGAATGTAGTTGCATTTACTAATAACGATTATATTTGATGAATGAAAAATATAATTCTTTTTATAATTTGTGGCTTTTTAATTTTTCCAAATTTTGCACAAAACTATAACGGCCCCGAGAGTGTAGAGTATAATCCTACTTCTAATTCATATTTTATTTCTAACTCAAATAATGGACAAATCTTAGAATTAGATGAAAATAATAATTTATCTGTCTTTAAAAGTGGTTTAAATGTGGGGCCTCATGGCCTAGAGATTGTCGATGAATATATTGGTCCAAAATGGTCCGGTCAAGTTTTATATGTTTGTAGTGGGGGGAGATTGTTTGGATATGATCCGCAAGGTAATGAAGTGTTAAATTATAATATTAATGGAACTTTTTTAAATGGAATCACTAAAAAAATTAGTTCACCTTATACCGCCAACGAAGTAGATCTATTTATTACAGATTTTTCAGCAAAGAAATTATATCGATATAATATAGATGAAAACGTTCATTATGAAGTTTGTTCATTTAATAAAAATCCAAACGGTGTATACTATGACAATACTAATGAGCGACTATTAGTTGTTTTTTGGGGCAGTAATGCACCAATATATGAAATTGACATCGCGAATGGGACATATGTTAATCTTATTAATACTGGTCTTTCTAATTTAGATGGTATCACGATGGACGAATGTGGAAATATTTATGTTTCCGCTTGGAGTTCAAATGCTATTCATAAATATAATTTTGATTTTACAAATAGTGAAATCATAATAGATGGATTAAGCAACCCTGCAGATATTTGTTATAATCAGATAAACAATACATTTGGGATTCCTAATTCAGGCAATAATACTGTTAATTTTGTTAGCTATTCTTGTGACAACTCTTCTTTAAGTGAGTCTATTAAGACTTATTTTATAAATAAAAATATCGACTTGCTTGGAAGAACAACTAATTCCTCTAATTTAAAAATATACATCTATGAAAATGGGGAGGTTCAGAAAAAATATATCCTAAAATAATATCGTCAATTATGCACAAATTACTTTTTTTCATTTCATTATTCATATGTTTAAATGGATTCTCTCAAATAAGTGTTTTAAAATCCGAATTAATTGAGATAAATCAATCTGATCAGGTTATTCTATACTATAAGAAGAATAAACTATCTAAAAAAAGACCCTTCAATGGGATTGCATATAATAAAAAAGAAGAAAAAAATTACGTAGACGGAGTCGCTAATGGATTATCTAAAGAGTTTGACGATGATGGACGTACGGTTCTTGAAGGTGATTATAAAAATGGACAAAAAAGTGGAGTTTGGAAAAAGTGGGATGATAATGGCGACTTAGTGTTTGAAGGACATTACAACAATGGAAATGCTTCTGGTTTTTGGCGGCATTTTGAAAGTGGCAGGCTACATTCAGAAGGCAATATAAAAACTCTAGAAGGGACAAGTAAAGAAGATGGTTTATGGAAATACTATGATACTAAGGGCCGAGTGTGGTCCGAACGAAGCTATGAAAATGGAGAAGAGAATGGATTGAGAAGAGAATGGCATCCAAATGGTGAATTAAAATATCGTGGTACACATATAGGTTCTATGCAGAATGAAATTTGCAGATGGTTTTATCTTAATGGTGCGCTAAAACTTGAGCAAATTTTTGACATGGGATTAAAGGCCGGAACATGGAAGGGGTTTTATGATAATGGTAATTTAAAGTGGGAAAAAGTTTACAAAGCTAATAGCTTAGTCTATGAAAAATGCTTTGACCAAGCAGGAGCTGAAACAAACTGTATTGAATAATTTATTAAAAATAAAAAAGCACCTTAATAGGTGCTTTAATATTGTTTTCATTTAGTTAAGTTTTTTACTCAGCTAATTTAACATTAACTGCTCGCATACCTTTTGGGTCTTCTTGCAGTTCAAACTCAACAGAGTCTCCATCTTGAATTCTTTCAGAAATACCTGAGGAATGAACGAAATAGTCTTGGCTACCTCCTTCTTCTGTAACAAATCCGAATCCTTTTGTATGATTAAAAAACTTTACTGTACCTTTTTTCATTGTATATATTTTTAGATTAAAGCGCAAATCTACAAAAATAAAATCATCTGTTTAATTTTATTCTATTATTCTTAGCAAATATTTTATTTATTAGCCAACTATAGTTATCTATAATTATAACTATTTATCAAATACAAGTATATTTACAGTATGAAAAAAATACTCTTTCTTTTAATTGCTCCTATAGTTTGTTATTGTCAAATTGATGATAAAAACATTAAAAATGTCAATAGCTATTACTTAAATGTTAGTACAATTGAATCTAACACATATAAAATAAATGAAACAAATTATTATTTGAAAACTAAAAAATGTCTTGAAGAAGGCTATAGGCGAAATGTTAAGCTAACATTTATAGATGATCAAATTACTTTATGTTTTTTAAACAAGCAAAACCAGGAGATGGGTGTTCTTTTTAATGAAAGCTACACTGATTGTTATAAAATTATTAAAACGTATGAAAGTATTGACGTTAGTAAAATAATCCAATTAGAGTCAAAAGGATTTAAAAAAGCCGAATTATTATTAAAAGAGAGTGAATTAAATAGACGCGTATTAAATAGTATTAATATAAACCATTAGATTAAAATCTACTTAGAAGTTAAATGAGCAGACTTGTTCTAAATACATCCGAAATTCTAAAACTAGATAGAATAAAAAGATTACGGCTTATTAACTCGATGCCAGGCATAAAGAGTATAAATTTAATTGTGTCTAAATCGCAATCCGGAATTAATAATATTAGTCTCGTTAATTCTGTTTCTCACGTTGGAAGTGATCCTCCCTTAATGGCTTTTATAAATAGGCCAGACAGAACTGTAAAAAGAGATACTCTGAATAATTTAATAGATAACCCTTTTTTTACAATTAATAGTGTTGAAAAAGAAAAATTAAAAAATGCTCATTTAACCTCTGGAAAATATGCAGCTAATATATCTGAGTTTAAAAGCTGTAAACTTAAAGAGCACTATATAGATAATTTCCCCATACCCTTTGTGTTTTCTAGTAGAGTGAAAATTGGCCTGGAAGTCGTAGAAAAAATAAAAATAAAATCCAATGGATCTTGGTTAATTATTGGTTTAATAAAGGTTATTGATATTCCTTCAAACTACTTGTCAAAAGATAAAGATAATAGCATCGGATCTATAGGTTTAAATACGTACTATGAAGTAAACAAATTATGCGAACTTGAATACGTTCGTGTTGATACGGATTTAAATTCTTAAAATTAGACGATATGATAAAAATAATTCTCTTCGTTTTTGCCCTTTTATATCCTATTCAATCTGATCAAAAGCAAACTATTGGGAACACTGTAACATATGAATTCTATTGTCCATGTAAATTGTTTAAATACTATGAGGATGGGCAAATATTTTATTACTGTAACGATAAATTAAATATGATTGAATACATTATTACAGAATATAAACATCAAGATGGGATTGATATGATGATTAACAATATTAAAAAAAATATCTCCGCCACTAAGAAAACTGAATTTAATACAACAATCCAAACATCTAAAAAAAAAGCGCTTGAAAATTATTTGAAAAATAACCCGAACGGACGATATATTAGTCTTATGGGAGAACAAGCCGTGGTTATAAATGGCGATAATGAAAATAAACTTTTTTTTTCAGATAAAAATTTTATTGTTTCATATGAATTACGTGTAGTAGGAAGTAATGAAACTATATTAAAGTCGTATTTTAACTCTACTCTAAAATCATTACAACTCAAAACTCTAAATTTTTAACAAATTTATGAAAACAATTTCCCTAAAAAATATATTTAGAATAATTGCATTTTTGGAAGGATTATCATATATATTATTATTGCTCGCCATGCCTGTAAAATATATTTTGCATAACGAAAAATATGTTCAAATTTTAGGTATGCCTCATGGTGTTTTATTTATATTTTATATTTTTTTTGCAATAGCAATCCAAAGAAAAATGAAATGGAATATAAAGACTATGTTATTTGTATTAAGCGCTTCTATAGTGCCTTTTGGAACATTTTATATAGAGTACAAATACTTTAAAAAATAAACCGGCATTCCAATTTATTTTAATAACCATTCATGATCATAAGTTACATATTATATTGATTTTTGATTATTATTTTTATGTTCCAAAAACTTTATATTTATAGTATGAGGATTTTTTTTATTTCTACATTTCTGGTTTTGATTAATAGCATGTTAATTGGACAAGTAGATTCAATATTTATATTTTGTGACTCTACTAATTTTAATAATTTATATGATAATTATCTTGAAGATGCTTACATAAATTGTGATGTAAATTATGAGGGGGAATTACATAAGTCGAAAATTCGAATAAGAGGCAGCTCTTCAAGAGATTTTCCAAAAAAATCCCTTAAGATTAAAATGGAATTACTTAATGGAAAGAAAAGTCTTAATCTAAATGCTGATTATTTAGATAAATCATATATGCATCAATACTTGTCATCCTTATTATACAAAAAAATGGGACAAATATCATTTGATTGTACTCATAAAATAGTTTTTCTCAATAATCAATTATTAGGTATATATATAGAAGTAGAGAATGTTGATACAACTTTTTTACGTAGACACAATTTAAATAGCAGTGGTGATTTATATAAAGCAAGTAAAGATTATGCAAACTTATCTTGGTTTGATGACGCCGATTATTATTGGGAAAAAAAAACAAATAAACATCTTAATAATACAAGTTTAAAAAATATTATTTATGATCTTAATATAGTCCCCTATCAAAAGTTTTATGATTATGTGAAAAATAGCTTTAATTATAATAATTTAATCTCTTCTGTTGCATTAAATTCATTAATTGGCAATGGAAGTACTTATTATCACAATTATTTCCTATATAATAATACTTTTGATAATAAATGGTATTATTTGCCTTGGGACCTGGATAAAACCATGAGTTCATATAATGAATATTTAAGATATGATTATTGTTCCTGGAGCGATACTCTTTCAGGTGCCATGCCAGAAAACCCATTGCTTAAAAAATTATTTCTCAACCCCAAAACATCTAGTGATCTTTTAACTAAAATTCATCTATTAACAAAAACTTTTTATAATCCAAAAATACTATACCCAATCATTGACTCGTTGTCAATTTTATTAAAACCCTATATAGCTTTGGATCAGTATGATCAATTAAGCTCAGTAGAAGAATGGGAAAAAGAAGTGGAAAAAATAAAACAATATATTGTTAACAGACCACTACAGATCCAGTATCAAGTAAAACATAAACCTAGTCCATTTTATCTGTATAATAATTATAACAATCTCTTTAAAGATAGCGTACAATTGTCGTGGAGCCCCTCTTATATAAATCAAAAAATCTGCACTAATTACTCTGTTAAAATTAGTGACAGTAAATTATTTGACACAAAAAACACTAGGATTTACAAAAATATTAAAGATACTTTTTTAATAGATAAACTAGATGTTGGCCAATATTATTGGCACGTGAATGCTCAGGAAAAAGAGTATAAGCATAACGGATATAATAGTCGAAATATATTTTGGGTTGGCAAATTTGATTCTTTAAAAGATACTATTACAAAAAAAACTATTATCGAAAACAAAAATATTATCATAGACCAAAATTTAATAATTGATCCCGATGGTGAACTGATAATAAAAGGTAATAGTACAATACAAATAAACCCTAATTGTAAAATTTTAAACTTCGGAAAATTAAAAATTATCGGTTCAGAGAACGAATCAATAGTGATGAAATGTAGCGATGAATATTTTGCATGGGGAGGAATTTACTCTGAAGGCTTTCTTGACATGGAATATATTGATTTTATGCAAGTAGAGGGGGAATCTATTGTTAGACAAATTGGAGGAGAAGCAAAAATGATAAACTGTAGAGCCACATATAATAATGTGCGAGAAACTGTTAGTTTTAATCATTGCCCAGTAAAAATAACCAACAACTATTTTAACACAAATGGGGGTGAAGGAATTTTGTTTTTGGATTGTTCTGGTATTGCTACAGATAATTCTGTTCTTAACATTAAAGATGCCATTGAAGCCACCAGTTGTAACAACATGAAAATAGCTAATAATTTTATCTTAAATTCCGGTGATGATGGTATAGATATTAATTATGGTTTTAATATTTCTGTATATAACAATACTATTATTAAAAGTTTTGACAAGGGCATCTCTTTAACATTGGATAGTTTATCTAAACTAAATTTAATTAAAAATAATACATTACTATCTAATAATATTGGCATTGGAATTGAAGGCAGTGGGACAGCAATGCTGAATAAAAATATATATCAAAACAATAACACTAAAGTATTTATTGAGCATCCAAGAACAATAACGATTAACTCAAAAAAACAAAACACATACACTAAAAATATAATCTATATTCTTGTCTTTTTTATAACCGTTATACTTTTTATTAAAGTGTTTCTTAGTAAGATCCTTAATAATAACTAAAACATATGCGAAAATTAAAATTTATAATTATTATTTATTGCTGGAGCATGTCCGTCGCAAGCCAAGATTTAATTATAAATGAATTTATGTCTTCTAATCAGAGCACTATCGTTGATCAAGATGGTAATTCTCCTGATTGGATTGAAATTTACAATGCGAGTGATGTGTTTTTAAATTTGGGCAACTTTTATCTTTCTGATGATCCTGATTCTTTAAAAAAGTGGAATTTCCCAAGCATAAATCTTCAGCCTTCTCAATTTTTATTAATTTATTGCTCCGGGAATAACCTAATTAATGGCGGTGAATTACATACTAATTTTAAAATTCAACAATCAGGAGAAAGTGTGTTTCTGTCTAATCAAAGTGGCGTGATTATTTCGTCTACTAAAACAGTAGCTTTGCCAACTGATTTTTCTTACGGATGTGTTTTTGATGGTTCCGAAATTATGTCAATGTTTGAAATTCCAACACCGGGCTATAGCAATGATCTTGGTCATTTAAGTGAGGTGCAGTGTGCTTATCCCTCTGGATTTTATGATGATGTTTTTGAGCTAGAATTGGCGTCTAGCTCCGAGGATTACTCAATATATTATACCTTAGACGGATCTCGTCCAACTACTGATGATTTATTATACACAAGTCCTATTATTATTAACCCTAATACTAATAATATTAATTTAATTCCAACTACAGCTTTAGAGGGGCCATATCAGCTAGATAAGTTTATATGGAACACACCCAAACATGTTAGTAAAGCGGGTATTATTAGATATGCGGGTTTCAAGAACAACATCCCTCATACATCAGTGCAAAGTAGAATATATTTTGTTGGCGACGAATTTAATAATCGTTATAGTTTCCCAATAATGTCGCTAATTACAGATAGTTTAAACTTGTTTGATTATGAAACTGGTATATATGTGCCTGGGGAGCGTTTTGACCAAGAGGGGTTTAAAGATGCTTACTGGCCTGTTGGCAATTATCACAATAGAGGTGAAGATTGGGAGAGAGATGTTAGTGTAACTTTTTTTAATGAAAACTCTAGTCTTATTTTTGAAACTGAGGCGGGAGTTCGAGTGCGGGGTGGGGCAAGTGCTGCCTTCCCACAAAAATCTTTAAACCTATACTTTAAATCTAACTATGGATTAGATAAAATTAATTACCCTATTTTTGAAAAATCATCGATAACAACATATAAAAACTTAATTCTTCGAAATTCTGGCAATGACTTTCAATATACTCATTTTAAAGATGCGTTATTACAAGATTTAGTAAAAGACATTAATCTTGATATTCAAAGATTCTCTCCTTCGATTATTTTTATTAATGGGGAATACTGGGGGATACATAATATTAGAGAAAAATATGATAAGTATTACTTTAAGTACAAATATCAAATCCCTGAAGATCATATAAATCTAATTAATTTGTGCGGATCAGAAGTAGAAGAAGGAAGCGTAGATAATTATTTTGAAATAGAAAATTTTATTGACAATAATGATATTTCCATTTTAGAAAATTACAATTATATAAAACAACTTCTTGACATAGACAATTTTATTGACTTTATAATAACTGAAATATATTATGCAAATTATGACTGGCCGTGTAATAATTATAAGTTATGGAAGCCCAAAGATTTAGATTCTAAATGGAGGTTTTTAATCTATGATCTAGATCTATCATTTGGATATAATGAATCCTCTAATTACGAAACTCTTTCTCTAGAACATGCTACTTCATTGTTAAATGAGTGGCCTTATTGTCCTTGTTCTAATTTATTTTTTAGAAAACTTTTAATGAACGAAGAATTTAAAGAATTATTTATCCGTAAATTTTCATGTCATTTGAAAACTACATTTAATTCTGAATTAATTTTAGACAAAATACAGTCTTATGAAACTAGATTTACACCAGAAATAGAAGAGCATATTGCTAGGTGGGGATATCCAGAATCTGTAGATGAGTGGTACAATCAAATTAATATTCTCAAAGATTTTACTATTAATCGGCCCTTACATATTCAGCAAAATATTTTAGACTTTTTTGATTTAGACTTTTTTGATTTTAATTGTGAAACAAACCAGAACCAAGATTATCAATTTTCAACATATCCTAACCCTAGCCCTGGTGAATTATTATTAAAAGTGAATTTTCCTTTGTCAAAAATACACACACTCATCGTTTCTAATATTATGGGTGAAATAGTTTATGAGCAGTCTCATGCTAATGAGAATTTTTTGAGCTCATCTATAAATTTAAATTTTTTAGATAATGGTATATATGTATTACGTTTATATGGACCTAATATTTCTCTCTATACACAAACAATAATTATAAAATAGCCCTAATTTATCCTCGTATCTAAGTTTTTATTTTGATTTTAACTTTTTTACCAATTGTTTAAAGTCGTGTCTCATGCCTTTAAGATCATAAACTTTATTTTGTTTCTTGTCATAAGTATAATAAGCTCCTATTTCTATTTTTTCTATATAAATATGTTGCATAGCATTTCTGTTTTTCATCTTCATAGTTAATTAGGACAAAAACGATGCCAAACTTATTTATACTAATGCTAAAGGATAAAACCAAGGATTAATAATGACTGTAATTATGATTTTAATAATTTATTTAGCCGATCTTTTAATTTACCTAACTTTATTTTTCTCCACCAAACTTTATTGTTGTCGCCTTGCTCTTCCGCTCGATGTATTTTCTTGTTAAGTTGGTTTATTTTCTTGCCTAAGTGTTTTTTATCAATCTTTTTCATAGTCCAAATTTACAAAAATATGATGCTAAAATATAAATATATTTAGCCTGTTTAATTGATTATACTTATAGAAGTATTTTTACTAAAACTTGTTATTTTATATAAAATATATTAACGTAACACAAAAATGAGCTAAATTTAATTGTCTTGTTGAAGACAAACTAAATAACATACTGTTACTTGAAAAAATGATCTATAATTAAACTTTGGTAATTGTGAAAAAAGTATTTTTTATTTTTTTTCTTTCTTGCGCATTTATTTATTCACAAGAATCATCTAAAACATACACCGTTTTAAAAAAGATAGGAAAAATAGAAATTCGCGAATATAAACAACTGTTATATGCAAGTTATCTTGACGATGAGCCAACAGCGGAATCAAGTTCTTCTTTTCGTGTTTTAGCAAATTATATTTTTGGATACAATAAAAAAAATGAAGAAATATCTATGACCTCTCCAGTTGTTATAAGGCTATTTAATAATAATGAAATGTTATTTCGAATGCCTGATAAATATACTTTTAAGAATATCCCCCAGCCAAATAATAAAGATGTTAAATTAATTAAAGCTGAAGCGGTTAAAAAAGCAGTAATACAATATACTGGCTATAGCAATACTTTGATAGAGAAGCAAAAAATAAAAGAATTATCAACAATCCTTGATGAAAATAACATTCAATATAATAATCAATTTGAATTATTTGTCTATGATCCGCCATATAAGTTTTTCAATAGAAAAAATGAAATCTCTGTCAATCTAGATTGACTTATTTTCTCAAAAGTTTAATAATATGCGTCCCATGTATTATTTTTGCTTAAGAAATATACGCGATATGAACAAATTTTTAATTCTTCTGTTATTCCCTCTTTTAGGATTTAATCAACAATTAATTACCGAAAGCCTGTTTTTTGATGGTCAAGAAAGAGAATATATGCTATATATTCCTTCAAGCTATGATGCAACAAGCGAATTCCCTGTATTATTTAGTTTTCATGGAGGAAGTGGTTATGCTAATGATTTTATTTATACAAATGATATGAGACCCATTGCAGATACTGCAAATTTTATAGCCGTATACCCTCAAGCTGCTATAGATCCTGATGGTGGTACTACTTCATGGATTCATAAAACACCAACTGATCACGACGATATTTTTTTTATTGAAGCGGTCATTGAGTCATTAAGTGTTGAGTATGCCATTGATCAAAGTCGTATATATGCATGTGGCTATTCAGAGGGGGCGATTCTTTCTTATGAGCTAGGGTGTCGTTTAAACGATAAAATAGCTGCTTTTGCTGCAGTGTCTGGAAGTATGCTCGAAGACTATTATAGAAATGATATTTACGGATGGGGGTCATGCTCACCAGTTCATCCAACTGGCATAATGCTTATAATGGGCACAGTTGATCAAAATCCTCATTCTACTTATGAAGGTCTGTCTTATTATGATATGCCCCTATATATGTCAGTAGATGACATTACTACATTTTGGTCAAATTATAACAATACAGACTTTAATCCTATTGTGACTAATGTTGAGAACAGTGCTCCTAATGATGGTAGCACTGTAGAAAGAAAAAGGTGGTTAAATGGTGATAATTGCTCTTCTGTTCAAGAGCTTAAAGTTATAGGAGGAAATCATGATTGGCCAGGTTCTTTTGGTAATATGGATATAAATGCTTCTGAAGAAATTTGGAACTTTGTTTCAAATTTTAACATAGATGGATTAATAGATTGCAATACTTCTTCAATAAATGAGTCGACCCTACAAATTAAAAATCTTGTTAAAAAAATAGATATTCTTGGGAGAGAAACTACTCTTGAACATGGCTTCATGTTTAAATACTATGATGATGGCACTGTGAATAAAAAATACATATTAAAATAATCCTATCTATTTGATTCTTAAACACTAATTGTATATTAATTATGAGGATTTTAATTTGTTTTTTTTTATTTTTTGGTTGCAATTCTCAATTTCGTGTTGACTGTGATATAAATAATTATTTTATTTCACCAAACAAAAATAACAATACAGGTTTTCTAAAAAACCAGCGAGAAATTGTTACAACATTTTCTGAAAAAGAACTAGAATCATTATTCAATGAAACCTCGATAAGTTGTAAAAACGTTTTAGCTAATTTCTTTTATTGTAATATTTGCTTTAATAGTGACCGCAACTATTTGATTTCCTATAGCGGTGAGAGATTTGATTTAGATAGTTCTTCTAACCCTAATATATTTACCAATAACATTATTTCACTCATTAGTGCTATGCAAATAGGCTCAGAGGAATACGAATACTTTTTGTCTTCAGAAAAAAATAATTTTTCAAAAAAAGAAGAAATGCTAATAAAAAATGTTTTTCAAACACAAAAACCCGATTCTAAAATAGAATCTATAAAAATTAAAACACATTAATTCTTACATATGTGAAAAACCATATATTTGCTGTTAAATTTAACTATCTATGAATAAATTTCTCGTATTTTTTATCCCAATACTATTTTTCTTTAGTTGTGAAAATGACCATGATCCTCCTGAGGCAAACGAACCAATTGTAACACACACCATTTTTGCTGGCAACTTCTATTACGATCCCCCAAGCATTACCATAAATCAAGGGGATGAGATTCGATGGATAAATGATGGTGGTCTTCATGATGTTAATGGGGAAATTAATTCATTAACCAATATGGCTTTTGATAATCCTGAAACTTTTAATTCACCTTCTACTTCTATTGTCGGCGCTGAAATATACCGTCATGCTTTTAATACTGTTGGTGTTTATAATTATGACTGTTCTGTTGGCAGCCACGCTTTAAATGGAATGATTGGAACAATTACTGTTCTAGCGATAGAATAAATTTATATTCAATATTAAAAATCTTATATTTAAAGTATGATTATGAAAAAAATACTACTATTTCTCATTATTCCGTGCTTGTCTTTTAGTCAAAATAGTTACCATAACAATGGTGATAATTCTTCTCTTAATCCTGTAGAAATATTGGGCTGTACAGATTTAGACGAAACAATTATTGATTTGGTATCTCTTTTTGGTGACACCTCATTTTTAGATGGACTATTAGGGTGTTCGGAACTTATTCCTACACTAGAATCTGATATTCTTTCTGCATTTCTTCCATTTGATATCCCGCTAGATTGTAGTACTGACTTGACCCCTTTTGGCTATCTTGATATGGACGTGTCTGACATCTGTGAATGCTCTTGTCAAGAATATTTAAATGTTTATAATTATAATTTTAGCAATCGAAAAATAATGCAAAAATTGAATATTCTAGGTCTAGAGACAACTAATAAAGGGTTTATTATAGAAATCTATGACGACGGTTCAGTGGATAAAAAGTACATATTAAATTAACCATCCCATTTGTAATTTATAAAAAAACTAACCAACCCTAATTGTAACATTATGCTCAAACTTTTCATTCTTATTACTATTCCTTTTGGATTATTTGCTCAAACACCTTGTTTAGATGCTGTAGCAAATGCTAGTGGAGTGATTGGTGAATTTATCCCACAATGTGAAGATGATGGATCTTATTCTCCAATGCAATGTTGGGGTAGTACTGGTTATTGTTGGTGTGTTGATGTGAATGGTATAGAAATTCCTGGAACATCTTTGGGCCCTGGCGAAGGGCTTCCTGATTGTGTTGGACAATCAGACACTTTAGATGTTTTGTTTATAGGAAATAGTTATACAATGTATAACAACCTTCCTAGTCTTATATCTTCTATTGCAAGTTCAATGGGTGACGAATTAAATACAGACCAAAGTTTGTTGGGGGGGGCAAGTTTACAAAGTCATACAAATAATAATACTACTACTAACTTAATTATGTCTGGGAACTGGGACTATGTGGTATTACAAGAACAAAGTCAATATCCATCTTTTCCGCTTTGGCAGGTCGAACAAGATGTATTTCCATATGCATCACAATTAAATAATCTCGTAAATGAATATAATGAGTGTGGTAGAACTGTATTTTTTATGACTTGGGGAAGAGAAAATGGAGATCAAAATAATTGTGAAAATTGGCCACCAGTATGTACATATGAAGGAATGGATGATTTACTAAGAGAACGATATATGATTATGGCCGACAATAATAATGCTCTCGCATCCCCCGTGGGAGCAGTATGGAGATTTATAAGAGATTCTGAATATGATATAGATTTATACATTGCTGATGGGAGTCATCCTTCTGTCTTGGGTTCATATGTTGCAGCTATTTGCTTTTATACAACATTATTTCAGAAAAACCCTCTAGAAATTCCATGGGATATAAGTTTAGGTATTTCCGAAAACACCGCACAATTAATACACGAAGCCGTAAAACAAGTTGTGTATGATTCTTTTGAGGAATGGAATATAGAGTCTAATGACATCGATAATGATGGTATTTGCAATAATCTAGATAATTGCCCTGAAACCTACAATCCTTTACAGGAAGATTTTGATTTTGATAATACTGGGGACGAGTGCGATGGTTTATCTATAATTGAAACTCCTGGAAAAACAAAATTAATTAGAATAATTGATTTTTTAGGGAGAGACGTTGAAACTAATAAAGGATTTCAATTTGAAATCTATGATGATGGTTCTGTAGATAAAAAATATCTTATAAAATAATCACATTCTCTCTCAAAACTAAAAATCTTATCTTTGATATAATTAATTAGTTTTATGACAACAAATACTTATAACCCGTTAGGACTTGAAGATAAATTATATTCTGTGAAAGAATTTGCTTTTGCCGTAAGAACTAAATTTGGAGCTAAGGATAATCTTCCTGATTCCATTTTAGTAGATATCTTTTTAAAAAAATATCCTGTGTATTATTGTAAAATTAAAACTTCTCAAAATAGTAAAACGCAACCTGGTTGTAGTTGTTGTTGATATTTAATATGAACACATGGTACTAGCCCTTCAAAATAAAGCGCTTATATTAAATCCAGATGTATTTATCTGTTTTTTTGTCAATCGAGTGATGATTAAAAGAGCTTTCTTACTTGAAGAGCAACGTGGCAATGTCAATATATTGAATAGGACAAAAATATTGTTGTAAAAAACATTTATATTCTATACATGAACAAATACATTTTAATTTTTTTGCTATGTCCTCTTTTTATTTTAAGTCAAAATAATACCCAACCAAAAAACTATATCTCAATTGGATTATTTGATCATAAAACTGGATTCAGTATGCTTGGATATACTAGGTCTATTTTACAGAACAAACAGAATCAATTATTTATAGGTTGTGGATCAATGATTGCGCTAAATACTGTTGTTATAGGTTATAAAAAATACTTTTTTAGATCATTTGTAGATGGACACTCCACTATATCTGCGCAAAAAATATATGGCATGGCTGGCAGTTCTAATACTGCATGCTTGTCTATTGGAATTGAAAAAAGGATTTGGAAAGTTTTATTTATAAATACTGGTGTTAATGTAACTTGTTTAGTAGAAGACCTCGAGTTTTTAGTCTTCCCCTCTTTAAATCTAAATATTAGATACTAAAATTTATCCTTTTCATTCAATGCTAAAAACTGTATATTTATAATAAAATTCCACCCTATGTTTGGACTATTTAAAAGAAAAACTCAAAAGGAAAAACTTACTGATTTATATCTCAAAAAAAAAGAACTTGCATTTAAAATTTCTAAAAAGAATAGAACAGAAAGTGATAAATTAGAAAAAGAAGCAAATGACATTCTTATTGAAATAGACAAGCTTTAATAAAATTACCTAGTAATTATTGATCCTGCCCTTTCAATCATAAAAACAGTATATTTGATCAAACCTCAAAACTATTAAAATGTTATCGAATAAAATTAATTTAAACGAAAAGTTTTCAAAATTCACAAAACATTGGTCTCCAAGAGTAATTGCAGAAATGAATGACTATCAATTTAAGATTGCTAAAATAAAAGGAGAGTTTGTCTGGCATGATCATAAAGATACTGATGAAACGTTTATTGTTATGGAGGGAGAAATGTCAATCAAGTTTAGAGATGGAGAAATAAAATTATGTAAGGGAGAAATGTTTGTTGTCCCAAAAGGGGTGGAACATAAACCATGTGCAGATAAAGAGTGTAAAATTTTAGTAATTGAACCAAGAGGGGTTATAAATACAGGTGAGACCGTTGGAAAATTTACGATGACAGAGGATGTTTGGATTTAATTAAAATTATTAATTATGAAAAAACTATTATTACTATTTATTCCTCTTGTGTTGATCTTTAGTTGTGAACAAGAAGGAACAAATTACCGTTGTTCAGCCGGAACACCTGGGATATTTCCTACCCCCAGTGGTTGTATAGAAAGTGAAAATGGTGAATTTGAGACAATAGAAGAATGTGACAGCTCATGTAAGTATTAGACACTAAAGTTACCTTTTAATACTTAAATTACTATATTAAAAGCAAACCTGAGATTTGAGTAAGATTCAAAAATATCATCCTGACTATTTTAAAAATTGTGTTTCAATGTTTAAAACAAACACTCCTCATTTTTTTGACTATTCAGAACAACAACTGTTTAAAAGCTATTTACTTAAAAAAGACATTCAATACTATGTATTATTTAATGAAGATAATCTTATAGTTGCATCAGGGGGATATGGTTATAATAATAACCTAAATACTGTTGACTTAACTTGGGGGATGGTAGATAGAAATTATCATAAAAGTGGATTTGGTCGTCGCTTAACTGAATATAGAATTCAAAAAATAACAACTGAATATCCCGAATCTGATATATTATTAAATACTTCCCAAAATACATTTAAGTTCTATGAGCAATTTGGATTTAAAATTACTAAGATTACAAGAGATTATTATGCTTTGGGGCTAGATAGATATGATATGATAAAGAGTGTGTGAAAAATAAAAGCGCCCTCTTTCATAGACTGCCCTTTCAATAACTAAAAACACTATATTTAAGTAAAATTTATCATTATGAAAAAATTAATACTCATTCTTTTCTGTTTCCCTTTGTTTTCAATGAGCCAAAGTGGATGTCACGTCTTTGGGAAAATTAAATTTGTTGATTACGGAGAAGATTATAAAGTTAAGTTTGTTGATTACGGAGAAGATTTGAAAATAAAATATGTTTCATATGGAGAGAAAAAAGTTGGAAAATGGAAGTCAGTAGATTATGGAGAAGATTTTAAAGTCAAAATTGTTAAATATGGAGAAGATTTTAAAGTAAAAGAAGTCAACTATGGTGAGGGTTGTAAATAAAAGAAACTATGAAAAAACTAATACTCCTTATTATTATTCCTTTTTTAAGCTTTGGGCAAACAGTTAAAGAAAAAGTTTACACTTATAAAGAAGTTGATAAAAAACCAACATATCCTTTCTGTGAAGGATTGTCTGAGGATTTGTCTGAAGAATATCTTTGCTTCGTTGAGGAGTTATATGATCATATCGAAAAAAATAAAGTCTATCCCAAAGACTTAATGCATGTTTATGAGAATATTCACGTTGAATTTATTATTGCAAAAACTGGCGATGTTAAGTCGGCAAAAATTATTAGAGGAAATAACCGGCAACTTAAAAAAGAAGCATTAAGAGTTGTGTATTCCATTCCTAAAATGAAGCCTGGAAAAATTAATGGTGAATTAGTAGATGTAAGTATGATTGTGATCATTAAATTCTCTCATTCCGAAAGTTCATTAAATAACAAAAAGCCCTAACGTAATCCTCTAAGTCTATTTTATGAAAAAACTATTACTCCTTCTTATTATTCCTTTTTTAGCTTTTGGGCAGAATAAAAACCTAAATATTATTGATTTAAATAATAGATTGAATGCTCAAGCACAAGAGAATAAAGATTTAAATGAACAAATTCAAATTTTGAAATATAAGATGGACAAGCATCATGGCGAATATATGACGGGAGCCTCTATTGTTATTTTAGGTACGACATTATCTGCACTTTCTATTGCTACAAATGCTTTTAATGCTGAAGACCAATTGTTCATGCTCCGACTTGGCAGTATTACAAATTTAATTGGTAGTGGTTTAATGCTTTATTCTAATAGATGGTTTGGATTGGGTCGTCGAGATAAACATATTTCTGATGAAATCAATAATCATCTTGATAGTGTTTTTTTAAATACAAATCTTAATGAAAGTAATTATGACAAGGATTACGTTGGCGATTTTTCTGAAATCATTTGTGAATGTAATATTCTACTAAAAAAAGGCGAAGTCTTATCCCAAAAATGCCAAGCTGCCGTAATAGCTTATAAAATAAATACCCCTAAAGGAAAAACTAAATGGGAAGAGATGTTGTTGAACTTAAATTGTGAATAATAAGAGCACCCTCTTTCGTAGACTTCCCTTTCAATGCTAAAACCACTATATTTAAATAATTGTAATAAAAAGTAAAATGGACATATATCTAATTTCTTTTATAATATCAACTTTGTGGATTGGTCCATTCTGGTTTGCAATGTTATTCAAGCCTTATGACAATAATACCAAATCAATTATGAAACGACCCATATTTTTTATAGGTCCAATAATAATATGGTTTATAATTATGATACTAAACCCAAGTGGTTTAATAGACTTTTTAAATAGCGGATCTCATCCAGATGGTTTTTTTGCAGGTTTAGCAAAAGGTATGTCAACAAAAGCAGGAGTATCTGTAATGTGGGCTCATATGGTTGCTGGAGATATTTTTGCGACAAGATGGATGTGGAAAAATGGTATAAAAAATAATGATAGTATTTGGTTAATCCGTTTAAGTGTATTTTTTGGTGTAATGCTTATGCCTTTAGGTATATTAATCTATATAATTTTTCGCAAAAATTCTCATTTGAATTGAGTAATAAACTAACACTTCCCTTTCAATACTAAAACCAGTATATTTAAATTATGAAAAAACTATTATTACTATTTATTCCACTTATGTTTTTCTTTGGGTGTGAAAGAGATGAAATGTATTCTCCGAGTAGTTTTCCAGAAATACAGGGAGAATACACTCATTATTATTATACATCTTGGAATGGTGGCTTGTATGAAAGAAGTAGATGTTTTCATTATGTGTTTGACGACACACGAAAAGCTTGGTACTATAGTAATCTTTGGAGCTACACTGAAAGTGGATGGACAAATGCTGCCAAAGAGTCTTATAGTGCAAATGTTGAGTGGAAAATAGAAGGAGGAGTATTTAAAAGGCGTTTGTGGGAAAATGAGTATTCTGAATGGGTCTCTTTTGATTTTGAATACATTGATGATACTAGTTTTATTATTGATGGACACCTTTATATAAAAGATTATTGGGACTAATTGTCTTGTAAAATAAAAGCGCCTACTTTCGTAGATGCTTTATCTGTTGCTCCCCCTACTGGACTTATTTCGAACCACCTACTAAAGGATTTGCACGATTTTCATCTGTTATATAAAGAAATACAAGCCTATCAAAAATCACCTAGTTTGAATTGAGCACTAGACTAA
>NZUK01000032.1 GCA_002701365.1 Flavobacteriales bacterium
TAATGGTGAGACGGGTTATTTTGCTGAAGAGGCGCTTGATGCCAATGGTTGTTCATGTTTCTTCGAGTATTATATGAGTGAACCTGATCAAATCGAACTACTTAATGGCGATGCAGAGGATTTTATTACCAATTATAATGGTTACTCTACTTCTTGTTCAGGTGTCAATAATGGACAGATCGGTGTTTCTTCTATTTTTGATTTTTCTGGTGGAGTGGGGGAGTATACTTATGATTGGTATTTAAATGATATTAATACTAATCCTATTGATCCAACTGATTTTGGTGTTGAAACTAATTCTTTAGACGGTGTTCCTGCAGGCACCTATTATTTAGTTTTATCTGATGAGAACAATTGTTCTAATACCTATGAATTTATACTTACACAACCTGATGGAGTAGGCGTTAATATTTTTCAGGATATTATTGGTAATTCTTTCGTTGATTATGATAATGATGGAGAAGCAGATGATTGGCTTCAAGATATAGAAATTGATAACGATAATTTATTAATTTATGGAGACTATGGTGTGTCATGTTATGGTTCTGAAAATGGATTTATTAATATTTCGGTTTCTGGAGGTACTGGTGAAGGTATTGGGGAGAATTATTTTTATGATTGGAGTGGTCCAAATGGTTTTATGAGTTCGGATTCAAGTATATATAATTTAGCACCGGGTGTATACACTGTGGTTGTGCAAGATCAAAATTTTTCTTTTAGTGATGCTTCTACATGTATTGCTGAACAAACATTTTTGCTAGAGGAACCAGATAATCCGGTTGATATAGAAGTGTCTATTAATCATTTTGTGTCAGCTAATGATGTAGATTTGGTTTTATATCAAGAAGGAGATTTATTTGACTATGGTGTGTCTTGTTATGGGGCTTCAGATGGTTTGATTAATTTGAATGCTAATGGTGGTGTTGGTTCATATAGTTATGTTTTAGAGATAATTGAGGAGCTGGCGGACGGTTCTGAGCAATTAAGCCTTGTTCAGTCTGGTCAATTAGAAGATTTACCATCTGGTAATATAGAAGGATTAATAGGAGGTAATTATATATTATCTGTTTTTGATGCAAATTATGATTACTTTTTACAGGAGGATAGTGCCTTTGATGCTGTGCAATATGCATCTTGTATTAGAGAAATGCAAATTGTAATTACTGAGCCATATGAAATTCAAATTTCTACATCTTCTACAGATTATCACTCAAATGAATCCTTTGATGGATTTGGTGTTTCTTGCTTTGGAGCCTCTGATGGTGCAATTGACATCAATGTATTTGGTGGCGAAGGTCAGGGAATAGAATTTAATTATGCATATAGTTGGGTGGCGTTTGATGAGAATAACGAGCTAATTGATTTAAGCGGTCAAGAAAATCAAGCAGATTTAAGTAATATTCCATCTGGATTATATGAGCTAACTGTTTTTGATTCTAGATTATGTTCTCAAGCTATCACTCTTGATATTTCAACTCCAAATAATATTGAATTTGATTTAATTCAACCTACAGATGACAGTCAGGTTTGTTTTGATATATCTTGTTATGGGGCTAATGATGGATGGATACAGGCTAATTCTTTAAATTCCGATAACGGTGAAGGTTTTACATACACATGGACTCGTAATGATACTCTACTAGAAAATATTAATGATTCAGATATTGAAAATTTATCACCGGGTTATTATAAATTATATGTTGAAGACAACTTGACAGGTTGTTCAAGTGTTTTTGGTCCTATTCTTATTTCCGAGCCAGAATTACTTTATTCTAGTATTGATAATGTTTTTATATCAGATTTTGATGGTGATTTAGGAGATAATGATTATAATGGTTATAGTACAAGTTGTCCAGGGGCATCTGATGGAATCATTGGTGTTCAAGTGGAAGGAGGTAGTGGAAATTATTTTGTTGAATGTTTTGATTCTAGTGGTGGTTTAGTTAATTCTATAAGTGCAGAATTAGATCCTCTCCCTTGTGAAATTAATCTTTTTAATAATCTAGATTTTGATGGAGATGGTGAGTATACTTCTGGCCCTGATGGTATTGCTGGGACAGTAGATGATATATGTATAAACAACTGTAATACTGGGGCAGTTTACAATCAATTTGGTGTTTGTGTAGAAAATTGCCAAAATAATGATCCTGATGCTGACAATGATGGAATATTAAATGAGAATGATTTTTTACCTTATTACTATGGTCCAATGTCGACTATAATTGAGTTTAATAATTTGTCTTCAGGTACGTATTCACTAGTTGTTAGTGATGGTTTGTGTACACTTGACACAATACAAAATATAGAGTTGATCGATCCTCCATTTTCTTTGGAAGCAAGTATTGAACAAATTGATTCTGTTTCATGTAATGGCTCATCTGATGGTGCTGTGACAGCTGTTTTCCAAGGTGGACTCCCCAATAATTGGAACTGGGGGCTATATTATGCTGGCACTCAAGATTTAGTTTATTTAGAAGATGATGGTGTTCAATATCCAATTGTGGGGGTTAATATCATTGAAGAGGGTGATATTATTATAGATAATTTACCTGCTGGTGAATATAGATTAGATATTTATGATATTAATGGTTTTTATGTTACTGATTTTTCTGTTGCTGACTTAGGTTTGGCTGCGCCAAATGGTTTGAATTTTAATGAAGGGTGTTATGTCTCTTTACCTGTTGTAATTTATGAACCACCTGCAATTGACATGAGTATTATTGATGTTACACAACCTTGTTATATGTATGATAATATTACCATTTTTGGAAGCGATACACTTATTGATCCAGCTAATGGTGTTGTTGTTGCAGATCTTACGGGAGAAAATTTGCCTTTTAATTTAAATTTAATCAATAACTCTAATGGAGTGAATAATAGTTTTGTTATTAATGACACAATAGTGCAATTTTCTAATTTATCTGCTGGTGATTATAGCTTAATTGTTAGTGATGATAATGATTGTTCTGAAATTTTTGATTTCCAATTAGGGTGGGATTATATTGATAGTCAAGATGCGCCATCACAAATTATAATTAATCATTTAGATTTAGATGCAGATGGTATTTTTGATAATATTGAAATGCCAGATTGTGAGTTTTCATTTGATGGTTCTATAAGTTTTCCAGAGATTTTAAGTGATGATGATCCATCTTTTTCATATACCTATTTCTGGGGTATTGATTTAAATTATGATGGTATATATGATGAAGTTATAACAGATCAAGATTTAACAAATCTTGCTATAGGTGTGTATTCGTTAAATATTACAGATGATCAATACGGTTGTACAGTTGTTTATAATTATGTTTTAGAAGAAGAATATAATTGTGCTGAAATACCTACTGGATTCTCTCCAAATGGAGACGGTGTAAATGATTACTGGGTTATAGGAGCAATGGATGCATATTTAGATGCGGAAGTTGAAGTTTATAACAGGTGGGGTGATTTAGTTTTTTATTCTGAAAAAAACAATGAATATTGGGATGGTAAATGGAAAGGGAAGAATGTTCCTACAGCAGATTATTTTTATATCATTAAGGATTCGGAAGGTGTAACGCTTTCTCATGGTCGAGTTACTCTGCGTCGCTAATAATTTTATTTTTTATCTATAAGATAAATTTCGTATATTTAGAGGTTTAGTATTATAGCCCAAAAAATAATTAATTCTGCATAAAATTATCAGTATTTAAAATGAAAAAAAAATACGTTCTATTTCTTTTCGCGTTTTTTGTTTTATGCTTTGTCAATGCGCAGGATGATGATTGTATTGTTGATGCTGGGATAGAATTGGTGCCTGCTCCTACGGATGATCCTGAATTCACTGGCTTTTCAACTTATCCATCAGAAACCACTGTTCAAATATGTTATGAAGTAGAAACATATAATACTCCTAGTACTCAAAATTGGATGCATGGTATTGTGCCTTTGTTTGGTCCTGGATGGGATTTAAGTACATTACAGCCAGTTGGACAGCCTGAAAGTCAGGGCAATTTTGGAGAGTGGATTTGGACAGGGGATGTTGTTGCAGGCATTACAGGAGAAGTGATTTCTTCACCTGGCTGGTGGTATGATTCTACACAAGGAGCGAATGGCGCTTCTTTAGACGGAGATCCTAGTAATAATTGGGGTGATGGAAATAATGGTCCTTGGACTTTTTGTTGGGAGATATCTACTCAATCATGTCCACCTGCTTTTAATGAAGCTAGCTTAATTATTGAAATTTTAAATTTTGCAGATTCAGAAACAGGCAGTTGGGAGAATTCAGCGGCCTTGAATCAATGTATAGATGATCCATCATATTATATTCAAGGTTTACAGCTTGATTGTCCAACATGTGATGAGTCATCAATTAGTATTGTTAATCCAACATGTGAAACTGTTAATACTACTGGTGGTGTTGCTATTATTACTCCGTCTGGAATTGGACCTTGGAATTATATGTGGTTTAATTTAAGTACTGGTGAAGTAATTCAGGAAAATACCAATGTTAATTTTCCAGGTGTGGTAACTCTTACAGGATTGGATGCAGGTGATTACTTGATTCAAGTTGAAGATTTGGGTTTTCCTGGTGGATGTGCTTCTGGAGAAGGTTTTCAAATTTTACCTCCCGAATCGATATTAGCAGAATTTGAAATAATCAATGCAAATTGTTATGATTTATCTGATGGTAGTATTATTGTTTCAAGCATTATGAATGAAAATTGTATTAATGACGATGTTATTGACCTAGATGTGTCATGTCCTTCAACACCAAATGAGGTGTGTGGTTGTGATTTTGTTACATATTTTAATTCTTGTCAGGCAGAAAATTGGTATGGTATTACAGCATACGAACTTGGCGAATGCCCAGAAAATGATTCAGATTATGAGATATCTTGGAGTAGTAGTAATAATTTTAGCGGAAGTGGATCAGAAATAAGTGATTTGTCTATTGGAGAGTATAATGTTTTAATTGAATGTGTTGATAATACTAGCCCTGTTTTTGGTTGTAGTTTTCAGTCTGTATTAGTTGTAGATTCTCCCGATCAGTTTATTTATGACTATGAGGTTGAAAATGTCTCTTGCTTTGTTGATGATAATAATGACGGTGTTAATGATATTACAGATGGGTCTATTACAATTGCCTTAACTGGTGGAACAGATGAATATACAATTCTATTAGGGGAGGTTAACTCAAATGATGTCATTGAACAAAATGGTTCGGTAGTTGTATTTGATAATTTGCCATCAGGAGATTATTATTTTTCCCCCTTTGATATTTTTGACTGTATGGTATTTGAACAAGAAGTTTACTTTAGTATTTCTGATCCAGGTCCTTTAGTTATTGAAGATGTAGTTGTTTCTGAATATAATGGATTTGAAATTTCTTGTAATGAGGGTGGTAATGGTTTTATTAATGTAGATGTTTCAGGAGGTACAGGCAATTATGAGTTTAATTGGAGTAATGGTAGCACAGATTCAAATTTAAATAATGTAACTGCGGGAATATATTCCTGTACTATTTTAGATGAAAATAATTGTCAAGTTGATTTGATAGACATAGTGTTAGATGAGCCTACTGCAATCTCTATTATTGATTTTACAATGCAGCCTGTTTCATGTAGTGGTGCATCTGACGGCGCATTAGGTATAACCGTAGAAGGGGGTGTTGGTGATTATAGTTATTTCTGGTCTAATGGTGCACAAGTTGAGGATTTAGTAAATGTTAGCACGGGTGATTACACAATAACAATTACTGATGAAAATAATTGTGAATATCAACAGACCTTTAATGTTGCGACTCCTAATCCAATTTTAATTAATGAGTCAGTAACAAATATTTCTTGTTTTGGTGAAAATGATGGGATTATAAATTTAAATATTTCTGGAGGAAATCCACCATATGAATATCTTTGGTCAAACGGAGAGATCAGTCAGGATATTAATAATTTAGAACCTGGCCTTTATGAAGTTACTGTCTCAGATATTCAAAATTGTTTTTCGACTAATGAATTCATTATTATAGAACCTGATATCCTTTCAGCAACTGCAACAATGTTTGATGTTGATTGTTTTGGTGAAAATACAGGTTCCGGTGTCTCATTTATACAGGGGGGGACAGAACCTTATAATGAAAATTGGAGTGGTGGAGCAGACCCTAATAATTTATTTACTGGAGCATATTCAATGACAATTACTGATGTGAATGGATGTATTTTTGTTTTATCAGATTTAATTGTAGAAGAACCTAATCAAGAGCTACAATTATCTGCCACTGTAACAGATGCTTCATGCAATGGATCATTTGATGGTTCTATTTTACCATCTGCATCAGGCGGGACACCTCCTTATCAGTATGCAGTTGATGGCTTTTTTAATATAAATTCATTGTCGGCAGGTGATTATACTGTTTCTGTTGAAGATGCGAATGGGTGTACTGCTCAAGATAATTTTATTGTTGATGAACCTTCTTTGATTTTATCTAATATTACAACTTTAGATGTTTCTTGTTTTGGATTAACTGATGGTCAAGCCATTGTTAATCCATCTGGAGGAACAGGACCTTATCAGTATTTGTGGTCTAACGGATCTACTGCTTCCAGTGTTAATAATTTAGTGCCAGGTACTTATTTTATAAATATTACAGATGTTTTAGGTTGTTCTTACATTGAAACATTTGTCATAAATGAGCCTTCTAGTAGTGAAATGGAAATTTTATTGACTTCTAATTCTAACCCAAGTTGTTTAGAAGATTTTAGTGTTAGTGTAGTTGGTACTTCTTCGATCTCTGGCTCTTGGTCTGCTAGTGGTGAAGGTAGTGTGTCATTTTCAAACCCATTTAGTGATAATACTGATGTTTCTGTATCCGATTATGGCTTGTATCAATTAATCTTTACCGATGATTGTGGAGAACAGGTAATTCTTAATATTGATATGGTTACAATCACCCCACTTGCAACAGCAGAACCTTCTTATTTATATTGTGATTTTGAAACTACTCTGGAGGCATATTCTGTTGACAATGGTTCCTGGAGTTTAATTTCTCCCTCGGCTAGTGAATTATTAGATAATAATACTGAAATTGAGATCCTTGATTCTAATTCTCTTGAAACAGATATTATTTTTAGCCCGATTAACTCTGATGAGGAGTGTTGTTATGATGAATATTTATTTTCTTTTTCCTCTTGTGGCTCGGAAGATTTTGTTACCGTTTATATAGAGAAACAAGCTCCAGAAATTGGAGTTTCTACTCATGTTGCTTGTGTGCTAAATGGTCAAGTGTATATTAACAACGAGGCATCTAATGCGAATATTTTAATTGATCCAGGTTATTGGGAGCCAATTGGAGCTGGTGCTGAAAATGTAACAATAAATTATGAAACTCCTTATGAAGTAGATATCACTGTTAGTGATTATGGTATGTATTATTTAGAATACCATATTTGCGACACGTCTTATATTCAAAGCATTGGTTTTTCATGTCCTTTAACACTGCCCAACGCATTTACTCCTAATGGAGATTTTAATAATGATGTTTTTTTAGCCACTCAACTGATCGAAGGAGTGCATGACAATATTAGTTTTATAGTCTATAATAGATGGGGATCTATAGTTCATTCTCAAAGTAATTATGATTTTCAAGGTTCTTTGTGGGATGGCACTACTAATACCTTTGAAGATAAAGAGTTAAGTGATGGGGTATATTTTTATACTTTGGAATTATATAATCGTGCTTCTAAAAGAAAAGAATCATATGATGGATATGTTCATTTATTTAGAGGTGTTGAATAGTTAGTAATTTAAAATATTTTTTTATGAAAAGATTTGTTTTATTGTGTTTTGTGCTAGTCTGTGGGTTTACTTTTAGTCAGCCTGTTCCATTGGTATGGGAACAGCCTAATACAGGTGTTTCTTCTACTATTTCTGTGGGAGAATTTTCTCTTTGGGAAATGGTTCCTCCAACTTTAAATGGAGAGGTAATGCCAGTGGGTGCATTAATTGGTGTTTTTTTTCAAATAGATGGTGAATTTTATTGTGGTGGTTTTAATACATGGAGTGGAGATGGTATGATTGCTATTTCTGCGCAGGGAGATGATTCAACGACACCTAATATTGATGGTTTTTCGGAGGCCGAAGCTTATTCGTGGTTTGCATATTATGATGGATTTGATTATTATGCTTCAAATGCGGTAATGGTTGAACCAAATGGTCAGCTTACAGGAACGGTATATAATGGTAATGCACTTTCTGGGCTTGCTTCTGCTGATTTTACTGATTGGACTGGTGTAGTTGATGATGAGGTAGAGCTTACATGTGAATGTGAATATGGGATGGCGGTACCGAATGGAGATATGTGCATGATATTAAATGCGTGTGATGATCCTTTAGCTTCTAATTATTGTCCTGGATTAGGACCTATTGTAACTAGTTATTTTAATGTTAATTGTATTTATGATGAAGCAGTTGAAGGTTGTATATGTCCAGATGCTTATAATTATGATGATCAGGCATCTGCTGATGATGGCACATGTTTAGTTTTAAGTGGAGGTTGTAGCGATCCGTTAGCAGCTAATTATTCAGGTGATGAATGTGCTTCTGCTTTATTTGCTGAGGAAAGTTGTGTTTTTGCGGGTTGTATGTGTTCAGAATCATATAATTATGATCCATCTGCAACAATTGATGACGGATCATGTTTAGTCATTAGTGGAGGTTGTAGTGATCCAACTGCAAATAATTATTCAGGAGATGAATGTGCTTCTGCTTTATTTGCTGCTGAAGACTGTCAATACACACTATTAGATGTTGATTTAGAATGGAATTATGATATAACTGATGGTAATATGACAATTCAGATAAGTTCTGATGTAGTAACATTTAATGGCGATAGTCCACCATTGGGCTCTTTAATAGGTGTTTTTTTTACAAATAATAACGGTGATCTTCAAAATGCTGGTTATTTAGAATGGACTGGTGATCAATTAGCACTTGCTGCCTGGGCATCAGAATCTGGATTTGACAATGGTTTTGAAGCAGGTGAAGAATTGGTTTGGGGCTTGTCTATCGGAAATGATGATTTTTTAGCAACATCTTCTGGTATGAATACCTCTCCACCATTTTCTGAGACTTTTGTGTCAAATGGTTTTGGCCAATTGCTGTCAGTAGCATTTGAAGGAGAATTGACATCAATTTTAGGATGTACAAATGAGTCAGCTTATAATTATAATTCTGAAGCAACTGTTGATGATGGTTCTTGTTATTCGTTAGATTTTGATTATACTATTACTGATGGTAATATGACAATACAGGTCTCGCAATCGGCGGTTACTTTTAATGGAATTGGTGTTCAGCCTCCATGTGGTTCTTTGTTAGGTGGGTTTTATACAAATGATTTAGGTCAATTGCAATGCGCTGGTTATCAAGTTTGGTGTGATGATTTTGATAATAATCAATTAGCAATTCCTTTATTTGCTTCTGAGTCCGGTGAAGATAATGGTTTTGAAACAGGTGAGTACATTACATGGATCTTGTCTGTCTATGGGCAAAGTTTTGTTGCTGATTATATTTTAATGAATCCTTCTCCACCATTTTCTGAAACTTTTATTGCTAATGGATTTGGCCAGATTCTTGTAGCAGAATTCAGTGGTGAAATTGAGGGCGTTATTGGTTGTACTAATGAAACAGCTGATAATTATAATCCAGATGCTACTATAACTGATGATTCTTGTGAATTCGCTGGTTGTACAGATGAAACTGCATGTAATTTTGATCCTAATGCTAATCTGGATGATTCAACTTGTTACTATGAAACTATATGGTATTATGATGAAGATGGTGATGGCTTAGGAGACGATATTTATTTTGAGATTGCATGTGATCCTCCAGCTCCTGATTTCGCGGATAATTCAGATGACCCATGTCCATATGATTCATTAAATATTTCCGGTTGTATAGATGAATCTGCATTTAATTATAATGAGGAAGCTTGCTATGATGATGGTTCATGTATTGCTGTTGTTTTAGGTTGTACAGATCCTTCAGCATTTAATTACAATGAAGCAGCAAATACTGATGATAATTCATGTGAGGGAGTTTTAGAAGGTTGTATAGATGAATCTGCATTTAATTACAACGAAGTAGCAAATACAAATGATGATTCGTGTTGTTATATCTCGGGATGTACGGATTTACTAGCTTTAAATTACAATGTTTTAGCTTGTTATGACGATGGTTCATGTATTGCTGTTATTGAAGGTTGTACAGATCCTTCTTCTTTTAATTACAATCCAGATGCTAATTCAGATGATGGAACATGCGTGCCTTATATATTTGGTTGTATAGACTTAATTGCTTGTAATTATGATGATTTGTCAAATACAGATAATGGCTCTTGCGAATATGCAATTCAGTATTACGATTGTGACAATAATTGTTTAATTGATGTTGACGGCGATGGTGTTTGTGATGAATTAGAATTTTTTGGTTGTACAGATGAAAACGCTCTTAATTATAATTCAGATGCCACTGAAGATGATGGTTCTTGTATTACTGCGATTTTTGGTTGTACAGATTCTTTAGCATTCAATTATAATGAATCAGCAAATACAAATGATGATTCGTGTTGTTATATCTCGGGATGTACCGATTTAACAGCATTTAACTATAATGAAGGCGCTTGTTATGATGATGGAACTTGTCTGGATGTAATTTTAGGTTGTACGGATTCTTCTGCATTCAATTATAATGAAAATGCAAATACAGATGATGGAACGTGTGTTGATTATGTATATGGTTGCACTAACCCTGATGCATGTAATTATGATGAAAATTCAAATGCAGATAATGGTTCTTGTGAATATCCAGATGAGTATTACGATTGTGATGGTAATTGCATTAATGATATTGATTTAGATGGAACGTGTGATGAAAATGAGGTTGGAGGTTGTACTGATCCAAATGCATTAAATTACAATTCAGATGCTACAGAAGATGACTTCTGTCTTTTTACAGGTTGTTTAGATGCATTAGCATGTAATTTTGATCCAATAGGTACTTATAATGTTTTTAATGAATGTGAGTATTCTTCTTGTTCAGGTTGTACTGATACTTCTGCATGTAACTATGATGGTGCAGCGACTCTTGATGATGATTCATGTATATATGCTAATGCTAATGCAGATTGTAATGGTGATTGTTTAGATGGTTATGCAGATTTCATTAATGGTTGTGAATTAATTATTGAAGGTTGTGTAAATGTAAATGCATGTAATTATAATGAAAATGCAAATATAGATGACGGATCTTGTGAATTCTTAGATGGTGTTTGTGACTCATGTGAAGATGGATTAGTACTTGATAATGATTTAGATAATGATGGTGTATGTGATGCAGATGAAATGGCAGGTTGTACAGATACAATAGCATGTAATTATGATTTAATGGCGACAGATGATGATAGTTCTTGTGTATATCCATTAGAAGGTTTTGATTGTGATGGTAATGAATTAGAATTAGACACTCCATGGGGTAATAATGATGGTTGTGATCCATTTAATAACCACACAGTTGCCTTTACTGTTTCAGATGGTTTAAATAATGGTGATTTTATTGGTTTATTTTATACTTCTGAAAATGGTGATTTAATATTTTCTCAAGCCGTTGAGTACAATGGTACTACGTTTTATTTTACTGTTTGTGGTGATGATGCATCTACAGAAGAAAAAGATGGCTTTGATATTGGAGAATCGTTTATTTGGCAATTATGGCCAACAGGGGAGGATTGTGCCTATTCTATAGATGTTGAGTATTCTTCTGGCGAACTATCTTCTGGAGAATACGAAGTGAACGGGATTTCACAAGTTGTTTCGATTTCAGGAAGTTCTCTAGAAGCATCAGTTTCAGTAACAGATGCATTATGTAATGGTGATTTAGGCTCAGCAGAATTGACAGTTACTGGTGGTACTGCGCCATATGATATAGATGATTTGTCTGCATTATCAGCAGGTTCATACACTACTATTGCA
>NZUK01000033.1 GCA_002701365.1 Flavobacteriales bacterium
GTAGTTGTATAATCTCCAGCTGATAAAGAAGAAAGATCTTCCGTTTCATATGGAGCAGTACCACCTTCAATAGTTAACTCAACTGATCCTGTTTCTCCAGAACAAGCAATATTAAACACCTCGTAGTTTACTGTAGGACCAAAAATACATGAATCGTCATCAGTATTAGCTAATGAATCATAGTTACATGCTGTAGTATCTGTACATCCAAAAATCACAACATCTAATAGAGATGAAATACCAGATAATCCATTACAAGAATAAGAACTTGGTCCGAAAGAATACTCAACAGATGGCATTGAGATTATTTGACTAGATTCATTATCATATACAGCCCATATATACTCTTCTCCGGCTTGAAACCCATTATCTTCTCCAGCTTCCGCTCCCCAAGCAGCAATAGATGTTGTTAAACCATTCCATTCAACACCACCACCAAATGATAATGTTCCATTTGAATCAGTATAGAATACACCAATCCAACTACCAACAACAAGAGGATTACCATTAACAGTAATATCTAAATCTCCTGGAATTAGTATTGTAGCATTACAGTCACTATCTGGTTCATTGCCAAATGGTGTGTATTCACAAGAACCATC
Organism: Flavobacteriales bacterium; assembly: GCA_002701365.1. GTDB lineage: Bacteria > Bacteroidota > Bacteroidia > Flavobacteriales > TMED113 > SP256. The sequence goes on from NZUK01000033.1 coordinate 603, forward strand.
ATTAACTGTTGCTGTGTTATCATAATTAAATGCTTCTAAATCTATACATCCATAACATGATTCAAAATCACAATCTGCTGGAACAGTTGCTGTATCGTCATAATTACATGCATCTGCTTCCATACATCCAGCACATGATTCCCAGTCACAATCTGCAGGCACAGTTGCATTTAAATCATAGTTACATGCATCTAATTCCATACACCCAGCACATGATTCCCAATCACAATTTGCAGGAATAGTTGCCGTATCATCATAATTACATGCATCTGCTTCCATACAACCAGCACATGATTCAAAGTCACAATCTGAAGAAATGGTAGCATTAGAGTCATAGTTACATGCTCCCTCTTCCGTACAACCAGCACAAGTGCCAAAATCACAATCTCCAGCCGTATTTGCATTTGAATCATAGTTACATGCCCCTTCTTCCATACATCCTATTACAACAGCAATACAAGTACCATTATCTGTATTTGCTTCAGAATTATAATTAAATGCTGTTGAATCTGTACAACCCTCTATAATAGCAATACAAGAACCATTATCTGTATTTGCTTCAGAATTATAATTAAATGCTGTTGAATCTATACATCCCTCTATAATAGCAACACAAGAACCATCATCATAACATGCTGTTGAATCATAATTAAATGCTGTTGAATCTACACATCCAGCTATATAACAACAAGAACCATTATCTTGTTCTGCGTTAGGATTATAGTTTAGTGCTGATGAATCTGTGCAGCCAGGTATAATTCCAGCTTCTAAAGATGACAACCCTGATAATCCATTACATGAATATGCATTATCACCAAAACTCATAGATATATTGCTAGCTAGAGATGTCTCTTCGTTATCTATATTATAAACACCCCACGTGTATTCTTCTCCAGATTGGAACCCATTATCTTCTCCAGCCTCCGATCCCCAAGCAGCGATCGATGTTGTTTCTCCATTCCAAATAGTTCCACCACCAAATGCCAATTCTCCATTTTGATCAGTATAAAATACTCCAATCCAACTTCCAAACGAAAGAGATATACCGTCAATACTAATATTTACATCTTCTGGTACTAGTATTGTTGCATTACAATCAGTATTTGGTTCATTTCCAAATGGACTAGATTCACAGGAACCATCATCTATTAATGCACTGGAATTATAATTAAATGAGTTAGAATCTGTACATCCACTACAAGAACTATTATCTCCTCCACAAATACCACATTCATCAATTACTGCAGTTGATCCACAAATATTATCACAACCAGATGGAGCGGTTTCTCCGCAACCACATCCTAAATCTATATTACCATCACAATCACAGGCGCCTTCTGGAATACCATCTCCGCCACAAACACCACATTCATCAAGATCTAAACAAGATCCGTCATCAATAGTAGCATTACTGTCATAATTACATGCAGATGAATCAATACAACCAGCGCAAGTACCAAAATCACAATCTCCTGCAGTATTAGCTGATAGATCATAGTTGCATGCACCTTCTTCCATACAACCAATTACAATAGCCTCACAAGATCCATTATCATAACATGCATTAGAATTATAGTTAAATGCTAATGAATCCATACATCCATCTATATAACAACAAGATCCATCATCTGTATTCGCATTCATGTCATAATTAAATGCTGATGAATCTATACAGCCTTGAATAGCAATAATACATGAACCATCATCAACACATGCATCTTCATTATAGTTAATTGAATCAGCCCCTGTACATCCAGCTATATAACAACAAGATCCATCATCTGTATTCGCATTTGTATCATAATTAAATGCGGTTGAATCGGTACAGCCTGTCATAACAAATACACAAGAACCATCATCAAAACATGCTGTTTCATTATAATTAAACATTGTAGGATCTGTACATCCTTGTAGATAACAACATGAACCATCATCTTCTTCAGCATCTTCATTATAATTAAATGCTTCCGAATCCATACAGCCTGCTATAGTGCCAAAAGCTGATAATGATGATAACCCAGAAAGTCCATTGCAAGAATAATTATTATCACCAAAGCTCATTGTAACGCTTGATGCAGCGATAGATTGACCAGTTTCATTATCATAAACGTACCACACATACTCTTCTCCCGCTTGAAAACCATTATCTAAACCGGCTTCTGAGCCCCAAGCAGCTATTGATGTAACAGTACCTGTCCAAATTGCAGAACCACCTAATGATAGTCCCCCTGTAGCATTAGTATAAAATACTCCCAAAATATCACCATTTGTAATAAATTGTCCATTAATATTAATATCACTTGTTGGTTGTATTAGTATAGTAGCATTACAGTCTGTATCTGGCAAGTCTTCATCCCAGTTCACATCAACAGTTGTATACTCACAAGATCCATCGTCTGCACTAGCAAACATATCATAATTTAATGCAGATTCATCTGTACATCCCAGCACTATGCAAGAGCCGTCATCTTCTGTAGCAGAAACATCGTAATTAACAGCGTCTTCATTTGTACAACCAGATATAATACAAGATCCATTGTCTTCTGTTGCTGATGAATTATAATTATCTGCATTTGGATTTGTGCAACCTAATATTGGACCAGATTCACCATCACAAGAATTACAGGTTAGTGGACAAGATTCTCCAATTGGAACACCCACAAAAACAAAATCACATCCCAATGCAGCTACAGCAGCAGAACATCCTCCAAAAGCAGCTAGTGCAGAGTCATTGTCTTCACATTCAGAAGGACATGTGTCACAAGTTAATGGACAGGATTCTCCGATTGGGACACCCACAAAAACAAAATCACATCCCAATGCAGCTACAGCAGCAGAACATCCGCCAAAAGCAGCTAGTGCAGAGTCATTATCTTCACATGTTTCAGTGTCACTTGATTCTGCATCAAATGATAAACTTGAAAGTCCTGACAAACCATTACAACCATAAGTGTTTTCACCAAATGAATAAATAGCATCTGTAGAATATATTGCTTCACCTGAGTCAGGGTCTATCATACCAAAAGTAAATTCTTCTCCACTAGTAAAACCATTATTCATGCCAGCTTCAGATCCCCAAGCAGCTATAGAAGTTGTTTCTCCATTCCATTCAATTCCACCACCATATGCAAATTCATTATTAGAATCAGTATAAAAGACTCCAATCCAACTTCCTGTATCAATATCTAACTCATTTAACGTTATACTAGTTGTAGATTGCATTAAAATTGTAGCATTGCAATCTGTATCGGGAGCATCTCCCCAAGGACTAGAGCTGCTACCCATGCTCATAGCTATCCAATTGTCTACTACATCACCTAAATCTGCAGCGATACTTGAAGCTGATGAAGAGTTTTCACAGTAAGATGTACATATATTAGTGTAAGTTCCGTCAGGATATACTATATAAAATGTAGGTGTGTATACAATTTCTCCCCCATAATAACTGGTTGAATTCCCATTAATTAATGGGTATGCAGCTTCATAATCTTCTACGTAGCTTAGGCATTGAGTATCTGTACTGCCCGCATTGATGTCTAATGCAATAACAGTGGCTAAATTAGATCCACTAGGACCATATGCTTCATAAAAATCTTCTACATATGGTGCATAAGCTTGACAAGCACCACAATTTACGTTCATGAATTCTAAAACAACTATTTGACCATTATCTAAATAATCACTATATAGTGTGTGGGGAATGTCATTTAAATCATTAGCAAACCAATCAGGAGCTGTCCCTGTAGCTTCAAAATTTAAGCTTTGAGCATGACCAATAAAAGAAAAAATTACAAATAGAAGAGTGTATAGTTGTTTCATGATATATAGGGGTTAATTATTATTCTTACATATAAATTTACAAAAAATATAAATATTATCTAAAGTTTTAAATTGACACTTCTTAACTATTTTACAATTATCAACAAATGTTAATAAAGTGTGTTAATATCATTTTAATAAGTAAAAAAAAATAAATTTTAAAAAAATGTAATTTTTAGTAATTTCGACGTATTGATGAATAATTAATAATCAAGAATTTGTCCTTTAAAAGACACTTGATTTTAAGGTTCAAAAGAACAGACTTTGTAATGTTTATTCAATTTAAGTTTTTACTTGTAAAATCGTTAAATATTTGCACATAAAATTGAAAGTTTTTATATCAAGAAAGTTGGTTCTAAGGAAGTTCTAGAAATGGTAATTTTAAAAATTTTGGATCTTTTAGCCTTTAACTCAGGAATTTTTAATAATTCCTACAACCTAATATAATTTTAAAAATTATTTAGGCTAAGTTTCTGAAAAATCCGAATGGGTTTTTAGACTATAAAATAGTATTTACTTTATGTAATTACTGATTTATTAAAAGGAAATTTTTTAAGAATAGTTTACTATTCATAGAGTAGCGATGCTCAAATAGGGTTAAAGAAATTTTATTCGGAGATATAAAAAAGCAGGAGACTGTTTTTTTAAAAGCGGAGAGAAATCTTCGCTTTTTTTTTGTTTTTTTTTTAAAATATTGAAATAATATAGATAATGTAAATAGTTATTAATACAATTCCTTCATATTTATGGATCATTAATTTGTTTTTATTTTTAACAATAGTTTTTCTTATATAGAATAATGGAAATAAAATTAATGTCATTAGGAACATAATTATAGTGTCTGAATTTAAATTACTTTCAATATTAATACTATTTAAAAGAGATGTTGTGCCAACTACGGCCAAAATATTAAATATATTTGAACCTAATAAATTCCCAATTGCTAATTTGGTCTCATTTTTAAATGCAGCATATGCACTAGCAAATAATTCCGGAAGACTTGTTCCAAGAGCAACTAGACTGATTGCAATCACTCTATCGCTAACGCCAATAATTCTTGCAATTTCTGTAGATGAACCAATAAGTAATTTGCTTCCAAGCCACAATACTAATGAGCCAATAAATAACACTATGAAAAGAAAAAAAGTATTTTGAATACTAAATTTATAACCTAAAAAATTAAATAAATCGTCACTTTTAATTAATTCATTATGCGAAGACTCCTTAGCTTTTTTAAATAAAAAAATATTAAATGATATTAATGAAATTAATGCTATTGCACCATAAGTTATGCTGATAGTTTTTAGATAAAGTATTGAGATAGTAAATACGGCAGAAATAATAATTAATGGGTAGTAATTTAAGTAAATTTCTTTTTTAGAAATTAATACTGGACTGATAAGAGCTGTAACCCCTAAAACAAGTGAGATGTTGGAAATATTTGAGCCTATAATATTTCCTAAAGCATAGCCATAATAACCTTGTGAAGTTGCTTGTATAGTCACAAAAAGCTCTGGAAGAGAAGTTGCTAAAGAGACGATTGTTAACCCAATAATTAGTCTATTAACTTGTAGTTTATTAGAAATTATAATAGAAGCATTAACTAATAATTGAGATCCAATAAATAGCAATAGTAATGAAAATGCAAATTCTATATAAAGCATATGAATATTTTTTATAAAATTGAAATTAGTCATATAATTTAATTTTCTTTATTAAATTCGCATAAAATTTATATGGTCGCGTAGCTCAGCTGGATAGAGCATCTGCCTTCTAAGCAGACGGTCACAGGTTCGAATCCTGTCGCGATCACAATATTTCATAAATATGGATAAGGCAACTTCTTGGAGACATGAAAAAACTCTTAAATTTTTAATAAAGCACTGTCCACCTCCAATGCAAATTTTAGACTTAGGGGTTGTAAACGGCCTTTCGGAACTCATGAGCAGTAATGGATATAACGTATCTAATACAAAAGGTGAAAACCTTGATCTTGATCAATCCTCCGTCTCAAGATCAGACATAGAGATTGTTACTGCATTTGAGATCTTTGAGCACATGTTTGCCCCATTTAACATTTTAAATGCAATAAAGGCTAAAAAAATGATTGCATCTGTGCCATTAAAATTATGGTTTTCTGATGCCTATTGGAATGAAAATGACGATAGAGATAAGCATTATCATGAATTTGAAGTTAAACAATTCAACTTTTTATTAGAGAAGACTGGTTGGAAAATTATTGATTCACAGAAGTGGACGCCTTACAAAAAAATCAGTTTAGGAATTCGACCTTTATTACGCATGGTAACAAATAGGTATTATATCGTGTATTGTGAAAGATAAATTAGTGACTAATTCCTTCTAGATTTAATAAAAACGCGTATTCTAAAGCCACTTCCTTGTACCTTTTAAATCGACCAGATGCGCCTCCATGGCCTACGTCCATATTACAATCCATTATTAGTAAGTTGTCATCTGTTTTATATTCTCTTAATTTTGCCACCCATTTTGCAGGCTCCCAATATTGTACTTGACTATCCCAATAACCTGTTGTTACAAGTAAATTAGGGTAAGCTTTTGATTCAATATTATCATATGGAGAATATGTTTTTATATAATCGTAGTATTCTTTGTTTTTTGGATTTCCCCATTCATCAAACTCACCTGTAGTAAGGGGTATACTTTCATCCAGCATTGTAGAAATAACATCTACAAAAGGTACTGACGCAATAACACCATTCCATAAATCAGACCTCATATTAATAACGGCCCCCATTAACAATCCTCCTGCGCTACCACCAGCAGCATATAAATGTTGACTATTTGTATATTCTTCATTTATCAAAAATTCAGCACAATCTATGAAATCATAAAATGTATTTTTTTTGTTTAATAACTTTCCATCTTCATACCACTGTCTTCCCATGTCTTCGCCGCCTCTTATATGGGCAATTGCAAATATAAAACCTCTATTAAGTAGACTTAATCTTACAGAGCTAAAATAAGGATCAATACTATACCCATAGCTTCCATATCCATAAAGAAGAAGGGGGTTTTTCTTATCCTTTTGAACACCTTGTTTATATACTAGTGAAATAGGAATTTTTTTTCCATCTCTTGCCGTAGCATAATATCTTTTAGAAACGTAATTTTCAGGAGAAAAACTATTGTCTAAAACCTCAGTTTGCTTTAGAAGTTTTCTATTTTTTGTTTTCATATTTAAGTCAAAAACACTACTAGGTGTAGTTAGAGAAGTATAATTAAATCTTAATTCAGTGGTATTAAACTCAATATTAGCAAAAGTTGAGACTGAGTAGGCGGGGTCATTAAATTCTACATAATATTCTGAATTATCATCCCATTTAATGATCTTGATATGAGTTAAGCCACTTCTTCTTTCTTCTACCACTAAATAATCACTAAAAATATCAATTCCTTCAATTAAAGTATTTTTATCATGACTAATTACTTCTTGCCAATTTTCTTTTTCAGGTTTTGAAACCAAGGTTTTCATTAACCTAAAATTTTTAGCTTTATAATTAGTTAGGATATAGAAGTAATCTCTATAATGATAAACACCATATTCATGATTTTCTTCACGTTTTTGAATTATTTTAAAATCAGAATTTGGTTTATTTGCGTCTATAAATCGATATTCTGAAGATAATGTTTGATAACTCTCAATAATGATATATTTCTTAGATTTTGACTTGGAAACATAACAGCCAAATGTATCATCTTTTTCTTCATAGACTAACACGTCTTCACTCTGATTAGTTCCTAAAACATGCTTATAAATTTGATAAGACCTTAGTGTGATCGGATCTTGTTTAGTGTAAAAAATAGTTTTATTATCATTAGCCCAAATAGCGGAACCAGTTGTTTTACTAATTACATCCTTTAAATGTTTTCCAGAAGATAAATTCTTTATATAAAGTGTGTATTCCCTTCTTGAAACAGTATCAACACCATACACTAATAATTTTTCGCTAGGACTTATTGATTGACCACCAACAGCATAATACTCATGGTTTTTAGCCATATCAGGAACATTTAATATGACTTCTTCAACAGAATTATTAATAGGTTTTCTGCAATAAAAAGGATATTCTTTATCTTTTTCATATCTAGAATAATAAGTGTAATTATTAATTTTTACTGGAACAGAAGAGTCGTCTTTTTTAATTCGATCCTTAATTTCGTTGAATAATGAATTTTGCAAGTCTTTTGTCTGACTCATTTTAGATTTCAAATACTCATTTTCTGCATTCAGATAATCAATAACCTTTTTTGTTTGTTTATCTGGGTTCTTAGACTCTTTTTGCGCATCTGACAAACGCATCCAAAAATAATTATCGATTCTTTCATCATTATGAATAGAAAGCTTTTTTTCTTCTTTATGTGCAATTGGTGGAGATTGTATATTCATAGATTTAAAGTTAGTACAACTGATAAAAGTTGTCAGAAATAATGTTAATAAAAAGTGTTTCATGGTTATCGAGATCTTAATTTTGATAATAAGCGAAGAATCTCTAAGTACAACCATATAAGTGTAACTAAAAGACCAAAAGCACCATACCATTCCATATACTTTGGTAATCCAATTTCAGCACCTTCCTCAATATAATCAAAGTCTAAAACTAGATTAAGAGATGCAATAATTACCACAAAAAGACTAAACCCGATACTTAACCAACTACCGTTAGTTGGATTTAAAAATTCAGGAAAACCTAATCCAGGTATAAAAGACATAATAAATGAAATAAAGTAGACAATGAAAATACCTCCTGTAGCAGCAAAAACACCAAGTTTAAAATTTTCAGTAGCAGCAATTATTTTAGTTTTATAAGCAAATAGGAGGGCAAATAGAATACCAAGAGTTAAAGTGATAGCTTGTGGCACTATTCCATCATACAAGGCTGTATATTGTGCAGATATTGCTCCCATCGCCAAACCCTCTACTCCTGCATATAAAGGAACTGTTATTGGTGATAAACTCTTTTTAAATATGGTA
>NZUK01000034.1 GCA_002701365.1 Flavobacteriales bacterium
ATGTATAAGTTACAGTTTAGCTCGGAGGATATTGCTGCTGGAACATATTTTGTTCGTATGTCAGCAAGAGGGTTCTCAGTTACTAATACAATGAATGTTGTTAAGTAAGACAAATAAAAATAAGTTTAGATTAGATAGTGTATAAATACATAGGAATACTTTTGATAGTTTTATGGTTAACGCCAGGATATTCTCAAAATGATACAATATTTCTATCAGATACAACTTTTAGAGTTGGAACAGTGATTGGACAAGATGAATTTAATATTCGCTATATTTCTGTAGAATCGGATAAAAAAAATATTCATACAACACCTGTTGAAGATGTTAAAAGTATTGTTTATAAAGATAAATTAATAGAAGTTTTTTGTGACATAATGTCTAGAAAAAAATTTCTCGGAACCGAAGAAAGTATTACCATAAATTATGGTAATAGAGACAGTTTATGGATCGATAAAAAAATATATACATTAATGACAAAGGAATTAAAAAAATATAACTCTATAATAGATGTGTTGAATTATATGGGCAGCGAAGGCTGGCAAACATTACGATCTTATAGCGCATCAAATAACTCTTATACTATTGAACACTATATATTAAAAAAAGAAATAACAAAATGAAATATTATACAACTTTATTCACATGTGCCTTTTTAGTAAGCTTTCAGTTATCAGCTCAATCATTAGATTGTTTATGTGAAAGTAGATATCAGACAGAGGTTTTTAGCTCAGTAAATGTTGAAACAGTAACATACTCAGATGTCTATAATTTACAGATGGATATATATACTCCTAATGACGATAATTGTAGCAATAGGCCTTTAATTATTTTAGCACATGGTGGTTCCTTTATTGGAGGATCTAAAACGAATCCAACAATGGTAGACTTGTGTGAAACATTTGCTAAACGAGGTTATGTGGCAGCGTCAATTAATTATAGATTAGCAACTAGCTCAACGGTTCTAGGTCCATTTTCTGGCTTGTTTTGGATGACAGATTTAGAAAATGGAATTAAAGTCATTTATAGTGCTATGACGGATGCTAAAGCTGCAGTTAGATTCTTTAGAAAGAATTTTATCGAAAGTGATAATAGTTATGGAATAGATCAAAATCAGATTTGGATGGGAGGGAATTCTGCCGGAGCATGTTTAGGTCCACATATGAGTTATGTAAATAGTTTAGATGAGTTTGTTTCAGGAATTGATGTAAGTGGACAAGATTATGCCCTGAGTTTAGCCAACGATAATGGTGGAATAGACGGGAATAGTGGTAACGCTGGCTATTCCTCAGAGATTAGTGGAATGATTAATTTAGCAGGGGCTTTGCACACAATTAATTGGGTAGATGAATCGGATACTACACCTATTGTCAGTTGTCATGGCACAGAGGACGAAACTGTTCCAGATGAATGTGGCACAATCCTAAATAGTCCAACTAATTTAACGGCTTGTGGAAGTATGGCAATACATCCAATCATTTCAAATTATGGAGTTGAAAATGACTTGTTAATTTATGAAGGGGAGGCTCATTGCCCTTGGGATGGAAATGCATTATATAAACAACAAATGATTGATTTTGTGACAAGTTTTGTATATAATAATATCCAATGTGATCAAACCTATATTGAAGAAATATATTCAGAAAAAAAATTATTATATAATGTTGATATGTTGGGTAGAGTTTCATCTTCAAATCGTGGATTTATATTTAGTGTCTATTCAGACGGAACAGTTAATAAAAAAATATATTAAATTTTAATAAAATTAATAGTGTTATCTTGTTATGTAGATGGCATCATTTAACGTATATAAAGCTTCTGCAGGATCTGGAAAGACATATACCTTAGTCAAAGAGTATATTAAGACCGGATTATTGAATAAAGGAAAAATTACGCATAAATCCCTACTGGCAATTACATTTACAAATAAGGCGGCTAGCGAGATGAAAAATCGCATTGTGACTACCTTGTTTCAGTTTTCAAAAGGACATAAAAAAATTGATTCATCTTTTCAGTCTATTTATAAAGACTTGAAAATAGAATTAAATTTTAGTGATGAAGAGCTATGTTTAAAATCAAAAAAGTTTTTATCTGACATAATCCATTACTACGGGTATTTCTCTGTTTCAACAATAGATAAGTTTATTCATAAAATTATTCGAGGATTTACCTATGAACTTAATCTTCCTTCAAATTTTGAAGTAGAAATGGATAATAAAAAAATTATACAAGAAGGTGTATATTCACTATTTGATGATCTAGGACGAGATGCCACAGTAACACAAAATTTAATTAATTATTCAATTTATAAAACACATGAAAACAAAAACTGGGACATAGAGGAAGACTTATTAAAATTAAGTGATCAATTATTTAAAGATCATAAAAGTTTTATAATCCAAAATTTATCGGATGCAAAAACTATTTTTAAAAAACAAAAAGAAATTCATACGATAATTGATCGCTTTGAGAAAAGAGTAGATGTTATTAAAGATCAACTAAACCCATTAGTTAAAGATATACCAGATCATGTTTTTCCATATCAGGATTTACCTCGGTATTTAAAAAAACTAAGGAAAAAACCATATTTAGGAATACAGTTTTCGAAAAGATTATATCAATCTTATAATAATAAAAAATGGTATAAAAAATCAGAAGATATTACATATAAACAACAAGTAGATAGTATTTCTAAATCGTTAGAAGACTTATTGAGTCAATTGTTATTATTAATAGATTCAGATTATTCAAAGTATTTATTTTATAGAAGCTGTTACAGATCGTTTTTTTTAGTGTCACTGCTAAGTAGAATAGATCAGAAAATAGGTGTACTAAAAAAGAATAATAATATAATTCATATATCAGAGTTTAATCAAATTATAAGTAATTTTTTACAAAAAAGTCCTGCGCCTTTTATTTATGAAAAAATAGGTAATCGATATAATCACTATTTTATCGATGAATTTCAGGATACTTCAAAAACACAGTGGCATAATTTAATCCCATTGCTTGAGGAGGCTCTCTCAACAGGCGGTACATGTTTAATTGTTGGAGATGGTAAGCAGTCTATTTATAGATGGAGAGGAGGCGAAGTAGAACAGTTTTTAGCATTGTCTAGTTCTACAAATAAAACCTTTTTAAATCACTTTAAAGTAGATATAAAATCACTAGATACTAATTATAGAAGTGGAGACAAAATAGTTAATTTTAATAATACATTTTTTTCTTTTTTGTCTCAGCATTTATCGGAACCATACAATAAATTATATAAAAATTTAGATCAAAAACATCATCGGAGTGAAACCGGATATGTTGAAGTTGAAGTATTAGATTCTAAAGGTTTAGTATTGGAAAACCAAACACTTGAAAAAACCTATAAAAATATTATGGACGCTAAAAAAGACAATTATTCTTTTTCAGACATAGTTGTTTTAACTAGAAGCAATAAAGATATTACAAAAGTAGCCACCTATTTAACAGAGAAAGGAATTCCAATTATTTCTTCAGAATCACTATTGTTAAAAAAATCCATTCTAGTACAATTTTTAATAAATAATTTGATTGTTTTAAATGATGAATCAAATTTTTTATCGAAAGCTAAATTATTGACAAGTTTGGCTTCTGAAAATAAAATTAAATTAGAATTTTCGCATGAAATCATATCTAAGTATTCAACATCAAACAACATTGATTTTTCAAAATTTCTAAACAGTATAGGGATTAATTGGAATCTGAAAAAATTAAAAAAATTAAGTATATATGAATTAATAGAAGAACTTATCCGGGTATTTAAAATAAACCAGGCAAATAATTTATATATAAGATTTTTTTTAGATTTTGTTTATGACTTTTCTATTAAAGAGAGTAATTCTATTATCCGGTTTTTAAATTTTTGGGATCAAAAAAGAGACACATTGTCAATTATTATTCCACAAGGTATTGATGCAGTGGAACTTATGTCTGTTCACAAATCAAAGGGGTTACAATTTCCAATTGTTATTATGCCATTTGTAAATTGGAAAGAAGATTTAGGCAAGGAAAAAGATTGGTTTGATGTTGCTCCGTTTTTAAATAATAAAGAAAATAATTCCAATTTTTTTACACTACTTCCATTAAACAAAGAACTTGAAAAATGGCCTCCTCCATTTCCAAGGAACTATCTAAATCATAAAAATAAAGTGTTGTTAGATAATATAAATATTTTATATGTTGCAATGACTCGTGCCAAGGATAGATTATATGTTATTAGTAATTCAGATACTCGGAAGGGAAATATATTTCAATACTTTCTTTCCTTCTTTAAAACACTTCAAACTCCACAGTTTGGTAATAATATATTTAAGGATGGTCAAAAAAGAAAGTTAAAAGCTTGTAATAATAGAATCACACACATTAAATATAAAGATTATGATTCATCAGAATGGAGGGAAAGACTAAGAATAAGAAAAAAAAGAGGTTTTAATAAAAGTTTAAAACAAAGGTTTTCAATTGTTTGGGGAGATCTAATTCATGAAATAATGGCAAGTATTAATAAAATTGAAGATTTGGAACCTGCTCTAAAGAAAATGAATATAAAATATAAATATGGCCTAAGAACATATAATAGAATTAAAATGGAAATTAGCAGTATTATTAATGATAGTAAAATAAAGCATCTTTTTAATTCGGAACTAAATACTTTTTTAGAAACGAGTATTATTACTAGCGATGGGAGTATTTATAGACCCGACAGAGTTGTTGAGCATTCCAAGACAGTCGCATCTTTAATTGATTATAAGACGGGCTTAAAAAACAAATCACATATTCATCAATTAAATAAATATGAGTCTATTTTATTACAGCTAGGCTATGGTAAAATAAACAAGTATTTAGTATATCTATCTTTAGGTGAAATAATAGAATTATAATGGAAAACAGTTTTTTATTTAAAATATCAAAACAGTTGTTAAGGGATTATGTTATTTCGGATCTTGTGATTATTCTTCCCTCTAGAAGGTCGTCGGTTTTTTTAAAAAAAGAGATTGCAAAGTCAATTGATAAGCCTACTTGGCTTCCAAGGATTTATTCAATAGATGATTTTATTTTTGAAGTAAATAATTTCAATTCAGCATCTAGTTTAGAGTTGTTTTTTTCATTTTATGATGTTTATGAATCGATTGTTCAAAAACCTCATAGTATTGAGAGATGCTATAAGTGGGCCTCTGGATTATTAGAAGATTTTAATGAGATTGATAAAGCATATACTTGTCCGAAAGAGATTTTTTCATATTTATCAGATGTAAAAAGAATAGAATCATGGTATTTAGACATTGCGTCAAATGAGGAAGAGATTAATGAGTATTTAGATTTTTTTAACAACTTAAAACATATTTATGACAAATTGCAATTAAGTTTAAAGTCTAATAATATAGCTTATTCGGGACTTGCACAAAGATTACTTGTTGATAATATTAACCAAATTCCGATGTGGTTAAAAGACAATAAAAAAGAAAAAATTATTTTTATAGGACTAGATGCCTTAACAAATTGCCAAGAGAAAATAATAGACAGTTTATTATCTAAAAAAATATGTGATATTTTTTGGGATGCAGATGAGTATTTTATAAAAAATCACATACAGGAGTCAGGTAAATTTTTAAGAAGATATATTCAAAAATGGCCACAATGTGAATTCCCACAAACAAACGATTTTCTAAATTTCCCAAAAAGTATTGATATAATTGGTACAACAAAAAATGTTAATCAGGCTAAACTTTTGAGCCAACTTTTATTAAATAAAAATTATTCATCAATAGATGAATCTAAAAGAATTGCAATTGTTCTCCCTAATGAGGATTTATTATTACCAGTTTTAGAATCCATTCCAAGTTATATTAGTGATATTAATGTAACAATGGGGTATAAATTATTGCACCATCCAATTGCATCCTTAGTTGAAGAAATAATTTCTTTAATTATAAATTCTAGAGATTACGACACTAAGCAAAAATCAAATTCTTTTTTAAAGAAAGATATAATACAATTAATACAAACTCCATATTTTAATTTATTTTTAAATTCCCGGGGAGATAGTTTAGATAAAAATTTATTACAAGAAATTTCAAAAATCAATTTAAATTATATTGGTTATTGTGATCTTAATTCTATTTCAAATCTTGATAAAATCCCATTCTTAAAAAACATTTTTTTAACTAATTTTCGTTCTAGTTTAGATTTAGTGTCTTTTTTACAAGAAACTATATCGGTCCTGTTAGAGTCGCTAAACTCAAGTGAGGAAAATACGGATTTAGAGCAAGAGTGTTTATTTGAGATTCAGGAACAACTTTTGAGTTTTGCAAGATTTTTAGAAAACTCTCGCCATATTATTAGCCCGGAATTATTAACTAAGTTATTTTCTAAAACTTTGAAGTCAATAAGGTTAAACTTTTCGGGGGAACCATTAATAGGGATTCAAATTATGGGAATATTAGAGTCGCGTGCAATAGATTTTGATGAAGTATTTATTTTATCTGCTAATGAATCTGAATTGCCACCCGATTCTGGTAAAAATAGTTTTATTCCTTTTGATGTTAAATTAAAATTTGGGATTCGAACACATTTAGATATGGATGCTATATATGCAAATTATTTTTTTAATTTAATAAAAAGACCCAAAAAAGTTAGCATTATTTACAATCAGGATTTGCTGTCATCAAGTTCAGGTGAAAAAAGTAGGTTTATAAATCAATTGCTTTATGAAATCAAAACTCTTCCGGGTTCTAATATTAGAATAAATAACTATACAGCTAGTGATGTATTTCAATTGGAGTTAGAAAACAACAATCGTCTGTTTAAATTAAAAGATGCTTATGTTATAAGCAAATTAGTTAAAATCTGCAATAAAGGAATATCTCCAAGCACAATTAATCTTTATAATTACTGTAAAAAACAATTTTATTATGAAAAAATACTAGACGTTTCTTCTATTGATAATTTAGAAAACGATATTGATAAGGCAACTATGGGCACAATAGTACACTGGGTTCTCCAGAAGATTTATGAGCCATATTTAGGGATGATCTTGGATAATTCAATAATGGGTAAGATTATATGTTCAGTACCAGAAACACTTGAGAATGCGATTAAAAAACATGGTGTTAAAAACATCTCAAAGGGTAAAAATTTTTTAACGATAGAGGCGATTAAAAGAATAATAAAAAACTTCGTTAAAAGCGAGGCAAGTAATGTTAAAAAGGGTGATAAAATTAAGGTACTTTCCTTAGAAAGGGAAATCATTGCTCCGTATAAAAAAATTAAAATCTCAAATTTCAACTTGGTTGTTGACATCAGTCTAAAGGGTTACATAGACAGAATAGATATTTATAATGATGTGTATAGAATCATAGACTATAAAACGGGCTTAGTGCAAGATGTGGATTTACGGACTTCAGATATAGCTGAGATAATAGAAAAGCCTAAGATTCTTCAACTTTTAATTTATGCTTGGTTATTTAAAAGAAATAATCAAGATCATAATTTGTCGATGCAGGCCGGTATTATAAATCTACGTGCTAAAAACTTTGATTTTCAAAAATGTGTTATAAATAAAATACATGAAATTGATAATTCAATACTTCAGAGTTTAGAAAACACTCTAGATGATTTTTTTCTAGAATTATTTGATCACAACCAAGACTTTGATCACAAAAATATTGATGATCAATGTAGATTTTGTGATTAATATAAAAAGTTATTATACGGGTACTTTTCTTTTTGAATTTCAATAATTAAATCATAGAGTGTTTCTTTAAAAGATGTTATATTTTGCTTTCTTGTACAGGAAATAAATACGTGGTTGACATTTTGCTTAGCCATCCATGTTTTTTCCCAATAATTTAAAGACAAGTTTTCTCGCCTTAAGGGTGTTAAATCATCTTCATCTTTTTTTATATATTTAAAATTGTCAATCTTATTAAACACTACAAGTTCTTTTTTACCTACGCAATTTATTTCTTTTAGTGTTTTTTGAACAGATTGAATATGTTTTTCAAAGTGTGGGTTCGAAATATCAATTACATGAATCAATAAGTCAGATTCATGTAATTCGTCTAGTGTTGATTTAAAAGATTGGACTAATTGAGTCGGTAGCTTTCTAATAAAACCCACTGTGTCGGATAGCAAGAATGGCAAGTTCTCAATTACTACTTTTCTGACAGTAGTGTCAAGTGTAGCAAATAATTTATTTTCTGCAAAAACATTAGATTTACTTAGTAGATTCATAATAGTTGATTTTCCAGCGTTAGTATATCCAACCAGCGAAACTCTAATTAATCTATCTCGTCCTTTTCGTTGAGTAGTCATTTGCCGATCAATCTTTATTAATTTCTTTTTTAGTAAAGATATTTGTTGACGTATAATTCTTCTATCTGTTTCAATCTCCTTCTCCCCTGGTCCTCTCATCCCAATTCCTCCTTTTTGTTTTGATAAGTGAGTCCAAAGATTTGTTAATCGGGGCAAAAGGTATTGATATTGTGCTAATTCTACTTGAATTTTCGATATTGCAGTTTTTGCTCGAAGTGCAAAAATTGATAGAATTAAATTTGTTCTATCAATAATTTTACAATTTAAAATTTGTTCTAAATTTTTTTGTTGAGAAGGTGATAACTCGTCGTCAAATATGGCTGTGTCAATAGAATGATTTACGATAAATGTACCAATCTCCAGTATTTTTCCTTTTCCCAAAAAAGTTTTAGGGTTGATTTTATTGATTTTTTGCTGGAAGACTTTACATACTTTCCCTCCAGCCGTATGTGTTAAAAAATCTAACTCAGTTAAATACTCAGAGCTTTCTAAATCTTGTTGAGTGGGAGTTATTGCTCCAATTAATACGACATTTTCCAATTAGTAATTAGTATTAGGTTTTCCTCGCTTTTATAAAACTATTAATAAATGATATCATGGCTAATACTGATGTTAAAATCATTATGCTAACTCTAATAATTGAAAGCATTCGGCCTTCACTTATTGCAGCATTTAGCGGCATAAATAGTCCTAAAAGTGCTATAAATGTCACTAATACAGCAATGTGAGCAATAAATTTATTTTCTCTTTTTAATCCGTTGTTACAGAGTAAAAGGATAACTCCTAAAAAAAGAGGAATCATGGCAGTGAGTGATAATGTTTCTTTTTCTGGGGTAGCTTCAAAAGTAAAATATGCCCAAAGTGGTACCAGGATTAAAGTTAATGAGTTAATTAGATTAAATTTCGATACGTTCATATTATTATTTTTTAACCAAATTAATAATTATTAATTAATAAAAATTAAAAACACTCAAGTTATTAGTAAATAATTTAACAGATTTGAGGATTACCATAGGTATACTTTGGCATGGGATTTGTTTTAATGTTATTAAATATATAAAACCTAATCTTATGAAAAATAATACCTTTTTAATTGTGTCAATTTATTTACTGTTCTCAAGTTTTACCTTTTCACAAAAACTATTTGATCAGTATGATATGAAAATAGAAGATTATAACAGAATAATTATTGCAGATAATCAAATTAATATCAATAATTTGATAGAAACTAATTTGTTTTTAGATTTAAACCACAGCTTATTAGATAGGGTGCTAAATAATAATATTGATAACATAGAGATTGAAATTCCATTTTTCAATAAACAGATTCTTCAGCTTAACCTAAGTAGGTTTAATGTCTATCAAGATTTAATTGAGATTAAGCGTCAAACTTCTCAAGGTGAACAGATAGAACGGCTACAGCCGCATATCAAAACTTATAAAATTCAGTTAAATGAACTAGGGATGAACGGGACTTTCATTTTTTCTAAAAAAGGTGTGAAAGCAATAATTTTTTGTGATAATAAAACTTATCAATTAATGAAATTATTTAAAGATAAAGAATCCCAAATATATTTCATGGCAGATGTTCAAGATAGTCCAATTCCATTTGATTTTCAATGTGGTAACAGTTTATTGTCCCAGTTACCTGAAAATATTGACAACAATAATTTGAGGACAGGTAATTTATCAGGCTGTGTTGAAATAGCAATGGAAATAGATTATTTTACTTTTCAATCATTTGACAACTATCAAGATGCTATAGAGTGGGCTTTAGAAATTATTTCAGTTGCAAGTAATTTTTATTTTGCAGAAATAGGCATAGAGTTAAAGTCTAATTTTGCACAAATATGGGAAATTGAAGATCCTTATAATAGCTTTGTTGAAGATCCTAATAACATGTTATTTGCTATTCGAAATCATTGGAATGATCAAGATGCACTAGTAAATGTCAATAGACATATTGTACATCTTTTTTCAAGAAGAGGCAATACTGGTACAGGTGGCATTGCTTTTCTGAATGGGATTGGCAGTACATGGAATGGCTATGGTTTTAGCAGTAGCTTAACTGACACAGAAGATTATGTAGACCTTCCTGTTCCCTATTTCTTTTGGAATATATATTGTTTAATGCATGAACTTGGTCATAATTTTGGAGCAAAACATACGCAATGGTGTGGTTGGCCAGAAGGACCACTTGATAACTGTGTTAATATTGAAGAAGTTTTACCGGGAGAGTGTGCCTCATATTCAAATAATCCATCTCCTGAAATTGGGACTATCATGAGCTATTGTCATATGTGGCCAGCCCAATCCGGGGGAGGAATTATAATGAAATTTCATGAGACAGTTAAGGATGTACTATTTGCTTATATTGGCTTGCAGAATTTAGATAATTGTGAAGAAGAATTAATAGTTGAGGGATGTTTAGACGAATTTGCATGCAATTATAGTTTGGAGGCTAATACAGAAGACGATAGCTGTATTTATCCAGAATTATTTTATGATTGTTTTGGAAATTGTTTAAATGATGAAAACGAGAATTTAGTTTGCGATGAAAACGAGAATCTTTCACTTGGCTCAATTACAGTAAATTCTAATACAGTATTTTATCCAAATCCGGCAACAAATTACATTAGTTTAAAATCAGATAACCTTTCTAGAGACGTAAAATCTGTGCATATTGTTAATACATTAGGGCAAATAGTTTTTTTAAAATCTAATGTAATGCCTCAAGAAAAAATAGATATTTCATCAATGGCATCGGGGATTTATATAGCATATTTAATGGATAACAAAAAAATTATAAAAGAAAGTATTATTATTCAATAAATAATTTTCACAAAAATAATATCTTTATGTTAATAATAACTAAAATTACATACTATGGGACTAGTAGGTGGCCTAGCGCCAACATTTCAGGCAGAAGCAATTATTAACGGAGGAGAAAAAGTAGATCAGTTTTCATTAGATCAGTTTTTAGGTAAAAAGTACGTGATGTTATTTTTTTATCCAAAGGACTTTACATTTGTGTGTCCTTCTGAGCTCCATGCTTTTCAAGCTAAATTAGCTGATTTTGAACAAAGAGATTGTCAGGTTATAGGTTGTTCAACTGATACAGCTGAAACACATTGGGGGTGGCTGCAATTACCAAAGTCAAAAGGTGGAATTCAAGGTGTGACCTACCCTCTTATTGCTGACGGCAACAAGTTAATTTCAGATGCATATGATGTTTTAAATGGTGAATATGACTACAATGAGGAGGGGGAGCTGGTCGCAAGTTCTAATATGATTGCATATAGAGGCTTATTTTTAATTGATAAAGACGGAGTCGTACAACATCAATTAGTTAATAATCTTCCACTTGGAAGAAATGTAGGTGAGGCAATTAGAATTTTAGATGCACTTCAATTTCATGAAAAAAACGGTGAAGTTTGTCCAGCAAACTGGCAAGTTGGGGATCATGGAATGAAGGAATCTCACGAGGGTGTTGCGGATTACCTATCGTCACATTAATCCTATATTTTTTTTAACTTTTTTCATGACAGCACTAGCAATTTGGTTAGCTTTTTTTGCACCCTTTTCTAATTCTTTTTCAATGACTTCAGGGTTGTCCATAAGCTCTTGAAACTTTAGCCTAGGCAAGTTATATTTAGTTAGAATTAGATCTAGTAATTCACTTTTTGCGTGGCCATATCCAAATCCTCCATTTCGATATTTTTTTTCTAGATTTTTACAATTTTTTGGATCACCAATAAGTTTATAAATTTTAACAATATTACAAGTGTCAGGATCTTTTATTTCATCTAAATCCTTGCTGTCAGTATGAATTTTCATTATTTGCTTTTTAAGGATTTTTTCATTTTCTAGTATATGAATACAGTTATTATAAGATTTGCTCATTTTTTGACCGTCAGTTCCTGGAATTATCATGCAATCTTCTTTTATTTTTGCTTCTGGAATAACAAATGTTTCACCATATATGTGATTAAAACTTTTTGCAATATCTCGGGTTATTTCTAAATGTTGTAATTGATCTTTCCCTACAGGCACAATGTTAGCATCATATAGTATTATATCTGCTGCCATTAAAACAGGATATGTAAATAGGCCAGCATTTACATCAGATAATTTATTTGACTTGTCTTTAAAAGAGTGTGCGTTCGCCAACATGGGAAAAGGCGTGATACAGTTTAGGTACCACATTAATTCTGTTACCTGCGGAACATCAGATTGTTTATATAAGATATTATAGCTTGTATCTAGGCCAAAAGCAAGCCAAGTTGCAGCGGTTGCTAGTGTGTTTTCTTGAAGCTTTTTAGGATCTTTAGTCGTTGTAAGCGCATGCAGATCTGCAATAAAAAATAATGATTCTTTGGTTTTTGACAATTCAATAGCAGGTAAAATTGCTCCTAAAATATTACCTAAGTGAGGTTTCCCAGAACTTTGTATACCTGTTAAAATTCTTGACATAATCTAAATTTAGATAAAAATAATAAAATAGATTGATTAATATGTTATAACTTTATTTCGATCATGTTTTCAAAAATTGCTTTTATTTTATGGAGATCTTGGCTGTGGATATCAGTATTGTTTGGATTAATTGCCTTCGCACCCATCGGAGTGTTTCTGGTATCTTTTGAAAGAACATATCCATTGTTTCACTTATTTTGTAAGTGCTGGTGCCGAATTGTGTTAATTTTAAATGGCTTTTGGTATAATTTAAATTTAACTCATAAAATTGATAATCTCAAAGCATGTATTATATGTCCAAACCATACATCAAAATTGGATATTATTTTATTATTTGCAGTTTTTCCAAAAACCTTTGTTTTTATTGGGAAAAAAGGTGTTTCAAAATTTTCTTTTTTTGAATGGTTTTACAATAAAACTATGATTACATTTGATAGAGAGAGTATAGCATCCTCATTTCAGGCCTACAGGAAGGCTGATAAATTATTAAAATCTGGCGTTAGTATTGTTATTTTTCCAGAAGGGAAAGTCCCTGATAGGAGTGTTAGGCTGGAAAAATTTAAATTAGGCGCGTTTAAACTTGCAATTCATAATCAAGTTCCAATAATTCCGGTTACTTTTGTTGATAATAAAAATAAATATCCTGAGGATGATTTAAAATTAAAATTAGGTTCCTTAAGAGTATTTATACATAAACCAATTAGTACAAATAGACTTAAATCAGAAAGTGCGCATAATTTAAGTGATCAAGTTTTTCGTACTATTGATAATACTTTGGTTAGTTATGAAAATAGATAAAAATACAATTGATAATCTTTCGAAACTGGCAAGGCTAAAATTTTCAAATGATGAATCAAAAGACATGGTCAATGACCTTCAAAAAATGTTAAAATTTATTAATAAGTTAAATGAAATTGACACAGAGCAAGTTTCACCATTAAACTATATTCATAATATTTCAAACATCTATAGAGAAGATGAGGTTGAGAATATTGATGTGAAAAATAAAATAATAAAAAACGCACCTAACCACAATAGTGATTATATTAAGGTTCCAAAAGTTGTTAAAAAATAACTAGGATTAACAGTATTGATTATACATTGAAATTAGTTTGTCAGCAATAACATGTTTTAGGCTTCCTTCTATTTCGTGTCTTTCCATAAAATATACAAGTTCTCCGTTTTGAAACAATGCAATTGATGGTGAAGAAGCAGGGTAAGGCATCATGTATTCTCGAGCCTTACTAGTTGCTTCTAGATCTTGCCCAGCGAAAACAGTAGTTGTTCGCTCAGGTTTTATCTCATTATCCAATGACATAATAAGTCCCGGCCTTGCACTTCCCGCCGCACATCCACAAACGGAGTTTATAAATACTAATAATGTTTTGGGTTTAGTTTGAAAAACATCATCTACATCCTGCGAAGTTTTTAGCTCTGTAACTCCTGCGGATGTTAGTTCTGCTCTCATTGGAGCACACATTTCTTCTGGGTATGGCATATTTTTTTTATTTAAATTTACGTTTTTTTTTAAAAAAGTCACTTATTATTTCACCACATTCGTATTCTAAAACACCACTTGTTATTTTAGTTTTTGGGTGAATGAGTTGGGTCTTTCTTGAAAAGCCCCCTAGCTTTTTATCAGAAGCCCCATAAACTAATCTTCCAATTTGGGACCAATAAAGAGCTCCTGCACACATAATGCATGGTTCGAGAGTTGAATACATTGTACATTCTGTCAAATATCTTGATCCTAAAAAGCTGCAAGCAGAAGTAATTGCTTGCATTTCAGCGTGTGCTGTTGGATCACATAAACATATGCACAGGTTATGTGCTTTTGCAATAATTTCTCTATTTTTTATGATGATTGCACCCACAGGCACCTCATCTTTTTGTCCTCCAACTCTTGCTTCAGACAACGCCTTCCTCATATACATTTCATCTAAATTTATCATGCCTTAAATTTAACTCAAAATACGTAGAGTTAAAAACGCATTTTTGTAATTTTATAAATCTAAAGATGTAATTTATGTATAGAACAGCAAATAATGGAGAACTTAGGAAACAGGATGTGGGTAGAAAAGTAACCCTATGCGGGTGGGTTCAAAAATCTCGTGATTTGGGAGGCATGACCTTTATTGACTTAAGAGACCGATACGGTATCACACAATTAGTTTTTAGTATGGAAACAAACTCTGATTTATGTGGGAATGCTCGGATATTGGGTAGGGAATATGTTATTAAAATTACAGGACTAGTTATAGAAAGATCAGCAATTAATAAAGACCTTTCAACAGGTGAAATAGAAATTAAGGTAGATGAATTAGTTGTCATAAATTCTTCTAAGTTACCACCATTTACAATAGAGGATGAAACGGATGGTGGAGATGAATTAAGAATGAAATATAGATATTTAGATATTAGAAGAAATCCCATTAAAAATAATATTTTATTAAGAGCAAAAGTATCTATTGAGACAAGAAAGTATCTTGATGCACAGGGATTCTGTGAGGTTGAAACACCATTTTTAATTAAATCTACTCCAGAGGGAGCGCGTGATTTTATCGTTCCTAGCAGAATGAATCAAAATCAGTTTTATGCCTTACCTCAATCCCCTCAAACATTTAAACAATTATTAATGGTTGCAGGGATAGATAAGTATTATCAAATCGTAAAATGTTTTAGAGACGAGGACTTAAGAGCTGATAGACAGCCAGAATTTACTCAAATTGATTGTGAGATGGCGTTTGTTACTCAGGAAGATATTTTAAATATGTTTGAAGGTTTAACAAAACATTTGATTTCTAATATTAAGAACATAGAACTACCAGATTTCCCAAGAATTACTTATGATGAGGCTATGCAAACGTATGGGTCCGACAAACCAGACATAAGATTTGATATGAGATTTATCGAATTAACCGATTTGTGTAAAAACAACAATTTTGTTGTCTTTGATAATTCAGAAATTATAATTGGTATTAATGTTAAAGGCGGAGCGGAATTTTCTAGAAAACAAATAGACAAATTGATAGACTTTGTTAAAACACCTCAAATAGGAGCATCAGGATTAGTATACTGTAAGCACAATGAAGGCGAAACATTTAAATCGTCTGTAGATAAATTTTTTTCTCAGGAGGACTTACTGCAATGGTCTAATAGATTTGCATCTTCAGAAGGAGATTTGATTTTAATAATGTCTGGAGAAATACATAGTACAAGAAAATCACTTTCCGCTTTAAGACTGCATTTGGCTGAACAATTAGGCTTACGTGATCCTAATGTTTTTGCTCCTTTATGGGTTTTAGATTTTCCTTTGTTGGAATGGGATGATGATACTCAAAGATATCATGCAATGCACCACCCATTTACTTCTCCAAAGCCACAAGATATACACAAACTAGAAAGTGACCCAGGCTCTGTAAGAGCAAATGCGTATGATCTAGTAATTAACGGAAATGAAATAGGCGGAGGCAGTATTAGAATACATGATAAAAAATTACAAAGCTTAATGTTTAAACATCTTGGTTTTTCTGATGAAGAAGCAAATGATCAATTTGGTTTTTTGATGGATGCTTTTGAATACGGGGCCCCACCACATGGAGGTGTAGCTTTTGGATTTGATAGATTATGCGCTATAATTGGCGGCTTTGAAGGTATAAAAGACTTTATTGCTTTTCCAAAAAACAACTCGGGGAGAGATGTCATGCTTGACGCCCCCTCAAATATAGATCAAGATCAACTCGATGAGTTGGGTCTAAGTCTTAAATGAATTAATTATGATATTACCATTAGGGACATTAATAAATGTAGTGTTGGTTATTTTAGGATCTATTATTGGGATTTTTTTTAAAAAAATTATTAACCCAGAGATTAACAAAAAAATCTTTTTTGCTTTAGGACTTTTCACCATTGTGTTAGGAATGAGTATGGCAATAAAAACTACAAATTTCATTTTAATGCTTAGTTCAGTACTCCTAGGAACTATAATAGGAGAGTACTATGATTGGGACACTTTAATAAACAGAAAAATAGACAATTTAAAAAATAAGCTAAAGATAAAAGACCAAAATTTTACAGATGGTTTTTTAACAGCTTTTTTACTTTATTGTATTGGTTCAATGACAATTGTAGGCGCTATCGAGGAGGGATTGGGACAAGTGCCAAGTATTTTGTATACAAAAAGTATTATGGACGGCATTAGTTCAATTTTTTTAGCATCTACATTTGGTATTGGTGTATTGTTTTCAGTGATCCCCATGTTTATTTTTCAGACGGGAATAACATTATTTGCATATTATTTTCAGGACTATTTTTCATTAGAATTAATAGAACAGATAAGTTCTCTAGGCGGTATTTTAATTTTAGCAATAGGATTAAAAATTTTGGGTTACAAATATATAAATCCAACAAATATGTTACCCTCTCTAATTGTAGTCATTGTACTACAATTATTAATTTCAAACTTCTAAATCTTCATCTTTGTGATCTTGAGGGAATTTGTTCTCAAATTCTTCAGCATTTGAAGAATCGGTATAATTTATTTCCATTTCTTCGAGAGAATCATCTTCATCTGTCTCATTTGCTAAATCAAGGTGTT
Source organism: Flavobacteriales bacterium (assembly GCA_002701365.1). GTDB lineage: Bacteria > Bacteroidota > Bacteroidia > Flavobacteriales > TMED113 > SP256. The sequence continues at coordinate 17,411 of NZUK01000034.1, forward strand.
CTAGCTTTTTGAAACCAATTAATGCATTACTCATCGTTAAGGTACTACCAAGAATTATACATAAAAATACTCCCGGTATGATATTTTCCCGGATGTTAGTTAATTCTGCATTTCCTTCTAACAATGTTTCAGGGATAGAGAAAAATAATAAAATAGTAATTAAGCCTCTTGGAGCTAAAAAAACTTCTGGCCATGTTGATGTTCTTAAAGTTGGTAAAAGAATTATGAATCGAATAAGATATATGGCTACTAATAACGATAAACTAATAAAAATGATTGGAACAATAAACTCTGGATCAATTATTTTTTCAAGCGCTACATAATAACCAAATACAATAAAGAAAAAAGTTCTAACTACAAATGCACTTTCTTGAATTATAATTTTAAATCCATCTTGTATATTATTAACACTTTCATGATTAATAAATTTAGACAAGGCACCTTTAAAAACGGCTTCATAGTTATTTAGGATTAGACCAAAAATTAAAACAATTAAAAGAGCAGATAGTTTAAGAGCATGTCCAATAGAATATAAAAGCATTAAAATTGCAAAAAGTAAAAATAGTTTTGTTGTGCTTTTAATTTTTTGAAAAACATAAATTAGTACAATACTAATGCCAATAGAAAAGATAATTGATAATCCTAGTTCACCAATAACCTTAGACGAGCTTATATTTCCATGTGCAAATACACCAATAAGTATTTCAAACATTAATAAACCTAGAACATCAGAAAAAGTACTCTCGTAGATTAAAAAAGATTTTTTATCTTCTGGAAATGTATGTGTGCTAGGAATAATTATAGCACTGCTTAATATTGCTAGCGGGGTTGCAAAAAATAAACCAGCTAAAAAATTCAAGTCTTTAAACCAGTATTGAAGAATATATGCACCCACTACAGCTGTGCAAATTAGTCCCAGAGATCCAGAAATGAATGCTTTTATCGATGAAAAAATCATATTTTTATTAAACTTCAAATCAAGAGCAGCTTCTAGTAAAATTAAAATTAAACCACCCGTTCCCAGAATTTTCAATAGTGGCTTTTGGATAGATTTATCTATTATTTCAAAATTAAACCAAACTTGATCGAGCTGTAATAACATACCAAATAGTATTAAGATTAAAACAGAAGGGACTCCAGTTTTATCAGAAAAAATATTTAGAAAATGTGAAATAATAATAATGGTTGCTAATGCTGCTATTATAATATATATCATATAACTTTAATTTAAAGTTCCACGTTTTTCTTGTTCTAGCTCAATTGCCTCAAACAATGCTTTAAAATTCCCTTTTCCAAAAGATTGTGCACCTTTTCTTTGAATAATTTCAAAAAACAAAGTAGGCCGATCTTCAACAGGCTTTGTGAAAATTTGCAACAGATAGCCTTCGTCATCTCGATCTATCAAGATAGATAAATTCTTTAATTTTGTTATTTCTTCATCTATTTCCCCAACACGTTCAATTACGGTGTCATAATATGTCTCGGGAACATGTAAAAACTCCACACCTCTAGCTTTCATTTTTGTAACAGTGTCTACAATATCATCAGTAGCAATAGCAATATGTTGACACCCAGGGCCATTATAAAAATCTAAGTATTCTTCAATCTGAGATTTTTTTGCACCCTCTGCTGGCTCATTAATAGGGAATTTTATTCTACCGTTACCATTTGTCATTACCTTGCTCATCAACGCAGTATATTGAGTAGAAATATCCTTATCATCAAATGTGATAAGATTTGCAAAGCCCATGACATCCCGATAAAAATCTTCCCAAACATTCATTTCATTCCACCCGACATTACCAACCATATGATCAATGTACTTTAACCCTATTGGTTCTGGATTATATGCCGAATCCCATTTTTGAAATCCCGGCAGAAAAATACCTTTGTAATCTTTCCTCTCTATAAACACATGAACAGTGTCGCCATAAGTATGAATTCCAGAACGAATTACAATACCATTTTCGTCTTCAATTCTACTTGGATTAAGGTATGATTTTGCACCTCTTTTGGTAGTTTCTTCCCAGGCACTTGTAGCGTCATCAACCCAAAGAGCTATAATTTTCACGCCATCGCCGTGCTTGGTTATATGTTTTTCAATTTCACTGTTTCCGGACATGGGAGTTGTTAATACAATGCGTATTTTATCTTGACATAAAACATAAGATGTTTTTGTTACATCGCCAGTTTCTAAGCCAGAATATGCTAGTGACTGAAAGCCAAATGCAGTTTTATAAAAGTGAGCAGCTTGCTTGGCATTTCCTACATAAAACTCCACATAATCTGTCCCGTTGATAGGAAGAAAATCTTGTGCTTTAGGAAATATTTTTTTTAATTGTTCACTCATTATTCTATCCAAGATTTATAATATTCTCCATCATCTAAATTCATTGCGGATTTTGTTAATTTAAGAGGCTTAAAAGTATCTACCATTACTGCCAATTCGCGTGTTTCTTTTTGACCTATACTACGCTCCATTGCCCCTGGATGAGGCCCATGTGGAATCCCTGCAGGATGTAAACTAATAAATCCTTTTTCAACATGATTTCTACTCATAAAATCGCCATCTACGTAATATAAAACCTCATCGGAATCTATATTACTATGATTATAAGGCGCTGGAATTGAATCAGGGTGATAATCATAGAGTCTTGGGCAGAAAGAACAAACAACAAAACCATCTGTTTCAAACGTTTGATGTACTGGCGGTGGTTGATGAATTCTTCCTGTAATTGGTTCAAAATCATGAATGGAAAAAGCATAAGGATAGTTGTATCCATCCCAACCTACAACATCAAAAGGATGAGAGCCATATACAACGTGATGCATCATGCCTTCTTTTTTGATCATCATTAAAAAATCACCTTTTTCGTCTTTAGTAATTAAATCCCTAGGTCTTCTAATATCTCGTTCACAATACGGTGAATGTTCTAATAATTGACCAAAATGATTTCTGTATCTTTTAGGCGTATACATAGGCTGAAAAGACTCCACAATAAATAATCGGTTGTCATTATTGTTAAATTCTATTTGATATATAATTCCTCTTGGAATTAGGAGGTAATCACCGTATGAAAACTTTAAATTACCGAGCATTGTTTTCAAGGTTCCAGACCCTTTGTGGATGAAAATTAATTCATCTGCATCAGTATTTTTGTAAAATTTATCAGTCATTGATTCGCATGGTGCAGCTAGCGAAATATGACAATCATTATTTACAAGTATAGGTGTGCGACTTTCTAAATAACTTTCACCTTTAGGCAAATCAAAACCTTTTAATAGTCTTGATTTTATATTGTTTTCAACCGCAATTTCAGGTTGCATGTTTTCTTTTTTAAGAACTTTTTTTACTTGTGTAGGTCTTTGTGTATGGTATACAAGTGAAGACATTCCAACAAATCCGATTGTTCCAAATAATTCTTCGTAGCGGTGTTTGCCAGAATCAGATTTAAATACAGTGTGTCTTTTTTTTGGTATTTCACCTAGTTTATGATAAAAAGGCATAGTTTAACTTATTATTTGTAAATATAATTAATATCAAGTGTTTATGTTTCTTTCAGTAATATTTTCTTTTGGGCGTATACTTTTTTTAAAAGAGTTTAATGATGGTCTTTTTCTAGCTTTTCGAATTTGTTTCTGTTCATCCTTAGGCAAATTAGACATTTTTTTACAGTCATTATTACAACAGCCTTCATGTTTATCTTTACATTTTTTACACTGTATAAAGAGTAAATTACAGTCAACATACTTGCAGTTTGTATAGTTATCACATGATGTCCCACATTGATCACATGTGCTAATTACATTAGTTGATATTTTTTCACCTAACCGATCATCAAAAACAAAATTTTTCCCAATAAACTTATTTTCTAGATTATTTTCTTGGACTTGTTTAGTATAATCAATAATTCCCCCGTGAAGTTGGTTAACATCTTTAAAGCCATGGTGCTTTAAATAAGCACTTGTTTTTTCACATCGAATTCCTCCGGTACAGTAGAGCAAAATCTTTTCATCTTTTTTGTCTTTCAGTTTTTCTTTAATCAATGGAAGTTCTTCCCTAAATGTGTCAACATCTGGTTTTATGGCACCTAAAAAATGACCGATTCGACTTTCATAATGATTTCTAACATCCACAACCGTAGCACCATGATTTATGCAATCATTCCAATCTTTAGCTGAGAGATGTGTACCGACATTTGTTACATCATACTCATTGTCAAGTAATCCATCCGCCACAATTTGTTTTTTTACTTTTATTGCCAATTTTAAGAAAGAAGTTTGATTTTCTTCAACAGCAATTTTAAATGTAATATCTTCAAAACCTTTAGTGGAGTGAACAGATTTTAGAAATTTATTCCATTTCGGTTTAGGACAAGACAATTGCGCATTGATTCCTTCTTTAGCAATATAAATTCTCCCGTTTATTTTTAATTTGGCCCATTTTATATACAGTTCTTCTCTCAGGCCTAATGGGTCATCAATTAAAACATACTTGTAGAATGAAACAGTTGTTCTTTCAAAATTTTCAACAGCATTTTTTTTTTCCAGATCCTCTCTACTAAACTTATTATATAAAATTTTATTTTTTTTTCTCATCTTAAATCAAAGATAATTAATAGATTATATATTTGTTACTATATTCATGTTTATGTCATTAAAGAAAAAATTTTTGGTTATTGGTTCAAACGGTCAAATAGGAACTGTTTTAACCAATAAATTGGGAGAAAAACATGGTTTTAAAAATGTAGTAGGGAGTGATTTAAGGGCCCCTGAACAGCAAACTAAATTTGTTTTTGAGGAATGTAGTGTTTTAGATAAGGATCGATTAGAAAAAATAATCAGCAAATATAGTATCACAGATGTTTATTTATTAGCTGCATATTTATCTGCAAAAGGAGAGAAAAATATTGACAATGCGTGGGATTTAAATATTAATGGTTTGCTAAATGTATTAAATTTTGCAAAAGAGAAAAAAATTCAAAAAATATTTTGGCCTAGCTCAATAGCAGTTTTTGGCCCTACAACACCAAAAAATAATGTTGATCAGTATGCAATTACAGAACCTACTACCATTTATGGCGTAAGTAAATTGGCGGGTGAGAGTTTATGTAATTATTATCATAAAAAATTTGGTATAGATGTACGGAGTATTCGATATCCTGGGTTAATAGGTTGGGAATCTATGCCTGGGGGAGGCACAACAGATTATGCTGTTGATATATTTCATGAAGCAATTAAAAATGAAGAGTATTCGTGCTTTTTATCTGAAAACAGAACACTTCCTATGATGTATATGGATGATGCTATTAAGGCAACAATTAGTATTATGGAGGCGCCTATAGCATCAATAAAAATTAGAAACTCATATAATTTATCATCTTTAAGCTTTAGTCCCAAACAAATTGAGTCTGAAATAAAAAAACATATTAAAAGTTTTAAGGTAATATATTCCCCCGATGAAAGAGATAAATTAGCTGAGGGTTGGCCTCAGTCAATAAATGATAATCACTCTAGGAAGGATTGGGGGTGGGAGCCAAATTTCAATTTAACACAGATGGTTAATGATATTATCTTAAATTTGAGTAAAAGATATAAGAAAGAAAAAGTTTAAATGCAAGATTTAAAAATATACAATACTTTGAGCGGCAAGAAAGAAATTTTTAAGCCTATAAACTCTCAGCATGTTAAAATGTATGTTTGTGGACCAACGGTGTATGGTGAGGGCCACTTAGGTCATGCTCGACCAGCAATTACATTTGATATATTATTTAGGTATTTAAAATACTTAGGTTATAAAGTACGCTATGTTAGAAATATAACAGACGTGGGTCATTTATTAAATGATGCTGATGATGGTGGTGATAAAATTGGAGAAAAGGCAAAATCTTTACAATTAGAACCAATGGAAGTAGCACATTATTATACTAAAAAGTATCATGATTCAATGCAAAAACTAAATGTGGAAAACCCAAGTATTGAGCCGATAGCATCAGGACATATTATTGAGCAAATAGAAATGATTAAAAAGATTATAGATAATGGTTTTGGATATGAAGTAAATGGATCAGTCTATTTCGATGTTGTAAAATATAATGAGTCTAATAATTATGGGATCCTCTCAAGAAGAAAAATCGAAGACATGATGGATAACACCAGGGAATTAGATGGTCAATCAGATAAAAAAAATCAGGTTGACTTTGCTTTATGGAAGAAAGCTTCTCCGGAGCATATCATGAGATGGCCATCTCCTTGGGGAGATGGTTTCCCGGGTTGGCATTTAGAGTGTTCAGCAATGAGCTGCAAGTATTTAGGTGAAGAATTTGATATTCATGGTGGTGGAATGGATTTAGTTTTTCCTCATCACGAAGCTGAAATAGCACAATGTTGCGCTGCAAACAACAATAAAGGTGCAAATTATTGGATGCATAATAATATGATTACTATAGGCGGGCAAAAAATGGGAAAATCCTTAGGTAACTTCATAACACTTGACCAGTTTTTTAATGGAACACATAGTAAATTAAATCAAGCTTACCACCCTATGGTTATTAGATTTTTTCTTTTACAAGCTCACTATAGAAGTACTATAGATTTTTCAAATGATGCTCTTCAAGCTGCTGAAAAAGGCTTAATCCGATTATTTAATGCCATAAAAGTATTAAATGAGTTGATCCCAAAAAAGCAATCAACTATTGATGTTTCTTTTTTTGTTTCCAAATGTGATGAAGCGATGAACGATGATTTAAACACACCTATAGTTTTATCACATTTATTTGAATTAGTCAAAATAATTAACTCAGCCAAAGAAGGTAGTTATGATCTAAAACTTGAAGATATTGATAATTTAAAGCAAATGTTTCATAAATATACTATAAGTATTTTTGGCCTGCATAGTCTTAATCAAGAGAACAACACATCTGATTTAGATGGGTTAATGAACTTAATACTAGACATAAGAAATAAATCTAAAGAAAATAAGGATTGGGCAACAGCAGATAAGATTAGAGAAGAGTTAAATAATTTAAGTATTCAAATTAAAGACACTAAAGATGGTTCACAATGGAGTTATAAAAATTAGTTGCCTCATTCTTATAGTATTGACAATTTTTTCCTGTGATAATAAGAGTTCGATCCCTTTAGCTAATAAAAGTGACACAAAGAAACCATATAAAGATGTCCCAAAATTCAATGCAGATTCTGCGTTTTTATATATACAAAAACAAGTAGATTTTGGCCCACGAGTTCCAGACAGTAAGGCACATAGTGAATGTCATGATTACCTAGTTGATAAGTTTTCAACATTTGGTGCTAATGTAGAGACTCAGTTAGATTATGTTGAGAGATATGATGGGTTGAGAATGAGAATGAAAAATATTATAGCTACTTATAATCCTAACTTTTCAAAGAGAATTTTACTATGTGCACATTGGGACAGTAGATATCTTGCGGATAATGATAGTATTAATATAGAGAAACCAATTGACGGAGCTAATGATGGCGGGAGTGGAGTTGGAGTTTTATTAGAGATCGCACGTCAAATTTCTTTATACCCTATTAGTATTGGTGTTGATATCATTTTATTTGATGTTGAGGATCAAGGACAACCAAACAACGTTAATAAGCAAGTTGCACATACTTGGTGTTTGGGATCTCAGTATTGGTCTAGAAATCCACATGAGGAGCGTTATTTTGCAGATTACGGTATTTTATTAGACATGGTTGGCGGGAAAGATGCCCAATTTACTAAGGAGGGTATTTCTAGAAAGTTTGCCTCTCGAATTGTTGATAAGGTTTGGGGGATAGCAAGAAAAAATGGATTTTCTAATTTTTTTGTTTCACAAGAAACACCACCAATTATAGACGATCATCTCTACATTAATAATTTAATACATATCCCAACCATTAATATTGTTGAGTATAATGATACCACTCATAATAAATTTAACGCTCATCATCACAAGCATTCAGATAATATGGATATTATAAGTAAAAAAACTTTGCATGCTGTTGGTCAAACAGTTTTAGAAGTTTTATATAGTGAGTAGGTTATTTTAGGTCAAACAACCATTTATTAGCTAGGGTGTTGGTTTGTATTTTGCTCAAATCTATTTTAGGAGAAAATAATAATTGTTCAGAATTTTCCATGAATTTAAGTTTGTAGACACATACAATTTTTGCATTATTAATGCCAAAATTTTCCTTTGCTTCTAGTTTGATTTTTTTTGCTAGTGGGACAATTAAATCTGGAAAATACTTCAGATTATTATATTGTTTATCTGTTAGCATAGTGGACACATTTACAGCAAATCGCTCTTTAGTAAATTTGTTTATTATAAAGTAATTGATGTCAGCTTCTTTATACATTAATTTCATTCGCCAAGAGAATCTTTGACCAATCCCATTGTAGTCAACATATCCTTTAAATAGAATATGTCTAAAAGGCAGCAGTGTTTGTAAAATTAAAAAAACAACAATAAATTTTTTTAAGTAACTAGAGGGTTTTATTTGAGTAGTTATTTTTTGCAATTTAAAAATCTTGAGATATCCTTTAGGATTGACAAATAATATAAGAGTTGTAATCATTAAGAATGGGAATACTCCAATTTCACCAATGTCTTTAAAGATTTGAAAATTTATTAGATTGAAAATAAATATTAAACCAAATCCAAAAACCCGCGTTTTCTTAAATATTAACAAGAAGCCAATTCCTAAATCAAACAAGAGTCCCAAATATGAAAATAATTTAGGCAAGTACTCTTTATAATAAAATGGATTATGGGTAATTTCTGCTTTAATCTCCAGAATATGTTTCATGGGTTGAAAATCAAATAGCCAATAAGGATTAACTTTATTTATTCCAGAAATAAAGTACACTAATAACACCATAAATTGCAAGGCCATCAAGTTTATTTTAGGTACGTAAATGACTTTGGAAAAGGAACATTTATTATTTAAAAAAAACAATAAAAAACATATTATAGACATAAAATAATAATGATTATTAAAGTAGCCTTTATCAAGTAACCAAAAGTATGTGAAACAACAAGTAAAAATTAGTGTAGAGATTCTATAAAAACGGTTAAAGAACATGCCGATATTACTAATTAGCATTATATAGCTTAGAATAAAAAGATATTTTACAGAGACAGGATTTAATCCATTAATAAATGGAAATAAAATTACTGGATCAACAATATTTTTCGTGATAAAATCTTCAACTATAAAGTAGTATGTTTGAATTAGTAAAACAAACGAAAAAGCTAATCTAAAAATTGAAATAGATATATTAGATATTGGTGTATCTAAATCGTTAATGTATTGGGATATAAAATAGTACAATATATATTTTACCTAGAAAAATAATTATTTTTTATTAAATGGTTAAATTTACTACGGAATAATCTTTTTTAAATATGATTACTAAAGGTGATAAAAAGCTATTTTTAATAGATGCATATGCTTTAATTTATAGAGCTTATTTTGCTTTTTCAAAAAATCCTAGAATAACATCAAAAGGTTTTGACACTTCTGCAATTTATGGTTTTACCAACATGTTAATGGATCTCATAAACACAGAAAAACCCGCCTACTTAGGCGTCGTTTTTGATACTCCTAAAAAAACACATCGGCATGTTGAGTATATAGATTACAAAGCAAATAGAGATGCCATGCCTGAAGGCATTGCAACAGCCATCCCTTATATCAAAAAAATTTTACAATCATTTAATATACCTGCTTTGTCACTAGATGGTTTTGAAGCAGATGATGTTATTGGAACACTTGCAAAACAAGCAGCAGGACAGGAATTTCAAACTTACATGATGACTCCAGATAAAGATTTTGCACAATTAGTTACAGATTCAACATTTATGTATAAACCTGGTAGTCGTGGAAACCCAAGTGAAGTGTGGGATGTTAATAGGGTCTGCGAAAAATTTGATATTAATAATGTTAGCCAGGTTATTGATTTTTTAGGTATGGTTGGAGATTCGGTTGACAATATACCTGGTATTGTTGGGGTTGGTCCTAAGACATCATCCAAGTTACTTAAGCAGTATAATTCAATTGAGCAAATATATAATTCAATTAATGAATTAGATGGCAAACTCAAGGAGAAACTTATGAGCTCAAAAGACAATGCCTTTTTATCAAAAAGTCTCGCTACAATAATAACTAATGCTCCCATTAATCTCGATCCGGTATCATTAAAAAGACAAGCACCTAATTTAAATGCATTGAAGGATATTTGTGATGAATTAGAATTTTCTAGAATCTACAATAGATTAACTAAAAATTATACTGATACCAAACAGCACACTAAATCTATCGTGTCTGGAGCACAATTAGATATGTTTAATATAGATAAGGAATTAGATGTTGTAATAAATAAAGGAAAACATATTCGTAATATAGAAGAGTTAAAAGATGTAATTAGTAGCTTAATAATCTCAAAAATTGTTGGTTTTTACATTTTGTATAATGATGAGAAGCCAATTGGTTTATCTGTAACAAGCTCTACCAATTATTTGGCATATATGTTATTTGACAAGGATTTGCAACTTAAACAAGTCTTAACAGAAATGTTGCCAATTTTTAATTCAAATAAAATCGAAAAAGTTTTTTGGGATTATAAAAGTTTTTTAAAAAGTTTAGCAGAATTTAATATTAATTGTGAGGCACCAATTTTTGACGCTACTATTGCAGATTATTTAATTAACCCAGATTCTAATAGAAGTCATTTTGGCATGGCACAAAAATATGATATTCAATTAATTAATTTGGGTTTATTAGATGTAAAAATAGAGGAACAAGCAACGGCTTATTTAATTGAAATGGCAATTTTTATTTTAAATATTAAGCCTGTTTTATTTAATCTTTTAGATAAAAACACATTATTAAAATTATTTTTTGATGTGGAGTTACCTTTAGTTCCTGTGTTAATTCAGATGGAACAAAATGGCATTTTACTTGATACTAAATCGTTGTCAGATTATTCTCAAACACTTAAAACACAATTAGGTGATTTAGAAAAAAATATTTTTAAGAAAGCAGATTGTGAATTTAATATATCTTCTCCAAAGCAATTAGGTGAAATTTTATTTGTAAATATGAAACTTGTTGAAAAGCCTAAAAAAACTAAATCTGGTCAATTTTCAACCAGTGAATCGGAATTAGCAAAATTAAAAGGAAAACATTCTATTATTGATGACATTCTATTATTTAGAACATATCAAAAGCTTTTAAGTACATATGTTAATGCACTCCCTTTACTAATTGATGCTAAAGATAAAAAGTTACACACTACGTTTAATCAAACAGTTACTAATACTGGCAGGTTAAGTTCTAAAAATCCTAATTTGCAAAACATACCAATACGAAAATCTTCAGGAAAAGATGTTAGAAAAACTTTTATTGCCTCAAATTCTCAGCATATATTAATGGCTGCAGATTACTCACAAATTGAATTACGATTAATTGCACACTTAAGTGATGAATCGAATTTGATTCAGGCTTTTTTAAATGATCAAGACATACACTCTATTACAGCTTCAAAGGTTTTTAATGTGAATTTAGAGGATGTAACAAGTGAAATGCGATCTAATGCGAAAACTGTAAATTTTGGAATTATTTATGGCGTTTCCGCTTTTGGATTAAGCGAACAAAGTACTCTTAGTAGAAAGGAGTCAGCTAATTTAATTTCGGAGTATTTTATCAAATATCCTAAATTAAAAATATATATAGATGATCAAATTAATTTTGCTAAAAATAACGGTTTTGTTCAAAGTATACTAGGCAGAAAAAGATATTTACGAAATATTAATTCAAGAAATTCATTTATAAGAAGCCATGATGAGAGAAATGCTGTAAACATGCCGATACAAGGCTCCGCTGCAGATATTATTAAGATAGCTATGATTAGTATTCATCAAGAATTTGCAAGCCGAAAAATGAAATCCAAAATGGTTTTACAGGTACATGATGAGTTAGTGTTTGATGTGTTTCTGCCTGAAAAAGAAGAAGTCATGAATATCGTTAAAAGAAAAATGGAATCAGCTTATGATGCTAAAGTTCCATTAAAAGTAGATATAGGCTTTGGAAACAATTGGCTATCAGCCCATTAATGTTCACTTACTAGATTTATTAATATATGAGTATAATATTAATAATGCCGCAACTCCAATAAAATTTGCTTGACCAAATTGACCTATTGCATTAGAAATATTGCCGACAACATTCCATCCTAATAATGGCGAACCAGTTATTAACTGTATAACTACACCTAAACATAAAAATGGGACAGCAAGCTCAATACCTTGAGTAATTATTCCTTTTATTTTTTCAAGTATTTTTTTCATTTTTTGGGGTTCTAAATTTGTTTAAACTTAATACATTTAATTCAAATAAAAAAAAAGCCCACTCAAAAGTGGGCTTTTCTTATTTAGTAAGATGATTACTTAAGAAATGCTAAAACAACAAGCAAAGTAACTAATCCAGTAAAGTCATTGCCTATTCTACCAACAGCATCTCCGATAGCTCCAATTACATCAATAAATCCACCAACACCTGCTATCTGAAGAAGTATTCCTAAACCAATTAAAGACATTACTAACGCAGTAAGACCTTTAATAAAATCACCTAAATTTTTAAAAGCTGTATTCATAACATAAATTTTTTAGTTATTACAAGCCCAAATTTAAGTATCCTTAATGTGGATTTCCAAATAATTACGAGATAATTGTTAATTCTTTGCGGAGAGATGATTTGTCGGTAAAAACATAATTCTTAATCTGTTAAAGCTGTATTTTATGCCCCCAAAAATTCTTCTTTATTAACATTAAATTGTTTATTGAATAACAATCGATATAAGTCACTGTTTACCAGGATGTTAGGGGTTTATTTGGTTGAATTTTTACTTAATTTACAGTGTTTTTTAGCTAAAAATAAAAATACTATATAATTAGCCTTTTTTTGTGATTTTATTAAATGCTTGTTTTAAATCATCAATCAAATCGTCACTATTTTCAATACCCACACTTATTCTAATTAAAGAATTAGATAAATTATGTTTTTCTCTTTCTTTTTTGGGAATACTGGCATGTGTCATAGATGCAGGGTGTGAAATTAGCGATTCTACACCACCTAATGATTCTGCAAGTTTAAATAACGAAGTATTTGAAATAATTGTGACAGCGTCTTCAAAAGAATCATTTTTTAGTGTAAAAGACATCATGCCACCAAAGTCACGCATTTGTTTTTTTGCAATGATATGGTTTTTATGAGTTTCTCTTCCCGGCCAATATATTTTATCAATCATATTTAAATTTGATAAAAAGGAGTTAATTTTAGCGGCATTTTCGCAATGTTTTTTTATTCTTAAGTCAAGTGTTTTAATTCCCCTAAGTGCTAAAAAACTATCCATTGGTCCAGGTACTGCTCCGCAACTTTTAGTAATTAGGAAAAGTTTTTCATATATGCTAGGATTATTTGTAATTAATGCGCCCATGATTAAGTCAGAGTGTCCAGCCAGGTATTTAGTAACAGAATGTAAAACTATATCAGCTCCCAAATCTAATGGATTTTGTAGAGCTGGGCTAGCAAAAGTATTATCTACAACAACTATTATATCCTCTCGATGTTGTACCATCTCTTTTATTTTCTGAATATCTATAATTTCTAATAAAGGATTTGATGGTGTCTCAATCCAAATCAATTTAGTTTGATCAGTTAAACTATTTGTTAGATTATCAGCGTTGGTTAAATCTATATATTTGAATTTTAAATCAAAATTGGAAAATACTTGAGAAAACATTCGATATGTTCCGCCATAAATATCTTTATTACAAATAATAGCATCATTGGGCTTTAATAACTTAATAATAGCATCAGCTGCTCCCATTCCACTTGAGTAACAAATTCCAAATTTACCATTTTCTAAAACAGCAATGCTATTTTCTAGCGCAGACCTTGTTGGGTTTTTTGTTCGAGAGTACTCATAGCCCATATTATCACCGGGTTTTTTTTGTACATATGTTGAAGTTTGATATATTGGTGTTATAATTGCTCCTGTTGAGGGATCTGTATCTAGTCCTGAATGAATAACTTTTGTTCCAAATTTCATATTACTTTATTTTTATTCAAATTTATAAAAACAATCCTGTATTATAAATAGATGTCAAGATTTATATTATCACATATTGCTTTGTTTGTAGCAAATTCTATTTATGCACTTAATTATTTGTTTGCTAAAGATGTTATGCCAGATTATATAAGTCCAAAGGCATTTATATTAATTAGAGTTTTTGGTAGCGCTGTTATTTTTTGGTCAATACATAGTCTTTTAATAAATGAAAAAATCGATAAGAAAGATATGTTTTATATTATTTTATGTGCATTATTTGGTGTGGTAATAAATATGTTGTGTTTTTTTGAAGGATTAAGTATTACAACACCAATAAATGCTTCTTTAATTATGATTACGACACCCTTAATAGTTTATTTAATCTCTTGTTTAGTGTTTAAAAAAGAACGCACTTTTTCAAAGTTTTTTGGAGTAATTCTAGGATTGTTTGGTGCAACATTGCTTATATCAAATGGTTCTTTGGACTTCAAATTAAATAATTTTGGTGATTTACTAGTGTTTATTAATGCAGCTTCCTATGCGATATATTTAATTTTAATTAAGTCTATGATGCAAAAATATCATCCAGTAACAATTTTAAAAACTTTATTTTCTATGGGGTTTTTTGTTATTCTACCAATTGCATTTAATGAATTTATAGATATAAACTTTTTAGTAATTCCTATTGAAATAGTTTATAAAATATTATTTGTTGTATTATGTACTACATGTTTAGCATATTTTTTAAATATATACGCACTTTCTAATGTTAGAGCATCTACGGTAGCATTTTATATATATTTACAGCCACTGTTAGCAACTTTACTCTCTGTTTTTTGGGGAAAAGATGAATTATCCTTAATCAAAATAATTTCAGCGGTCTTCATTTTTACAGGGGTCTATTTTGTATTGATAAGAAGGCCGATATAATTACACACTTTTGTATATTGTCACATATAATTTAAATATTATCTATTATGTTTTCAATGACTGGCTACACCAAGCAAGATTTTAAAATGCAAGGTACAAGTTTTTCGATTATTATTAATTCATTAAATAGTTCCAAAGGACTTGATTTGTCTATTAAAATGCCCTGGTATTTTAATAATATAGAACACGAGGTCAGAAAATTAATAAACAAAAAATTAGTGCGGGGAAAAATAAGTTTTAGGATTTTAGAAAATCATAGTAATACTAAAGTTGTTTTAAATAAAAAACAACTTAAAACACATATTAAATCTATTATTGAGGTTACACCTGATGTAGATCATGGTGCTGTTTTAAATGCTGCAATTAAACTTCCAGATATATTTGTTTCAGAAAATTTCAAATTCAACAGAGTTAATAAAAAAATATTATTAGGTAGTGTAGATAGTGGGATAAAAGATCTTATTTTATTTAGAAAAAAGGAAGGTACAGCGTTAATGAAAGAAATAAAAAACTATATTAATTCAATTATTAAAGTTGTTAAGCAAATTAGCACATTGGAAAAAAAACGAATCAGCAAGAAGAAAGATAAGCTACAAAAGTTAATTAAGAATAATATTTCTAAAACAGATTATAATTTAAATAGGTTAGAGGCTGAGATGATTTATTATTTTGAAAGAAATGATATTACTGAGGAGAGAATCAGGTTGCAGCAGCACTGTAATTTTTTTCTAGATGTTATTAAAAAAGGGGGGGCTATGGGTAAAAAACTAGTATTTATTTCTCAGGAAATTTTAAGAGAAATAAATACTATCGGTTCCAAGGCACACGATTTTGAAATACAAAAAAGAGTTGTTGTAATGAAAGAAGAAATAGAAAAAACCAAAGAGCAACTGCTAAATATCTTATAATGTCAAGAGTCCCTAAAATTATTATTATATCAGGTGCAAGTGGTTCAGGTAAAACAACACTAGTTAATTATTTATTGAGCTGTAAAGAATTAAATTTAACATTTTCAGTTTCTGCGTGTACACGAAAAAAGAGAGCATCAGAAATAGATGGTCAAAATTATATATTTCTTTCTATTGAGGAGTTTAATAAAAAAATAAATCAAAATGAGTTTGTAGAATGGGAAGAGGTGTATAAAGATCATTTTTACGGAACCTTAAAAAATGCAACTATGCAAATTTTAAAGGACGGTAAAAACCTCTTGTTTGATGTAGATATTCAAGGTGCATACACAATAAAAAAATACTTTAAGAGTCAGGCAATTGGTATTTTTATTAAGGCTCCCTCTATTGATATTGCTAAAAAAAGATTAATTAAACGTCAAACAGAGTCAAAAAAAGCTTTACAATTTAGGGTTGATAAAATTGAGGAAGAAATAGAAATGGGTAAAAAAATGGATCATCAGTTATTAAATGACGATCTTGATAAATCGAAATCAGAAATTTATGGTTTAATTCATAGATTTATAGTATCATGAAAGTTGGATTATTATTTGGCACATTTGATCCAGTTCATCTGGGTCATATACAAATAGGCCACAATATTCTATTAAATAATCTTGCTGACAAAGTCTGGTTTGTCATCACCCCGATGAGTCCATTTAAAATTGATCGAGAAGTTAGTTTGATAAATGATCGAATTAATATGCTAAAGCTTGCAGTTAATGAATACACCAATTTTTCCGTATCAGATGTTGAATTAAGCTTGCCTTCTCCGAACTATACAGTAAATACATTACAGTATCTAAAGCATAAACACCCTCACAAACAGTTTTCTCTAATTATGGGTTCAGATAATTATGCTAACTTATCAAAATGGGAAAGCCATCAATATATCTTAGATAATTTTACAATACATGTTTATAAGAGAAAAAAATATCCCACACAGGGGATCAAGTGTATTCCAGGACAATATTTTGACATTAGCTCTTCATATATTAGAGAGCATATAAACCTTAAGACATCACATGGTTTTTTACATAAATTAGTTTTAAAATATATCCAAAAAAATAAATTATACTCTTAATCTACAGATTATAAAAGAAAGCTTTAAATACTTTGGCATAGATTTTGATATATACTATTTAGAGATAGTATTGGGGTGGGGAAGTGATTAAAAATGTAATTAATCGGTGCTATAATATTAATTAATTACTTCCCCATATCTTGCATTATTTTAATTGCTTGCTCTAAAATAATTTTCCCATCTTCATTACTAAGATTTTTATCACAAGCTCTTTCGGGGTGAGGCATCATGCCAAACACATTTCGCTTTGCATTACATATGCCAGCAATATTTTTTAATGAGCCATTTGGGTTTGCTCGAGAGTTTATTTCACCGTCTTCAGTACAGTATTTAAATATAATTTGTTTATTATCAATTATTTCTTGTAGTATTTTTTCATCTGCATAGTAACAACCTTCTGCATGTGCTATAGGAATTTTAAATACTTGATTAGAGTCAATCCTCTCAGTAAGTATAGTTAAATTGTGTTGCGGCTTAATAAATATATTTTTACAAATAAAATTGTGATTATGATTTCTAATTAATGTGCCAGGTAGTAATTTTGATTCACATAGTATTTGAAATCCGTTACAAATTCCGAGCACATAGCCGCCATTATTAGCAAATTCAATTATTTTGGTCATAATTGGAGAAAAACTTGCAATAGCACCAGATCTTAAGTAATCTCCGTAAGAGAACCCACCAGGTAAGATAATAAAATCAATATTTTGAAAATCAGTATCCTTATGCCATAGTTTTACAACTTTTTGTCCTAATATATTTTGTAATACATGGACTGCGTCTTCATCACAATTTGATCCTGGAAATACAACTACGCCAAAAGTCATGGGTATAAAAATTTTAGAGTAAATACTATAATTAACAAACCTAATAAAAATGTACGAAACTTTTTATACTTAGTGTATATTAAATAGTTTGAAATAACAATTGTCGCAGGAATCGTAATGACATAGGCCAAATTAAATGATCTGAAAAAAATCACAGATGCTAAGGTAATTAGGAAAAAACAAAATAATATATAAAATCCTTTTTTAGAGCTTTCGGTTTTTTTATAAAAATTTTTATTTAATTCGCTATATGCTAATACCAAGCTTATCAATAATGTGATTATAATTGGATAATTAAATATTTTAAGATAATTTATGTTTTGCGTCATTTCAAATCCCCAGGTATTTGAAGAAAAAAATAGAAAGTCAAATGCATAGAAAGTACCAAATACATATATAATACTAAGTAATTGAATTATACAGTTTTTCCAATTGAATTGCTGATAATAAAATAATGTTCCGAGTATTAATGGATAAAATAAAATAAACTTGAAATCAATAATTAATAGGCAAGCTAAGAAAAAACTTATTTTTAGTATGGTTTTTTTTACCTCATGTATTTGAGTTAAGTTAATAGTATTGCCATATAAGCCAATCAATAAAAAAGAAGAGATCATAATTATTAAACTATTTTCTAAATTAGCAAGAGGCAGGGAGAGAGTAAAATAAATTAAGCCAGTTAAATAACTAGGCTTTTTTATAGTTTTTTGTTTTAGAACAATACTATTGTACGCAATACTATTTAAAAAATTGATAAATAAAAACATACTGACTTTTAACATTGCAAATAAAATATTAACTTCGATTTTTATTAAAAATTAAAAAAATGACGCAATTTTTTTATTGGTTAGGTGATTTGTTTCAAACATCATTTTTTGTTTTACCTATTTTAGGCAATTACTTCAATTTATTACTTGTTATATTATTTTCGGTAGCTTTTTTCATTTCTTTAAAAAAGTTTATTTAACAATATCTTGTCCAATATCTTTTCTGAAATATAGTTTTTCAAATTTAATGTTACAAACATCTTTATAATTGAGAGTTAGAGACTCTTTTAAATTTTTAGCACAATTGGTAATTGCCAACACTCTTCCACCATTAGTTTTATATGTGTCATTTTCTATTTTTAGACCTGCATGAAAAACATGAGAATTTTTTATTTTTTCTAATCCTGACACCGTGTAGCCGTTAGTGTATTTTTCTGGGTATCCACCAGAAGTAATAATAATTGTAGATGCAGACTTTGAGCTAATTTCTAATACATGATCTTCAAATTCTTTTGGTGAATCTATTTTTAATAGAACATCTAAGAAATCAGATTTTATTCTTGGCATTATTGCTTGAGTTTCTGGATCTCCAAGTCGGACATTATATTCAATAACAAAAGGTTCGTCATTAACCTTAATAAGTCCAAAAAATATAAAACCACTGTATGCTATTTTTTCTATCCTTAAACCTTCTAGGGTAGGCTCAATAATTTTATTTTTAATTTTTGCCATGAATTGCTTATCAGCAAATGGGACTGGAGACACTGCACCCATTCCTCCGGTATTTAGTCCAGTGTCATTCTCTCCAATTCGCTTATAATCCTTTGCAGCGGGTAAAATTTTATAATTAACACCGTCAGTTAATATAAACACTGATAGCTCAATGCCTTCTAAAAATTCTTCAATAACTACTTGATTCCCAGCTTCACCAAACTTCGAATTAACAATAATTTCATCTAATATATCGCAAGCTTCTTGTAATTCTTGACATATAAAAACACCTTTTCCAGCTGCTAGTCCATCTGCCTTAATGACAAATGGAGGAGTGTTTTTTTGCATAAATTGTTTTGCATCTTTAATACTATTTGCATCGAAATGCTGAAATCCAGCTGTGGGAATATTGTATTTCTGCATAAATTGTTTTGCAAACAACTTGCTGCCCTCTAGCATTGCACCCTTTTTCTTGGGACCAATTATTTTTAATTCCCTTAAGTCATCATCTGCTTTTAATTGATCATGGATTCCTTCTACTAGTGGTACTTCAGGTCCAACAATTAGCAAATCAATATTTTTATTTATAATTGTTGTTTTTAATTGGCTATAATTACTAGGGTTTATGTTTAAATTTTCTGCAATCTGTGCAGTACCCGAGTTACCTGGTGCAACATATAAATTTTTTAATAGCGCACTTTGCTTAATTTTCCAGCTGATAGCGTGTTCACGCCCACCTGACCCTATGATTAATACGTTTCTTTTTTGTTCAGTCATGAATTATTTAATTCAGAAATTAATTCTTCAGAAATATTTAAATTATGAAAAACTTGCTGGACATCATCATTTTCTTCAAATTTTTCAACAATATTCATAATCTTAATAGATTCGATTAAGTTTAATCTTTTAGTGTCATGTGGAATACGTTGAATTTCAGCAGATTGCACAGTAATCGTCAGATCATTTAATTTGTCCTGCATTGTTCCAAATTTCTCAAAACTACACAGTAAAGTGCATAAATCTTCTTGAACTTCAAACTCCTCTAACCCAAAATCAATGAGTTCCATTTCCAAATCTTCTATATTCATATTAATCTCATCTTTCTTGATAAGAAATAGACCTTTTCTATCAAATAAAAATTCTAGAGATCCATTTTTTCCAAGTTCACCTCCGTTTTTATTAAATACTGCCCTTACATCTGCAACAGTCCTGTTGATATTATCTGTTGTGCATTCTATAAAAATTGCAACACCATTTGGAGCATATCCTTCATATGTTACTTCCATGTAGGTGTCCGCATCGCTACCACTTGCTTTTTTAATTGCTCTTTCAATGTTTTCTCGAGGCATATTTACCCCCTTAGCATTTTGAATTGCAGTTCGTAATCTAGGATTAGAATTAATATCATCTCCACTTTCTTTAACAGCAACAGAAATTTCTTTTATTATTTTGGTAAAAATTTTACCTCTTTTTGCATCTTGAGCACCTTTACGATGTTTAATATTTGCCCACTTACTATGCCCAGCCATTTAGTTATATTCTTCTAAGGAAATTACCCATGTTTCTACAAATAAAATCTCCTCACTCGTTCTCATAGTCTGTGGAATTTCTTTTAGGGTGTTATATGCATCTTCTTTCGAAGAGTAAGTTTTTCCAGAAATTGTAAAGGAGTCTTCAGAAATTTCGCTTTTAGTTTCAAATAATAGTCCACGTTTTGACTCAGATTCTTCAACAGTGATATTGGATGCAAAGTATATTAATAGCGCAACGCCGGTAATTATAAGCATCATCATGCCAAATGAGTTTTCTTCTTTTTTATTGACACTTTTTTTAGGTTTTATATTTCGTTTAGTTATTTTACTCTTTGTAGTTTTTTTTGTCGTTTTTCCAGCCATAATTCAGATATTTAATTTAGTTATTGGTCTTTTAAATTTAGATAAATATAAAAAGCATATTTTAATCATTCAATTTTAAGACCGCTAAAAATGCAGATTGAGGTATTTCAACGCTACCAATTTGTTTCATTTTTTTCTTTCCTTTCTTTTGCTTTTCTAATAATTTCCGTTTTCGTGTTATGTCGCCTCCGTAGCATTTTGCAGTGACATCTTTTCTTAATGCTTTTACTGTTTCTCGAGCAATAATTTTAGATCCGATGGCACCTTGAATTGCGACATCAAATTGTTGTTTTGGAATAAGACTTTTTAATTTAACACATATTTTTTTTCCAATTTCGTATGCATGTTTTCTATGTAGAAGAGAAGATAGAGCATCTACTTGCTCACCGTTTAGCATTATGTCTAGTTTAACTAAGTGAGTTTCCTTATAACCATCAGCTTGATAATCAAATGACGCATAGCCTTTTGATATACTTTTTAGTTTATCGTAGAAGTCAAATACAATCTCAGCAAGTGGCATTGAAAAGCTCAATTCTACTCTGTCAGTTGTGAGGTATACTTGATTCGTCAGGTTTCCTCTTTTTTCTATACATAAGTTCATGACAGGCCCAATAAAATCACTTTTTGTAATAATTTGAGCTTTTATATATGGCTCTTCTACTCTTTCAATCTGGTCTAGTGACGGAAAATCAGAGGGGTTATTAATTTTGATATTGCCCCCCTTTTTTGTGTCGGCATAATATGAGACATTAGGCACGGTGGTAATCACGGTCATGTTAAATTCTCGCTCTAATCTTTCTTGAATAATTTCCATATGTAGCATGCCAAGGAAACCACATCGAAATCCAAATCCTAACGCAATTGATGATTCTGGCTCAAATGTTAATGAAGCATCATTGAGTTGCAATTTTTCGATTGATGTTCGCAACTCCTCATAGTCATCGGTATCTACAGGATAAATTCCAGCAAAAACCATTGGTTTTACTTCTTCAAAACCAGCAATTGGGTTTGCGCAGGGATTATGTACTGATGTAATTGTGTCACCAACCTTTACCTCGCTTGCATTTTTGATACCTGAGATAATATAACCAACGTCCCCGGTTTCAATTTCCTTTTTAGCCTGCTTTTCTAACTTTAAAGTTCCTACTTCATCCGCTTGGTATTCTTTTCCTGTTGCAAAAAACTTAACTTTATCACCGCTTTTTAATGATCCGTTCACTATTTTAACATATGCTTCAATTCCTCTGAAAGGGTTATAAACAGAATCAAAAACTAATGCTTGTAATTCCCCAGATTCATTTCCTTTTGGTGGAGGAATTTTGTCAATAATTGCAGTTATAACGCTAGGAACTCCTTCTCCTGTTTTGCCTGATGTTCCGATTATTTCACTTTCTTCACAACCCAATAAGTCTACAATTTGTGATTTCACAACTTCTTTATTCGCACTTTCTAAATCAATCTTATTTAAGACGGGTATAATGTGTAAGTCATTTTCAAGCGCCAAATATAAATTTGAGATTGTTTGTGCTTCAATACCTTGTGCAGCATCTACTATTAATAACGCTCCCTCACAAGCGGCTATAGATCGCGAAACTTCGTAAGAAAAATCAACATGACCAGGAGTATCAATAAGGTTGAGAATATATTGTTCGTCATTATGTTCATGTTCCATTTGTATTGCATGACTTTTTATAGTAATACCTCTCTCTCTTTCTAAGTCCATATCATCCAGCAACTGGTTTTGACTTTCTCTACTAGAGATAGTTTTTGTAAATTCTAGCAATCTATCTGCCAAAGTACTTTTACCATGGTCAATATGTGCAATTATGCAAAAATTACGAATTTGTTTCTTTCTATTAGACATATATCAACTTGTAAATTTAGCTTTTATAACTGACATATTTAGTTTTTAAGTATGCATTTTATTATATTTGGTAATAGAGTTTTAGAAGGAGGTGTCAACATGAGATGTTTAATTAGTATTTTATTTTTTTTAATTAGTCATATTTGCTTTTCGCAAGTAATAGCTTCTGATGATGTGGTTATATGTGATGGGCAGCAAGGTGATGTTGCAGTAACTTTAACCGCGACTTCTTTTGCAGTTGACTTAACAGATGCTAATATCTACTCGGATGATATGTTTGGTGGGGTTATTGATATGGGTTTTGATTTTGTTTTTTATGGCAATACCTATAGCCAAGTTGTATTGTCTTCAAATAATTATTTATCCTTTAACACAGCTAATGCTGGCGGTTATTCGGGTTGGGCAATAAATGCAGCCGTTCCTAACAATTTCGATGCACCTCTAAACGCAATATTATGCCCTTGGCAGGATATTTACCCTGGAGTAAATGGAAATGGGACGATTCAGTATGCTACTATTGGGGAGGCTCCAAATCGTGTTTTTATTGCGTCTTTCTGTGGAATACCTATGTTTTCTTGTACAGATATTTGTTATTCCAGTCAAATTAAACTTTATGAAACTACAAATGTTGTAGAAACACATATTGCTCAAAAAGTATTGTGTACAACATGGAATGGAGGGGTTGCTATTCATGCACTACATAATTCTGATGGCACAATTGCTCATCCTGTTACAGGTCTTGATGGAGTAGAAAGAAACTATCCTAATCAGTGGACCTGTGAGAATGATGGTTGGCGCTTTATTCCAAACGGAGATAATGATTATATAATAGAAAATATTGAGTTTTCACCAGCAGTTGCTGGGACTGATATTATTTGGCAAGATGAATTTGGCAATCAAATAGGTACGGGAGGTGAGATTACAGTTTTTCCAGCTGGAGATGTCACATATACTGCAGGTGCATCTTTGTGCGGATCTGCAGGTGATTGGTGTGGTTTTCAGGGAGGTATTGAAGGTGATGATGTAAATATTACTTTTGAAGAATTATCAATTAACGGTAGTGAGACAGACGCCACATGCTATAATGCTTCTGATGGAACTATTCAGGTTTTGGCTCCTAATGACGGAGACTGGACATATGAAATATATTCTGTTACTTATGTAGATGTTAATGACGGATCCGGATCTGTATCTGTCATTGAACAATATGACTTAATTGACTCACAGGTATCAAGTGACAGTGATTTTATTTTTCAGAATTTATCTTCAGGCTCTTATGCGGTTAATATTATAGATAATAATACTGAATGTGTTAGCGAACAATTGGTTTTTAATTTATCAGAGCCACAAGAATTAACTACAATTACTAGTATTATTAATGCTGGTTGTAATAGTGATGATGGCTCGATTAGTATTAGTATTTCTGGCGGCACAGCACCCTTTAGCACGATCATTGGAAATGACTTAGGAATCATCGATTCCCAAGATGGTTCCGAGTTAACGTTTAATGCACTTGCTGCGGGCAATTATTATTTTACTATTATTGACTCTAATGGTTGTTTAATAGAGGGGGATGAAGAATTTTTTACTATTGGTATCGATGGTGTTGATGTTAGTGTTGCTAGTGCTGGAGATGATGTTCAAATTTGTGATACACAAATTTCTCTTTCAGCTAATACTGCTTTAGATACTGAATCAGGATTTTGGTCTGTCATTGAGGGTCAGGGGACAATTGTAGAATTTGATAACGAGTCTACTACTGTTTCCAATCTATCTCTTGGTGCCAATACTTTTAGTTGGACACTTCAAAATGAATGTGGCACTAGTGTAGATCAGGTTACAATCTTAGTTATAAGTGGTGATCCAACAATTAGTGATCCAGGAACAATATATTGTTTAGATCAAATACCATTAGTAGTCTCTGTGCAAAGTGGAGAGGGAGTTTGGTCTGTTACTCCCTCAGAAGGTGTATATATAGATGATCCAACTAGCCTAAATACTTTTGCAGAAGTTGAAAATTATGGAACTTATGTATTCTCATTTGAAGGTTGTAATGGCGGGTATGATTCTCAAACTATAAATATGGCTTCGGAGCCGCCAGTTTTATCGGGACCAGAATTATCATATTGTTTGGATGATTTTAATTTATCTGCTGAAATAGATGGTGATCCAGGTTATTGGGAATTTGAAGGTCCCGGGAATGCCACATTTTCTAATCAGAATGCCACAAACACTTCAGTTTCTGTAGATGATTATGGCCTATATACTTTTTATTATTATGGTTGTAACTCTGTCGCTAGTTTACAAGTTGATATGGTTATTAGTTCACCATCTATTGAAGACCCGGGCACGATATACTGTGTTTTCGATACTGAAATATATGTAGACTCAGAATTTGAAGGCAATTGGCTTGGTAGTTCCTCAGAAGGAAACAGTATTAGTATAGAAAGTACAGGTGAAAACACAGCCTTGGTCTCTGTAAGTGATTATGGAGACTATCAAATTATATTTACTGATCAATGTGGAATAAGTAGTGATCCTTTAAATTTAAATTTTACAACTGCGCAGGCTAATTTGATTGCGTCAGATCATCAATACTGTTTATATAATATTGATTTATATGCTTTAGTGCCCGGTGATGGTCAGAGTGGTATATGGGAGCAAATTTCGGGCCCTTCTTATTCAGAAATTTTAGACCCTTATTCCAATAACACTCAAGTGATAGTCCCTGAATATGGTGTATATTCATTTTCATATTCATTCTGTGATACAATTAGTTATATTTCGGTAGGTGTATCATGCCCCTTAAATGTCCCTAATATTTTTTCTCCCAATAGTGATGGTGTGAATGATATTTTTGAGCTTGTAGATTTGAATCCGAATATATATACACAGAGTGTATTTTATGTTTATAATAAATGGGGTTCAGTAGTTTATAATAATCATAATTATGGTTTAAACGGTGATTGGTGGGATGGTCGAACAACATACAGTGAAAGATCAAATTCAAGTATTGTTCCTAGTCGATTTCTAGATCATAACTCAGGCTATGTTGTTGATGGGGTTTATTTTTACACATTAGAAGTTTATAATACTGCTCTTCAACAAAAGGAGTTTTATTCAGGTGAAATTCATATCTTTTCGGAATAAAAAGATAGTGAGGTTATTTACCCAATCTTACAATTTGCTTACTTATGATGTCAAATTCAATGTTTACAGAATCAGAAACTTGAACTAAATTAAAGGTTGTGTGCTCGAAAGAATACGGAATAATATTAACTTCAAAGGTATTGTTATGGTCGTTAATTTTAGAGATGGTTAAACTGACACCATTTACAGAGATAGATCCTTTTTCTACTAAATACTTTTGATAATGATTAGGGTATTGAAATTGAAACATCCAACTACCATCTAAGTCCTTTATTTTAGTACATTTTGCAATACAATCGATATGCCCTTGAACAAAATGCCCATCTAATCTTGCTCCGATTAAAAGACAGCGCTCTATATTTATGCCGTCACCTTCTTTTAATGATGATATATTTGTTCTTTCAATGGTTTCGGTCACGGCACACACAGTGTATGAATCCGAAGATAATTTTGAAACAGTTAAGCAGGCGCCATTATGAGCTATGCTTTGATTAATTTGAACTTCTTCTAAAAAAGAAACACTTACTTCAATTATAAGGTTTTTTTGCTCTTTTTTAATTTTTTTTACTATTCCAACTTCTTCTATAATTCCTGTAAACATTTTTTTATCTATTTTAGAAGCAAAAGTAAATTAAAAAAATAATAATTATATGAAATTTAAAATCATATTGCGTGAAGATGCAGAGTGTAAAAAAATAAATTGGCATGTAAATGGCGAGCATTCAGTAATGTGCTTGATGCCTTTAAGTTATTCCTTGATTGAAGAAGAAAATTTAGAAATAGATAGTAATTTGATAAGAAGAGCAGGTGCTGAAATTCATTCATTTCTCCTTGCTTTAAATAAAGCATATCATAAAACACATAAATTTAACAGTATTAGTGTTCATTATTCGGATGATTCTAAATATCAAAATAAAAGAGTATTGGATAATTTTTTGGAAGGGTTCACACTTGCTAATTATAAATTTAATACACATAAGACTAGTGTAGATGATATTTCTTTTAAATTGGACACAAATTTTGATAGTAAAATCACATATGCATCTGTTAAAGGCGCCTGTATTGCTCGTGATTTAGTCAATGAGCCACTTTCTCATTTAAACGCAGAAAAACTTTCATCCAGAATAGAGAGCCTTTCCAAAGAGGCTGGTTTCAAATTAGAAGTTTTTAATGAAAAAAAGATTAAGCAATTAAAAATGGGTGGAGTTTTAAGCGTGAATCAGGGCTCTATTGCAAAGCCAACCTTCAATATTCTGACATATAAGTCTAACGTGACAAAAAGCAAAAGTCCTATAGTTTTAGTTGGAAAAGGAGTGATGTATGACACGGGAGGTTTGAGCTTAAAACCAACTCCTAATTCTATGGATATGATGAAGTGTGATATGGGGGGGGCTGCTGCTGTTATAGGGGCTATCTATGCCTTGGCTTTATCTAAAGCAAATTGTTATGTAATTGGCCTGATACCTGCTGTGGAAAATAGGCCGGGAGGCGATGCTTATGTGCCGGGAGATGTTATTACAATGATGAATGGGAGTACAGTAGAAGTGTTAAATACAGACGCGGAAGGAAGGTTAATCTTAGCGGATGCTCTTCATTATGCGAAAAGATATAAGCCAGAACTTGTTATTGATATAGCTACATTGACTGGTGCAGCGTCTAGGTCTGTTGGAAAACATGGTTTAGTTGCCATGGAGAATCATCAAAAAATGATTTTTACAGATTTTAGTGACAACATGAAAAGATTGTTATCTTCTGGGAATATTGTTGGAGAAAGAGTTGCTGTTCAGCCATTTTGGGACGATTATAAAGATGAATTACAATCTTCTGTTGCGGATTTAAAAAACTTAGGAGGACCTGAATCGGGTCATATTACAGCGGGTAAATTTTTAGAACATTTTGTTGATTATTCTTGGATTCATCTTGATATAGCAGGTGTTGCATTTTTGCAAAAAAATTATCATTACAATAAAGAAGGGGGGACAGGTGTAGCTGTTCGATTACTAACATACTTTATAGCTCAAAGTAATGAGAGATAAAAATAAGGTTATTGTAGGTATTTCATGTGGGGATATTAATGGTATAGGATTAGAAGTATTAATAAATTCATTTGCTACAGAAAAATTATTTGATAGATGCGTCCCGGTACTATATGTTCCGGTGAAAACTATGAATGCTTATTTGCGTGTTCTAAAAATAAAGGATTTTGAATTTCATGTAATTAAGAAGCCAAAAGATGCATTAATGAATAAGATGAATATTATTGATTTTCCAGCAAAAGATATTCCGTTGAGCTTAGGTAAAAGTACTAAGTTTGCTGCTCAAATAGCTGTTGATTCATTAAGTCTTGCGGTTAGTGATTTAAAAAAAAATCTTACAGATGTAATTCTCACATTACCTGTTAACAAGCATAATATATCTTTAGTAAAAAAAGACTTTGTTGGTCATACTGAATTTTTATCTAAACAATTTGACAATCAAGAAAACTTAATGATATTATGTGGTCATGATTTAAAAATAGCAACGGTTACCAATCATGTTGCTATCTCGAATATATCAGGATTAATCTCTAAGTCTATAATCGATGATAAAATAAGTGTTTTATATCAAACATTAAAGATGGACTTTTTAATTTCAAAACCCAAGATCGCTGTTTTGAGCTTAAACCCTCATTCAGGCGATAATGGCCTAATAGGTTACGAAGATGATCGTATAATTAAACCGGTAATTATGAGTTGGTTTAATAATGGTCATGAGGTTCATGGTCCGTATTCAGCTGACGCTTTTTTTGGGTCAAAAAGTTATAAAAATTTTGACGCAGTTTTGGGGATGTATCACGATCAATCTTTAATTCCATTTAAAACAATTTGTTTTGGAGAGGGGGTTAATTATACTGCTGGATTATCTGCTATTAGAGTTTCGCCAGATCATGGTGTCGCATATGACATTGCTGGAAAGAGATTGGCAGATAACAAATCTTTAGTTTATTCATTATTATTTTCTTTGGAATTATTCAATAATAGATTGTCACATTTGGATAATTTATTAAAAACAAAAGTAAAACAATAGATATTTGCAACTTTTTTATATATTTGCAGACCTAATTATAGAGAACACATAGCATGGCTCATCCAAAGAGAAAAATATCGAAAACCAGAAGGAATAAGAGGAGAACTCATTATAAGGCAGACTCTCCTGTTGTAGCTATATGTCCTAACACTGGAGTTTCTCATGTGTTTCACAGGGCTTATATGCATGAGGGTAAGTTGTATTATAAGGGCAAGCTTGTCTCGGAATAATTTTTTAAAATCACCATTATTTTTCCCTATTAGACTTTTTTATTTTAGTATTTTAAGATATATTTAAATATCAATTTATACTATTATTTTTGAATACAAAAAATCAAAATATAGCTGCTAAAATTTCTGCTGTTTCAGGCTGGGTGCCTGATTATGTTTTAACAAACAAAGAGCTTTCCAAAATGGTTGACACTTCTGATGAATGGATTACTACAAGAACAGGGATTCAAGAGAGAAGAATTTTAAAAGATCCAACGAAAGCAACTTCAGATATGGGCGCAGAAGCGCTTAAGGGTTTAATAAAAAAATCAGGAATAAAAGCAGATGAGATTGATTTAATCATCTGTGCTACAGTAACACCAGATATGCTTTTCCCTTCCACAGCTTGCTTGATTGCAGATAAGGTAGGGGCTACGAAAGCATTTGGATTTGATCTTTCAGCTGCGTGTTCAGCTTTTTTATTTGCGTTAGATTGTGGTCAAAAATACATATCTTCAGGTTTGTATAAGAAAGTGGTGGTTATTGGTGCAGATAAAATGTCTTCGATTGTTGATTACAATGACCGAAAAACTTGTGTTATTTTTGGAGATGGAGCAGGAGCAGTTTTACTGGAGCCTTCCAGTAAGGATGAAGGATTGATAGATTCTATTTTAAGGGTCGATGGTTCAGGAAGCGAGTATTTAAAAATGATAGCAGGCGGCTCTTTAAACCCCGCTTCGCAAGAAACCGTCAAAAATGGGCACCATTATATCTATCAAGATGGCAAAACTGTATTTAAATTTGCCGTTACCAATATGGCCGATGTTTCAGATGAGATTATGAAGCGAAATAATTTAAAAGGGGAAGATGTTGATTGGTTAGTTCCTCATCAGGCAAATCTTAGAATTATTGATGCTACTGCAAGAAGAATGGAGCTAGATTCGAGTAAGGTTATGATTAATATTCATAAGTATGGTAATACGACAGCAGCGACGATTCCTCTTTGTTTACATGATTGGGAAGACAAGTTAAAAAAGAACGATAATATTATTCTTGCTGCCTTTGGAGGAGGTTTTACTTGGGGGGCTATATATTTAAAGTGGGCATATTAATTTTTTAATCATTTTGATCATTTTGATCATTTTTCATTCATTTTTCATTCATTTTGATCATTTTTCATTCATTTTGATCATTTTTCATCAAAATTTTTAAACAACATTTTCTTTTTAATAAATTATCATTTTTTTGTGTTTTTTTGCGTGTTTTTGCGTGTTTTTGCGTGTTTTTAAACTTTTTGTTTCAAAAAAAAAGTTTTTATACTATATTTAGGCATATAATTCTAAACAATAACGATTTATGAATCTAAAACAAATTCAAGAGTTAATTAAATTTGTTGCTAAGTCAGGTGCAACAGAAGTTGACTTAGAAATAGGAGATGTAAAAATATGTATTAAATCCCCACCAAAGGGTAAGGTTGTTCCCGAGTTACCCTCAGCGATAGTTCCCAACATACCAGTTGCTGCTCCTCTAGTTGCTGCTCCTCCAGTTGCTGCTCCTCCGGTTGTTGCTCCTCCGGTTGTTGCTCCTCCCCCAGAAGAAAATAACCAACCTCCTGAATCAACAGATAACCATGCAAATCACATAATGATAAAATCTCCTATTATAGGGACTTTTTATCGCCGACCAACTCCAGAAAAAGATCCATTTATTAATGTTGGTGATACTGTTGATGTTGGCTCGGTTGTTGGTATTGTTGAGGCTATGAAATTATTTAATGAGATTGAATCGGATGTGTCCGGTACAATCGTCAAGGTATTAGTAGATGATATGTCGCCGGTTGAATATGATCAGCCATTATTTTTAGTTGATCCTAGTTAAAATTAATAAAATATAATTTGATGTTTAATAAAATATTAATTGCAAATAGAGGAGAAATTGCTTTACGAATAATAAATACTTGTAAAGAAATGAATATTAAAACAGTTGCTGTATACTCTACTGCTGACGCAGATAGTTTACATGTTAAATTTGCGGATGAAGCAGTTTGCATAGGCCCTCCTCAAAGTTCAGAATCATATTTAAGTATACCTAAAATTATATCAGCAGCAGAAATAACTAATTCTGACGCCATACACCCTGGTTATGGCTTTCTTGCTGAAAATGCGCAATTCTCAAAAATTTGTGATGAACATGAAATTAAGTTTATTGGTGCCTCATCTGAAATGATTGGTAAAATGGGCGATAAAGCCGTTGCTAAAGAAACCATGAGAAGT
Source organism: Flavobacteriales bacterium (assembly GCA_002701365.1). Classification (GTDB taxonomy): domain Bacteria; phylum Bacteroidota; class Bacteroidia; order Flavobacteriales; family TMED113; genus SP256. Next base: position 49,256 of record NZUK01000034.1, read on the forward strand.
GCAGGTGTTCCTGTAATCCCTGGATCAGATGGCATAGTAGATGATTTTTCGAAAGCTCAAAAAATAGCCAAACAAATGGGCTTTCCAGTAATGTTAAAAGCTTCAGCAGGTGGTGGAGGCAAGGGTATGCGTGCTGTGTGGTCGGAATCTGATCTTGAGAAGTCATGGACAGAAGCCAAGCAAGAATCTTCAGCCGCATTTGGCAATGATGATATGTATATAGAAAAATTAATTGAAGAGCCTAGACATATTGAAATCCAGGTTATTGGGGATCAATTTGGAAATGCGTGTCATTTGTCAGAGAGAGATTGTTCTATTCAGAGGAGACACCAAAAGTTAGTTGAAGAGTCGCCGTCACCATTTATGACACAGAAATTAAGAAATAAAATGGGTGAAGCAGCGATTAAAGCAGTTAAAAGTATTCAATATGAGGGAGTTGGGACAGTTGAATTTTTAGTTGACAAGAATCGAAATTTTTATTTCATGGAAATGAATACTAGAATTCAAGTTGAACATCCGGTCACCGAAGAAGTAATTAATTATGATCTTATTTGTGAACAAATTAAAGTAGCGGCTGGGATTAAAATTTCAGGAAAAAATTATGAACCAGTTTTACACGCTATAGAGTGTAGAATTAATGCTGAAGATTCAAATAATAATTTCATGCCTTGTCCAGGTTTAATTACTAATATTTATAAGCCTGGAGGTCATGGAATAAGAGTAGACACACATGTTTATACAGGTTATCAGATACCCCCATACTATGACTCTATGATTGCTAAATTAATTACGGTAGCTCAAACTAGAGAAGGGGCAATTTCAAAAATGAAAAGAGCATTGAGTGAATTTGTTTTAGAAGGAGTAAAAACAACAATTCCTTTTCATAAAAAGTTAATGAATCATGAGGCGTTTCAATCGGGGAATTACACTACTAAATTTATGGAGGAGTACAAGTTATAAATTATTTATAATTTCTTGTATTTTTTTGAGAACACTATTTTTATCATAACCACATTCTATTCTTTGTTCTTGAAGTGAACCATGTTCTATAAACTGATCTGGTACACCAAATCGAAATATATTATTTTTATAATTATTGTCATTAGAAAACTCTAATATAGCACTGCTTAAGCCACCTTTTAAACAACCATCTTCAATGGTTATAATGTACTTATATTTTTGAAAAATAATATGTAATAATTTTTCATCTAATGGTTTCAAGAAACGAATATCATAGTGACCAATATTAATCTTATTCTCCTGTATTTCGGTGACAATGTTATTAATCATATTTCCAATGTGACCAATAGATATAACAGCGATGTCACTTCCTTCGGATATTACATTACCCTTTCCGATTTCAATTTCTTCAAAAGGTACTTCCCAGTCAGTTAATACTCCAGTTCCTCTGGGATAACGAATAGCAAAAGGTGAATGTTGTTTTAATTGAGCCGTGTACATCAAGTTTCTTAGTTCAATTTCATTCATGGGCGAAGCGATAATTAAATTGGGTATACACCTTAAATATGCTAAATCAAAAACGCCTTGATGAGTTGCACCATCTTCACCAACTAGTCCAGCTCGATCTAAGCAAAATACAACATGTAAATTTTGAATTGCAACATCATGAATTAATTGATCGTAACCTCTTTGAAGAAAAGTAGAGTAAATATTACAATAAGGTATAAGCCCCTGTGTTGCCAATCCTGCTGAAAATGTTACGGCATGTTGTTCTGCTATACCTACATCAAAGGCTCTATTCGGCATTTCTTTCATCATAAATTTTAATGAAGACCCCGATGGCATTGCAGGAGTAATTCCTACAATTTTCTTATTTTTTTTAGCAAGCTCAACAATTGTTTTCCCAAAAACATCTTGATATTTAGTGAGTTGGGAGTTTTTTTTATTGGCCACATTAATCTTTCCAGAATCTTTATCGAAAAGTCCAGGAGCATGCCATTTTGTTTGATCTTTTTCTGCTAATTTATATCCTTTACCTTTTGTTGTTAAACAATGTAGTATTTTGGGACCAGGTATTTCTTTTAAATCATTAAGTGTGTTAATAAGTTGAATTGTATCGTGACCATCGATTGGACCAAAGTATCTAAAATTTAACGATTCAAAGTAATTGCTTTGTTTTAACATAACAGACTTAAGAGCTTGCTCTACCTTTTGAACGACAGTCTTAGCACTATCACCGAATGAACTTAGTTTAGATAACAAATCCCAAACTTCCTCTCGAATTTTGTTGTATGTTTTAGACTTACTTATCTTTAGAAGATATTCTTTTAGAGCTCCAACATTAGGGTCAATTGACATACAATTATCATTGAGTATTACTAGAATATTAGAATTTTCAATTCCTGCGTGATTTAGTGCTTCAAAAGCTTGCCCACCTGTTAAAGCTCCATCTCCTATTATAGCTACATGTTGTCGTGTATCATTTGAGTCTAGATTAGATGCAACAGCCATTCCAAGTGCTGCACCAACAGAAGTAGATGAGTGTCCAACCCCAAAAGTATCGTAATTACTTTCAAATCTATTAGGGAACCCACTAATACCTTTATACTTACGGTTGGTATGAAAAATATCTCTTCTGCCTGTTAGTATTTTATGTCCATAAGCTTGATGCCCTACATCCCATACAAGTAAATCATTTGGGGTGTCAAAAACATAATGTAGAGCAACAGTTAATTCTACCACTCCAAGGCTTGCTCCAAAGTGTCCACCATGTTCAGAGACTATGTCAATAATAAAGTCTCGCAATTCATCACAAACTTTATGTAGATCTACTTTTTTTATTAGTTTTAAATCTTTTGGAGAATTAATACTATTTAATAAAGGTGTTTTAATAGAATTCACGTGTAATTAATTAAATAAATTGCAATATAATTAAATTCAAATACACATTCTTTGAATCTAATAAATTAACTTTACACTTATGAATAAAATTATAATAAAAGAACTATTAGAAAATAAAGAGGTTAATAAGGAATATGTTATATCTGGTTGGGTGAGAACCAAAAGATCAAGTAAAAATATTGCTTTTGTGATGCTAAATGATGGTTCTTGTTTGAAGGATTTACAGATTATCATAGATGACTTGAGTTTAATTGATAAATATGTTGACAGGATTACAACAGGAACAAGTATTAGTGTTTCAGGAAAATTAATTAAATCCGAAGGGAAAGGACAAACAGTTGAATTAATTGTAAAAAAACTAGATATATTAGGTGAATCAGATTCAGAAACTTATCCTATTCAACCTAAAAGACATACTTTAGATTTTTTAAGAAAAAATGCTCACTTAAGATTTAGAACCAGAACGTATAGTTCTATTTTTAGAATTAGGCATGGGTTAAGTTTTGCGGTTCATAATTTTTTTCATACTAATAACTTTTATCATATCCATACACCAATTATTACAAGCGCAGATGCTGAGGGAGCTGGAGAAATGTTTAAAGTAACAACATTAGATCTAATGAAACCTCCAATTAATAAAAATGGAGACATTGATTATTCAAAAGATTTTTTTGAAAAGCAAGTAAACCTTACTGTATCTGGTCAACTAGAAGCAGAACTAGCAGCTCTAGGATTATCTAAAGTTTATACTTTTGGACCCACCTTCCGCGCTGAGAACTCTAATACTTCAAGGCATCTTGCTGAATTTTGGATGATTGAACCAGAGGTTGCATTTTCGGATTTAACTGACAATATTAATCTTGCTACTCAGCTTTTAAAGTTTGGATGTAAGTATGTATTAAGCAATTATTTAGAAGATATTACATTTTTATCTGACAGAAAATATAAAGAAGAGCAATCTTTTAAAAAAGAACTTAGATCAAAAAACACGTTATTGGATTCTTTAAATAATATAGTAAACAATCCTTTTAATACGATTTCTTACACGGAGGCTTTTGACATACTTCGCAATTCTAAACCAAACAAAAAAAATAAATTTAAATTTCCTATACAGGATTGGGGGGTAGATTTTCAGTCGGAACACGAAAGGTTTTTAGTTGAAAAAGAGTTTAATAATCCGGTTATTATTACTGATTATCCAAAAAACATAAAAGCTTTTTATATGCGTTTAAATGATGACAAAAAAACTGTTAGAGCAATGGATGTTTTGTTTCCGGGTATAGGAGAAATTATTGGTGGCTCACAGCGCGAGGAAAGATTTATCGATTTGAAAAATAGAATGCAAGAAATGTCTATTTCTCAAAAAGAATTATGGTGGTATTTAGAGACGAGGAAATTTGGCACTGTGCCACATAGTGGTTTTGGCTTAGGGTTTGAGCGTCTTGTGCAGTTTGTGACAGGCATGTCAAATATTCGTGATGTTATTCCGTTTCCTAGATATCCATCACATGTAGAATTTTAATTTTTATGGTTAAACAATCTTTACAACAGTCATTACAACAAAAGTTGTCTCCTCAACAAATTCAATTAATGAAATTAATTGAGTTATCGACTTTGGAATTAGAACAAAAAGTGAAAGATGAAATTGAAACGAACCCAGCTTTAGATGATGAAAACAATAATATTGATTCATTAGAAGAGGAAATTAGCGATAAAGATATTTTAGAAGAAAATCAAGACATTGACATAGATCAGTATCTGTCAGATGATGAAATTCCAGCATATAAGTTACATCATAATAATACCTCTCAGGATGACGTACATGAAAATGCACCAATAGTTGGAGGTCAAACACATTTTGATGTATTAAAGACTCAACTAGGTGAAGTTAAGTTAAAGGAGAAAGAATACAAAATTGGAGAATATGTAATAGGATGTATCGATGATGACGGTTATATAAGACGTACAATTGATCAAATTATTGATGACTTAGTTTTTAAAGAAAACCTTGTTGCACAGTCTTCAGAAGTCGAACAATTATTATCAATTGTGCAAACTTTTGATCCACCAGGTATTGGCGCACGAACATTACAAGAATGCTTATTACTTCAACTAAAAAGAAAGGAACAAACGGAGTCAGTATTATTTGCTATCGATGTAATAAATTTACAGTTTAAACAATTTGTTAATAAACATTACAATAAAATATGTGAAAAATTTAAGGTAAATGATGTTGCATTAAAGAATGCTATCTTAGAGATTGAAAAATTAAACCCAAAACCTGCTTCTAGTTCGAATCACACAAAATATACTCAACAAATTATTCCAGATTTTTCGCTATTCATTAATAATGAAGATGTGCAATTTCAATTGAATTCCAGGAACGCTCCCTCTCTAAGTGTTAGTAAAGAGTATTTAAATATGCTGCACTTATATAAAGAGCAAGGAGATAGTATTAATACAGATAATAAACAGGCGTTATTGTTTGTAAAACAAAAATTAGATTCTGCAAAGTGGTTTATTAATGCCATACATCAACGACAGCAAACATTGATTTCGACGATGTCAAGTATTATTAATATGCAAAAAACATATTTTTTAACTGGTGATGAAAAAGATTTAAATCCTATGATCCTTAAGGATATTGCACAAGATATTAATATGGATATTTCTACTATATCCAGAGTAGTTAATAGTAAATATGTTGAGACACCATATGGCATTAAACCGTTGAAATATTATTTTTCAGAGTCAATATCTAGACAAGACGGGGAAAGTATTTCAGTTAAAGAGATTAAGAGTATTATTAAGGAGAAAATAAATTCTGAATCTATAAGTACTCCATTAAACGATCAAGCATTGGTTGATTATTTAATAGGCAAGGGATATAAAATTGCTCGTCGTACTGTTGCTAAATACAGAGAGCAGATGAACTTTCCTGTTGCTAGATTGAGAAAAAAAATATAAAAGTATGAATCAAGATAATATTATTAAGTCTGCAGCTCTCTTAAAATCTATAGGCCATCCAATTAGATTAAGGATCATTATTACTCTAGGTGATAATCTTCAAATGACAGTCACAGAGTTGTCAAATTATCTTTATATAGATCAGCCCATTATGTCGTTACATTTAGCAGTTTTAAGAAAGCATAAAATTATAAAAGTTGAAAAAGAAGGTAAACAATCTAAGTATTCAATTCTAGAAAAATCTATTTATCAAATTGCTCTCATTGCATACTATTCAAGTTATTAAAATGGCTTAAATAATTTGTGTGTTTTTTTTCCATGTGGTGTTTGACATGTAATAAAATAGATGCCATTGGGGTATGCAGATGTATTTATAATATGATTTCCAGTATTTAATTCGTAAAAACTTATTGTTTGGAAATTTGAGTTTACGATTTTTATTTTAGTTTTTTCGGAACAATTAATAGTTATATTATTTTTAAAAATAGTTGGGTGAATATTGGTTTCTTTAATATTAAATTCAGCGGTATTGTTGCTTTGGGGAATGACTTTTATAAGTCCAGCAGTATCACCTCCTAGCCATAAATTATTATTGTCGTCTAATCTTAAGCAATTTATTTTATTATCAGGCAAGCTAGAGTTTTCAGTTGTGTAATTGTAAAAAGTATTATTGGTATAATGAATTAACCCATTTTCTAATGTGGTTATCCAAAAATCATTATTATTATCTATAACTATGTTCTTTAAACTATTTGTAGGTAATGACGAGTTAATAGTATTAAACCAAATCCAAGATCCATTTTCTGTCAGTACGCCTAATCCAGCTTGTGGAGTACAGGTAATAATATTATTATTTTGGTCAAAAGCTAAATCAAATACAGTGTTATCTAAAATATCAGAGTTGGAAGAATAATAAAAATTAAAAGCATCGTTATAAGTTGTCAGTCCCCCGTTCATTGAGCCAATTCCGATCATGTCACTATTATCGTTAATTTGGATACTAGTTATATTATTAGAATAGAACCCAGTATTAGTATTTTGTAATATCCAATCATCTTCTTCAACCAATCCTTCTATACATAAACCATCTGTTGATCCTACCCAAAGTTGATTGGAATCTTTATGATATAGTATGGATTTAATTATTCCGCTATTTGGACTGCATGTGGATCCATATTCTAGATACCATGAAATTCCTTCTCCAATCGAACCAATGAATTCTGATTCCCAAGAACCATAAATAATTCCTTGATTTGTTCCAAGAAACATGCCTGGATAAGATTCACTATAATCGTGAAACTCTAGGGAGCTAATTATGTTTGTAAGTGAAGATTGGCTTTCAATTAATGGGTTAATCCAGCTATTTTCGGTTTCGTTAAAAATACTTAATCCATTTGGAGTTCCAATCCATATGTGGCCTTGTTCGTCAAGTTCTATGCAGTTAACTTGATTATAAGAAATACCTGAGTTTTCAGTATTAAAAACAGTAACGTTTCCTAGATTTTGCCCAATTAAATTATAATTCAATAATAGTATTATAGAACATAATCTAATAAACATACTATTATTTACTGATTGTAAAAGATGTATTCAAGTTGTGCTCAGTGTTCTTGAAGTTTATTAAATACATGCCGGGTGACAGGTCAGATACATTTATAGTTTTTTGCTCACCTTTTTGAATACTCAACCAGCTCAATTCTTTGATCAATTTACCTACATGATCAAATAGACTTAATTTCACATTTTTCATATCAACATCAACAATAATATTTAAATCATTCTCAGTTGGGTTGGGAAAAGTATTGAGAATATTTTCACTGATAAAATTTTCCTTAATTTCAGTATTATCTTCAATTATAACGTTAACTTCAGTAGGCTCGCTGTAGCAAGATATCCCACCAATATTCCAATCATTATTAATTTCCCAATTGTAGAAATAGTAATAGTAGTCTGTAGAGAAACCAGGACTGTCACCGCTATTATAGTAGCCTTCATTTATTTCAACTATACCATCTAAATTATATGGAAAATTTGGAAGTCCGTCTGTTGTTCTTTTTAATAATGGATTGTTATCTCCAAAATTTTGGTTATTCATATCAGTGTCTGTTGTAAGTATGTAATTGTTCCCAACAGGAATTTCCCAGTTTAAATTAACTACATAGCCATTATCACCTAC